>DASTAN010000090.1:0-5664 GCA_035712665.1 Gemmatimonadales bacterium
CCCTCTCACCCCTCACCCCTCACCGCTCCAACCCGAACAGCTGCAGCGTCGGCACGTCATCCTCGTCGTACTGGATGCCGAGGACGTAGTCGCGTCCGACCTCGAGCACCCGGAAGCGCGGCAGGAATCGCAGCGGGCCGAGCCAGCGACCTTCGGCGGTGAAGACGTCGAAGACAGAAGGTGCCGCCGCGAAGTGCGACCACTGCCGACTGAGGATCTCGCCGTCTGGGGTCATCAGCAGCTGCGTGTGCCCTGGCAGCGAATCCGGGGTGATGATCGCCTTCAGCATGCGTTCGCGGAGAACAGGGTCCGGCGCATCGATGTCGCTCCCCGGTGCGCGGAGGATCGAGTCGGCGACACTCCGTTCCGCGGCGGTGGGCGCCCGGCGCCCGCCATCGAGCCGGATGATCCGCTCCAGCGTCCCCGTCACCGACCACACCTCGATCTCCCAGTGCGGATTCATCGCGCTGGCGATGCGCAGCGGGGTCCCCCCAGCGGCCAGCGCACTCCGCGCGTGGAAGGGATGGACCACGAAGGTGCCGCCCGAGGTGCCGTTGTCGATGCCCTGCTGCTCGATGCCGATATCCACGCCAAGGCGATAGGCCGTGTCCGGTGAGGGCGGGACGAGCAGGAGCCGGTTCAGCCGCCGAAGCAGGCCCGGCCCTGGACTGCGCCACCCGTCAGCATTCACGCGGCTCGGCCGGTTGGTCGCGCTGGTCGGGATGGTCGGGTCGTCCTGGCACCCGATCCACGACAGGTCGGGCAGCGTCCGATTCGCGCACTCGCCCCACCGTCCGAGTGTCCGGAGGCGCTCCTGATCGACGAACTCATCACGGACGAAGGCGCCATCCGGCGCGAACCAGCCGCGCTTGCCCATCGTGGCCACCACGATGCTGTCGCCGGGTCGGACAATGAGATCCCTGGCGTAGCGAAACTCGCCGGGCCCGTCGCCGCGACGCGCGAACGGGCGCTGGAACGCACCGTCCCCACCGAACAACCGTCCGCCGGCATCGGTCAGGGCCACGATCCCGCCGCTCGCGAGTCGTGCACCCGCGATCACGTAGCGGCCCTCGCCGAGCAGCGCCGAATCGGGGATCTCAAGGATCGGGGTCGGCGACACGCGCCACCCCTCGCGCAGCGTCCACTCGGCCGTGTGATTCTGGACGATGACGATCCCGGCCGAGTCGCGCACGGTCGCGAAATCACTCGTGGCAGGGCCCCACTCGTCGGCGCACGCCGTGAGGAGGATGCACAGCGTGACACAGCGAGCCGACGTCATGATGCGCCTCGGGGAGAAGGATTCCTGAATGTACCGCCTCGAGGAGATCCCTCGCTGCGCTCGGGATGACGCCCCCCTTGCCCCTCACCCCTCACCCCTCACCCCCGTTCACCGTTCACCGTTCACCATTCACCGTTCACCCCGCACCAACGCCGCCCCACGCACTAAATTCCCCCTCATGGTCACCCTCCTCACCGGCATCTCCCAGCTTGCGACGGCGCCCGGCACCGGGGCCCGGCGCGGCGCGGAGATGGGCGTGCTCGACATCATCGAGGACGCCGCGATCGCGATCGAGGGCGAGCGCATCGCCTGGGTCGGCCCGCGCCGCGCGTGGACCGGCACGGCAGCCGAGGAGCGGGATCTCGGTGGCCGAGCCGTGGTGCCGGGGCTCGTCGATCCGCACACGCACGTCGTCTGGGCCGGCGATCGCCTCGCCGACTTCGAGGCGCGCGTGTCGGGCGTGCCATATGAGCAGATTCTCGCGCGCGGTGGCGGCATCCGCAGCACGATGCGCCACACCGCAGCAGCCTCGGTGGTGGAGCTGATCGAGCTCGCCCGCCCGCGCCTCGCGGCGCTCGTCGCCGGCGGCGCCACCACGGTCGAGATCAAGAGCGGCTACGGCTTCACCCTCGAGGCCGAGTTGGCGAGTCTCGAGGCGATCAACGCCTTCATCGGTCACGCCCGCGTGCAGGTGGTGCCGACGCTGCTGATCCACGTGCCGCCCGGCAACCCGGCCGAGCGTGCGGACTACCTCGCGATGGTGACGCAGGAGCTGATTCCCGAGGTCGCATCGCGCGGCCTCGCCACGGCAGTGGACATCTTCATCGAGCGCGAGGCGTTCTCGGTCGAGGATGCCAAGGTCGTCTTCGGCGCGGCGCTCGCCGAGGGTCTCGCGGTGAAGGCGCACGCGGATCAGTTCCACGCCATCGGCGGCGTGGAGTGTGCGATCGCGCACGGGGCGCTCTCGGTCGACCATCTCGAGGCCTCGACGCCGGGACAGATCGCGGCGCTGGGCGCGGCGCCCACGGTCGCGACGATCCTTCCCGGCGTGACGCTGCATCTGGGGCTCCCGGCCGCACCCGCGCGCGCGCTGATCGCGGCTGGCGCCGCCGTGGCCGTCGGCACCGACTGCAACCCGGGCTCGTCGCCGCTCTTCTCGCCGCAGCTGGCGGTCGCGCTGGCGGTGCGGCTCAATGGCCTGACCCCGGCGGAAGCCCTCACCGCAGGCACCGCCAACGCCGCAGCAGCGCTGGGCCTCGCCGATCGCGGGCGCCTTGCCGCCGGTCAGCGCGCCGACCTGCTCGTCCTCGACGAGCGCGACTGGCGCACCATCACCTACACGCTCGGCGCGTCCCCCGTGGTCGCGTCCTGGATCGCCGGCAGGGAGCTCACCGCGTGACCGCACCGATTCTCGTTGGCCAGCCGCTCACCCTCGATGCCGTCGTCGCGGTCGCGCGTCATCGCACCCCCGTGGCGCTGTGCGACGAGGCTCGGGCCCGCATCGCCGCCTCGCGCGCCCAGATCGAGCGGATCGTGGCCGAGGGACGCACGGTCTACGGCGTGACGACCGGCTTCGGCAAGCTTGCCAACGTCCGCATCGAGGCGCACGACGTCCGCCAGCTGCAGCGGAATCTCGTCGTCTCGCACGCGATGGGCGTCGGGGACCCGCTGTCGACCGAGATCGTGCGCGCGATGCTGCTGCTGCGGGCCCACTCGCTGGCGCAGGGCTTCAGCGGGATCCGAGTCGAGGTGATCGAGCTGCTGCTCGCGATGCTCAATGCCGGCGTGCATCCGGTGGTGCCCAGCCAGGGCTCGGTCGGGGCGAGCGGCGACCTTGCCCCGCTCTCGCACGTGGCCCTCACGCTGATCGGCGAGGGGACCGCGGAGGTCGGTGGGCAGGTGCTGCCGTCCAGCGACGCGCTCGCCGCCGTCGGCCTTGCCCCGGTGACGCTCGAGGCGAAGGAGGGGCTCGCGCTCATCAACGGCACGCAGGCGATGACGGCGATCGGGGTGCTCGTTGTCGACGACGCGCGCGAGCTCGCCGTCGTGGCCGACATCTCGGGTGCGATGTCCCTCGAGGCCCTCAAGGGGACGCGGGCGCCGTTCGACCCGCGCGTGACCACCGTGCGTCCGCATCCCGGCGCGGCGGCGAGCGCGGCCAACCTGCTGCGCCTCTCGGCCGACTCGCCGATCCACGCCTCGCACGCCGAGTGCGACAAGATCCAGGACGCCTACTCGCTGCGCTGCATGCCGCAGGTGCACGGCGCCTCGCGCGACGCCCTCGCGCACGTGGCCGAGGTGCTGACGCGCGAGATCAACAGCGTCACCGACAACCCGCTCGTCTTCGCCGACGAGGATCTCGTCATCTCGGCCGGCAACTTCCACGGCCAGCCCGTCGCCGTGGCGATGGACTACGCGAAGATCGCGATCGCCGAGCTGGCAAACATCGCCGAGCGGCGTGTCGAGCACATGCTCGACCCCGCGGTGAGCGGGCTGCCGGCCTTCCTCGCGCGACAGGGCGGACTGCATTCGGGACTGATGATCTCGCAGTACACCGCCGCCTCGCTGGTGAGCGAGAACAAGGTGCTGGCGCATCCGTCGAGCGTCGACTCGATCCCGACCAGCGCCAACCAGGAAGATCACGTCTCGATGGGGACGACCTCCGCGCGGCAGTGCGCGATGATTCTTGCCAACGCACAGTGGGTCTTCGCGGTCGAGCTGCTCAACGCGACGCAGGCGCTCGAGTTCCACGCGCCGCTCGTGCCGGGTCCCGGCGTCGGGGCCGCCGTGCGTGCGATCCGGGCCGTGGTGCCGCCGCTCGATGCCGACCGGATCATGACCGGCGACCTCGCGGCGGTGCGCCGGCTGATCACGGAGCGCGCACTGCGGACGGCCGTGGAGGAGACGGTTGGCGAACTGCGGTGAGGGGTGAGGGGGTGAACGGTGAACAATGAACGGGGGTCGTGATGCGCGGTCGCCTTGTCGTGGTCCTGCTGCTCCTCGCCGGTCCCCTCGCGGCGCAGTCGCGCCCGACCGACGCGCGCCTTGATCAGCTCTTCGCCAGTGCCAGCGGTGCCGCCCCGGGATGTGCGCTCGGCGTCGACTCCGCCGGGGTCGGCATCATTCGTCGCGCGTGGGGAATGGCCAACCTCGAACTCGGCGTCCCCGCGACGCCCACCACGATCTTCGAGGCCGGCTCGGTGAGCAAGCAGGTCACCGCCGCCGCGGTGCACCTGCTGGCCGCGCGCGGGCAGATCGGCCTCGGTGACGACATCCGGCGCTGGTTCCCCGAACTGCCGGGCTACGATGCCCCGATCACCATCACGCACCTGCTCCAGCACACCAGCGGACTCCGCGACTGGGGGGCGATCGCCGAGCTGCAGGGGTGGCCTCGCGGCAGCCGCATCCTCGAGCATCGTCACGTCCTCGATCTCATCGCCCGCCAGCGCGGCCTCAACCACGAGGTCGGGGCGGCGTACAGCTACACCAACTCCGGCTACTCGCTCCTGGCCATGCTGGTCGAGCGCGTGAGTGGCGTGTCGCTCGCCGAGTTCACGCGGCGCGAGTTCTTCGAACCCTTGGGGATGACGCACACCTCGTGGCGCGACGACTTCGCCCGCGTGGTGCCGGGGCGGGCGCAGGCCTACGCGCGCCGCGACAGCACCTGGCGTCTCGACATGCCGTTCGAGAACCCGCACGGCCACGGCGGCCTGCTGACGACGATCGACGACCTCCTCCGCTGGAACGCCGCGATGTCGGCCCGGCGCCTCGGCACGCCCGACGTGAGCGCGGCGATGGAGGTGCGCGGCACGCTGCGCGACGGCACGGCGATCAGCTACGCCGGCGGGCTCGCCTACTCGGGATGGGGCGGCGTGGAGGAGATCGGCCACAGCGGTGCCACCGCCGGCTATCGTGCACACCTCGCGCGCTGGCCGTCACTCGGCATCTCGGCCGTGGTCCTCTGCGGGAACGCGAGTGCCAATGCGACCGTGATGCTGCGGCAGGCGGTGCAGCCGCTGGTCTTCAAGGAGCCCGTCGTCACGACCGCCACGATGAACACGGCGATCACGACGGTCACGGCACCGTGGCAACCGGACACCGCCGACTACGTGGGGACCTGGCATTCCGGGGAGGCCGACGCGCGCTGGACGATCGCGGCGGTGGCTGACACGTTGGTGCTTGCCCGCACGGCGGGAGAGCGCGTCGTCCTGGGGCGGATGGAACAGGATCGCTTCCGTGCGGGATCGCTGGAGCTGGCGTTCCAGCGTGACACGAGCGGACGGATCAGCGGATTGCTGGTGTCGATCCCGCGGGCACGCAACGTCTCCTTTCAACGAGTCGTGAGTCGTGGGTCGTGAGTGGGCCTTGAGCCTTGGGCCTTGGGC
>DASTAN010000091.1:0-9226 GCA_035712665.1 Gemmatimonadales bacterium
CGCAGACGCATTGGGCACTCGAGGGAATCACCACGACGTTCCGGCCGGGCGTCACCTGGCTTGCCGGCCCCCTCGGCGCCGGCACCAGCACGCTCCTTGGCGCGCTCGCGGGGCTCCTGCCGCGCCTGTCGGGCGGCGACGGTGCGGGGACCGCCACGCTCGACGGGGCCGACGTCGCCGCGTCATCGCCGCTCGATCGCGGCATCGGCTGGCTGGGACCCGCGCCGGCGCTGCAACTGAGCGGCGTGGCCGGCACGGTGCGCGACGAGATCGCGGTCGGCCCGATGAACCTTGGCTGGCCGCGCGAGCGCATCCGTGCCGCGGTCGAGGCCGCGATGGCGCGCACCGACGTGGCGCACCTTGCCGATCGGGCGCCGAACGCGCTGAGCGGCGGCGAGACGCAGCGCGTCCTCCTCGCCGCGCTGCTCGCCACCGACCCGCAGGTGCTGCTGCTCGACGAGCCCTGCGCGGCGCTCGATCACGCGGCACGCGAGCGCATCGCCGACCTGCTCGTCACCCTCGGTCGCGAGGGACGAATCGTGGTGCTCACCTGCGATGACGCCGACCTGATGGCCACGCGCGCTGATCGCGTCGTCGTGCTTTGTGGAGGAGCAGTCGCCGCCGACACGACGCCCGCGGTGCTGCTCGCCGAGTCCGCACCGGCGCTCGGTGTCGGCAGCACCGACGCCGCCACCCTCGCGGCGATGGCCGGGTACCCTGCCCCCAGGCCGCTCACGACCGAGGCACTCGTCGCGACGCTGGCGCTCGATGCGGACGTCGCCCCGGTGCGCACGCCACCGAGTCCGCCGCGCGACGCGACGCCAGTGCTGGCGATGCGCGAGGCGAGCTACGCGTGGCCCGACGGCCGCCCGGTCCTCCACGCCCTCACGCTGGCCGTGCATCCCGGCGAGGCGATGATGGTGCTCGGACCGAACGGCGCAGGCAAGTCGACGATGCTGCGCCTCGCGATGGCGCTCGCGCAGCCGCAGCAGGGCGTGGTCGAGGTGCTTGGCGCGCCCACCACCGGTCGTCATCCGGAGGATCTCGCCCCCACGGTCGGCTTCCTGTTCCAGGAGCCGGAACGACAGCTGTTCGCGGCCTCGGTGCGCGCCGAGTGCGCCATCGGTCCCCGGCTCGCAGGGTGGGACCGCGCGCGGGTGGAGGCGGCCACGGTGGGCATCCTCGCGACCCTCGGCCTCGACGACGTGGCGGAGGAGCACCCGTGGGACCTGCCGCTGCCGCGCCGGCGGCTGGTGGCCCTCGCGGCCACCCTGGTCAGTCGTCCGCAGCTCCTGCTGCTCGACGAGCCGACGGCCGGCCTCGATGCGGCCTCGCGCGATCGGGTGATGCAGGCCGCAGTGGCGCACTGCGAGGCGGGCGGGACACTGGTGGCGGTCACCCACGACCCGGTCTTCGCGCACGAGGTCGGGACCCGGGCGATCGTGATGCGCGACGGCCGGGTCGGCCTCGAGGGCTCGGTCACCGCCGGGCTGGATGCGGCCGGGTTGGTGCGGCCCGCCGCACTCGCGATCGGCGCGCGGCTCGGGGTGGTCGGCGGCCGAGGGGTCGTGGCGGACGTACTCGCGCGCCGGACGCGGGGGTAAGTTTCCGTCATGCCGCTTGCCACCACTGCCCTGCTCGGCACGCTCCTGCACCAGGTCCGTGCCGGCGACGACGACCCGCAGGACCTGCAGCACGCCGCGGCGCTCCTGGCCCGCGCCAACTATGGTGCGACGACGTCGTGCGAACTCCGCGACGACGACCTCGTCGTGAACGAGACGCCGATCGCGCGGGGCGTTCCCGGGGCGACGCTGGTGCGCAGCGCGCTCCGCGAACACGGCATCCGCCGGGTCGTCTTCCCGAGCGGGACCACCTACCAGCACTGGCTCGGGATCGTGCACGTGCTCGCGAGCCCGATCGGCCTCTACACCTCGCCGCGCGATGTCGAGCTCGCGCTGGTCGCGGTCGTGCCCGGGCTGGAGTTCACGCCGGCCGACGCGATGCCGATGGCGGACGAGATCCGCTTCGCCCTCGCCGACCTCCCCGGGGCACCGGTGCGGAGCGGCCACCGTCGCGATGTCGACCCGTCACTCGGCTCGGCCAACGCCGATCGCGCGACCCTGAGCACGCTGCTGGACCCGCTGGTCGCGGCTGCCACGCGGGCCGTGGAGCGCAAGGACTACGAGGCGCTCGCCTCGGCGCTGCTGCAGCTCGAGGAGCTGGAAACCACGCTCGACGACGGGGCCCGGATGATCGTGCAGGGCGAGCGTCGCCGCGCGGTGCCGCTCCCGGTGCTCGAGCGGCTGGTGCGCGAGCTGCCGTCCTTCGGGGCCGGATCCGCGGCGGCACGCGCCGTCGACCACCTCGGGCGCGATGGTGTCACCGCGCTCCTCGACGTGCTCGACGAGACGACCGACCGGGCCGCCCGACGCCTCTATCTCGACTTGCTGGTCCGGTCACGCGGTGGGGAGGATCTCATTGCGCGGGGCCTCGAGGCACCCACCCCGAGCGTGCAGCGCGATGCAGCCGACATCCTCGGTCGGCGCGGCACGGCGAGCGCGGTGCCGGCGCTCGCGCGACTGCTGAAGCACGCCAACGAGGACGTCCGCAGCGCCGCGTGGCACGCGCTGGAGCAGATCGGGACGGCGGAGGCGCAGCAGGCCCTTCGGGCCTAGACGAGATCCGCGATCGGAGATCGGAGATCGGAGGCTGCACCCTCGGATCTCCGATCTCCGATCTCACCTCTCATCGTACGATCCAGTCATCCCCATCCGTGACACCTGCCGCAAACGCCGCCAGCAGGCGCGCGGTTGCGTGGATGTCGTCGAGCGCGACCAGCTCGTTGGGCGAGTGCATGTAGCGCAGCGGCACCGAGACCAGGCCCGTGGCGATGCCGCGGTGCGCCGTGAAGATCGCGTCGGCGTCGGTGCCGGTGAAGCGGGCCGCCGCGTGCACCGTGTACGGAATCCCCTCGCGCTCGGCCACCGCCACGAGGCGATCGAACACCTCCGGATTCACCGCGGCGCCGCGCGACAGCACCGGACCGCCGCCAAGCGTCACCGCGCCGTGGCGCTTCTTCTCGATCCCCGGCGAGTCGGTCGCGTGCGTGACGTCGACCACGATCGCGCAGCGCGCCTCGAGCGCGGTCGCCGAGGTGCGCGCGCCGCCGCCGGTGTACGCGATCTCCTCCTGCGTCGTGGCGACCGCCGTCACCGAGACCTGCGGCCGCCGCTCGGCGAGCATCCGCGCCGCCTCCAGCACCACGAACGCCCCGATCCGGTTGTCGAGCGAGCGGGAGACGAGCCGGTTGTTCGGCAGGTGCGTCACCGTCGAGCCGAGCACGCCCGCCGTGCCGACACCGACCAGCGCTTCGGCCTCGGCCTTCGAGGCGGCCCCGATGTCGATCCAGAGCTCGTGGTGCTTGGTGTGCTTGTCGCGCGCGGCCTGGTCCATCAGGTGGATCGCCGGCTTGCCGATCACGCCGGGGACCGCACCCTCGCGGCCGAGGAGCGTCACGCGCTGGCCGACGAAGACCTGCGAATCCCAGCCGCCGATCGGGTCGAACCAGCAGAAGCCGTCGTCGTCGATGTGGATGACGATCAGGCCGATCTCGTCGATGTGGCCCGCGAACATCACCCGAGTCGGCGAGGCGGCCCCGGCCGCCGGGTGGATGGTCGCGTAGGAGTTGCCGCTCACGTCCGAGGTGACCTCGTCGGCGAAGGCGGCCTGCGCGCGCCAGAGGCGCGCCGGGGCCCGCTCGAAGCCGGACGGACCGGCACAGTCGAGGAGCGCGGTGAGGCGGGCGAGTTGTTCGGGAGACATCCCTGCAAAGTACCCTTATCTTGGCGGAATGTCCGCCCCGCTCCGCACCACCATCGTCTCGGTCTGGACCTGGTTCGTCCTCGGCGCCGGGATCGCCCTCCTCTTCCCGTTCGTCCTGCTGTGGCGGGTCGTGGGCTGGCCGGTGGATCGCGTGAACTACTGGGGCGGACGGCTCTTCCGGAAGGCGGGGGCGGCGACCGAATGGCTCTCGCCGTGGTGGCGCTTCGAGGTCCGCGGGACCCCGCCCGCCAACCCGCGCACCCCGTACGTCGTGGTCGCCAACCACGAGTCCTTCGCCGACATCCTGCTGCTCTGCCATCTCCCGTGGGAGATGAAGTGGATGAGCAAGCGGTCGATCATGCGGATCCCGGTCCTCGGCTGGTCGATGTGGGCGGCCCGCGACATCTCGATCCATCGCGAGCGCGCGACCAGTGCGCGCGACGCCCTCGCCGCGAGCCGCGCTCGGCTCGACGGCAAGGTGTCGGTGGTGATCTTTCCGGAGGGGACCCGCTCGGAGGGCGAGGAGATGCTGCCCTTCAAGGACGGCGCGTTCCGCCTCGCGATCGAGGCGCAGGTGCCGATCCTGCCGCTGGCGCTCTACGGCACCCGGGACGCGATCGCCAAGCACGACTGGCGGATCAACCCGGCGCACGCGGTGGTCGAGATCCTCGAGCCGATCCCGACGGCCGGTCTCGGGAAGACCGACCTGCGCGCCCTCAAGGAACGGGTCCGTGCGGCGATCGACGCGAAGCGCGCCGCGCTTCGCGCCGAACTCGCTCAGCGCACGGCGTAGGGCGTCGCCTTCCCCTTCGCGTCGAAGGCGTAGACGGTGTAGCGCTCCTTCATCCCGCCCTGCTCCATCCCGGGCGACCCCATCGGCATCCCCGGCGTGGCGAGGCCCTTCACGCCCTTCGGCTTCGTCGCCAGCACCTTCTTCACCAGGTCGGCCGGGACGTGGCCCTCGATCACGAGGTCCCCGGCGAACGCCGTGTGGCAGCTCTCGAGCTGCGCGGTGACGCCGTTGGCGCGCTTGAGGTCGGTGAAGTTGTCGCGGTTCTCGACCTTCACCGTGAACCCCTGCGCCTGCATGTACTTCACCCACTCCTGGCAGCAGCCGCAGGTCGGCGACTTCACGACCCGCAGCATCGGGAGCGGCGGCGCCTGCTCGGGTGCGGCGCGCCACGCGCCGAGGACAGCCACCGCGAGCAGGGGCACCGCCAGCATCGCACGGCGCATCAGTCGCGCACCAGCACGAGGAACTTGCCCGCGTCCCAGAAGGCCGGGTTCGCGATGTGCAGGTCGCCCTTCGTCTTGCCGTTCTTCACGATCGTCGTCGTCAGGTACTTCGGGTCCTGGCGCGTGACGATCTTGTACTCCTTGGTCGGCTCCGGCACGGTGAGCACGGTGTCGACGCGGCGATCGAGCTTCTGGAACAGCTCGGGCTTGAGGTCGCGCGCGGTCGCCAGCGTCTTGCTGCCGAAGACGAGGAACTTGCTCCCCTCCTTCACCAGGATGCCGCGCTTCACGAGCTCGTCCTCGGTGCCGACCGCGTAGTACACGGTGTTCGCCTCGTCGGTCACGCGGGTGAGCGTGTCGGCGATCGCGGCGCGCTCGGTGCTGAGCTGCTCGGTCGTCGCGGTGAGGGTGTCCACGCGCGAGGTCAGCGTCGCGATCTGCACGCGCTGCTCGGTGATCAGCGCCTCCTGCGTCATCGCGGCGGCCTTGAGGTCGCTGATCGTCTTCTCGAAGGTCTCGAGCTGCGCGAGCAGGCGGCGACGTTCGCCCTGGAGCGACCCGACCCGCTGCTTCTGCGCCTCGACCTCCTTCTCCGCCGTCTCGAGCCGCGCGATCACCTCGCGGATCTTGCCGAGGAGGATCTGCCGCTCCTCGGTCTTGCCGGCGGCGGCCTGCTCGCCCGAGGCGGTCGGCGAGACGCCGAGCGCCTTCACCCGGGCGAGGTCGGCGTTGATCTCGGTGACCATCTGCGTCGCGGCGAGGACGTCGGCCACGAGCGAATCCTTCTGCTCGTTGATCTGCGTCTGCTCGGCGACGAGCTCGTCGTACTTCTGCTTGCTGACGCACCCCGTCAGGGCACCGGCGGCCGCGAGGGCCAGGAGGGTCTTCTGCATGGCTGCACCTTGCGTGAAATGGGACGGTCGGATGGACGACCCGACCCCGAAACGTTGCACAACGGCACCGCCGAAGCCACCCCGCGATAGATTTGCGGCGTCCCCAACCGGATCCGCGATGCGCCGTCCCGTCCTGCTGCCGCTCCTCCTCGCCCTGGTCGCCGCCTGTGCCGGCGGCCCCGCCCCGGCGCGGGTGCCGGCCCCGGCAGCGGGGCCCGCGGACGCGCCCGCCGGGCGGACGGTCGCCATCCTCCACCTCAACGATGTCTACGAGATCACCCCGGGCGAGGGCGGCGCGGCCGGCGGCCTCGCCCGCGTGGCGGGGCTCCGTACCACGCTTCGCGAGCGGTTTCCGGGTCTCATCACCACGTTGGGCGGCGACTATCACTCGCCGTCCGCGATGGGGCTCGCCCTCGTCGACGGGGAGCGCCTGGCTGGGCGCCAGATGGTCGACATCCTGAACCGCGTCGGTGTCGATCTCGCCGTGCTCGGCAACCACGAGTTCGACATCCGCGAGGCGGAGTTCCGCGCCCGGCTCGCGGAGGCCCGCTTCCGGATCCTGACCAGCAACGTCCGCGACAGCGCGGGTCGGCCGTTCCCGGGGACGGTGCCGCGCGTCATCGTGACCGTCCCGACGCCGCGCGGCCCGGTGCGCGTCGGCTACTTCGGCGTGACCATCGACGACAATCGCCCCGGCTGGGTGCGCTTCGACGACCCGATCGCGACGGCCCGCCGCGAGGTGGCGCTGCTCCGCGACTCGGCGGACGTCGTCATCGCGCTCACGCACCTGACGCTGGCGCAGGACCAGCGGCTGCTCGAGGAAGTGCCGGGCATCGCCGCGCTGTTCGGCGGTCACGAGCACGAGAACTACCTGCTGCGCCGAGGCCGCGCATTCACGCCGATCATCAAGGCCGACGCCAACGTGCGCACCGTGGCCCTCGCGACGATCGCCCTCGACAGCGCGGCCCCCCGCGTGGACGTGACCTTCCTCCCGATCACCGCGGCGACCCCGACCGATCCCGCCACCGAGGCGCGGGTGCAGCAGTGGGTGGCGCGGGCCGACAGCGCGTTCGTGCGCGAGGGGCTCGAGCCGCGCGCCATCGTGACGACGCTGCCCGAGCCGCTCGACGGACGCGAGGCCACGGTGCGGGTGCGCGAGGGCAACCTCACCGCGCTCATCGCCGAAGCGCTGCGGCGCGAGGTGCCGGACGCGCAGGTCGGGGTGATGAACGGCGGCTCGATCCGCATCGACGACGTGCTGCCCGCGGGCCCGATCCTGCAGTACGACGTGATCCGCGTGCTGCCCTTCGGCGGCAAGGTCGTGCGGACCACGATGACCGGCGCGCTCCTGGTGCGGGTGCTCGAGCAGGGGCTCGCCAATCGCGGCAGCGGCGGGTTCCTCCACGCCGACGGGGCCCGGAAGGATGGCGACCGCTGGCAGGTCGCGGGGGAACCCGTGGACCCGTCGCGCGTGTATGTGGTGGCGACGACCGACTTCCTCGTCACCGGCCGCGAGAAGGGGCTCGACTACCTGGCCCCGACCAACGCCGCCCTTGGCCCGATCACCCCGTTTCGCGACATCCGGCTCGTGATGATCCGCGAACTCCAGCGCCGCTACGGATCCCGATGACCCGACTCCTTCCGCTGCTCGTTCTCGCCGTCGCTGCGTGCGCCCCCGCGCCGCCGCGCCGGTTCCCTGCCCCGGCCGTCCCGGTGCCCCAGCGCATCACCGCGCCCGACGTGCCCACCCTCGGCACGATGCCGCACGCGGTGCGCTCGGGGCTCTCGGTGGTGATCAGCGGGATGGTGCCGGTGAATGCGCAGGGCCAGCTCGTCGGCACCACCCTCCCCGACCAGACACGGCAGGCGCTGCGCAACTTCCTGGCGGTGGTGGCGGCCGCGCGCGGGCTGCCGGGCGACGTGGTCCGCGTGACGGCCTACGTGCGCGACCTCTCGCCCGAGGCGGTCGAGACGATCCGCGCGCAGCTGGTCGAGGCGACCGACCGCACCGCGCCGCCGATCCTCACGGTCGTCGGCGTGGCGCAGCTCCCCGAGCCGGGGATGCTGGTGATGCTGGAGGGGACGGCGCAGCTTCGAAGTGAATATCCCGATCGGGACCGGATGAAGTGAACGGTAAATGGTGAATGGTGAACGGGCGATCCTGTTCACCATTCACCGTTCACCGTTCACCCCTCCTTGGCCTGCCACAGCTCGATCCGGTTCCCTTCCGGATCATCGAACCAGACGAAGTCGCCGTCGGCCGTTTCCTGCCGCTCGTCGATGGTGATCCCGCCCTCGCCCAGCGCCTCGACGAACGCGTCGAGGTCATCCACGCGCCACGTCACCTCGCAGTGCCGGCGATCGTGCCCCAGCGAATGCTTCGACTGATGGATCGCGAAGGCGTGCCCGTCGGGCAGCTGCGCCCACCATTCGTGCGAGCCCGGCTCGCGCGTGAAGAAGATGCCGAGGTGCTGCTCGTACCAGTGCGCGAGCGTGTCGGCGTGATCCGCAAAGAGCACGACACCACCGATACCAGCGACGGACGGACGGGGCATGGGATCTCCTGACGGGATGGTGAAGAGGTGAGGGGTGAGGGGTGAGGCGGTGAATGGTGAATAGTGAACAGGGAGCGTGGGAGGGAAAAAGGGGAGATCGCAGTCCCCATTCCCCCTCACCCCTTGCGCCTCACCCCTCACAGTCCTGCACGCGCGACTTCACCTGCAGCGCCACCCCCGCCGGCACCCGCGGCACCGCGAGCGCGATGGCCGGTGACGTGAGCATCTGCGCGACGCTGCAGCGCGGACCCGGGCTCACCAGCGTGAGCCCGACCTCGACCGCCTCGGTCGTGGTGCGCGAGCGATCGAAACTGTAGGCGAAGCCGCCGCTCGGACGCATGCCTGCGGCGACGATGAGCACCCGCTCGGTCGCGAGATCCACGCTCGGCGCGGGCGGCAGCGGTGTGACACCGCCCTGGAGCCGGGCCCACGCCTCGCGCCACGCGTCGGCGTTGCCGATCTCGACGGTGTCGGGCTCGCTCCACTCGGCCTGCTGGAACTGGCCCAGCACGCGCACGGGGGCGTCCTGCACCTCGCTCGGTCGTCCGCTGCTGGTGGTCACGATGCCGCCGCAGGCCGCGAGCAGCAGCAGCACCGTCGAGGACAGGATGCGCATCGCGTCACCACCCGTTCCGGGCACGCGTGCCCGTGACGTGCGCGAGGTGATGCCGCGAGTGCCAGGCATACAGCGCCGTCACGCGCCACACGCTGAGCGGCCCC
>DASTAN010000092.1:0-16213 GCA_035712665.1 Gemmatimonadales bacterium
CGCTGTCCTTGAGCGTCAGCGTGGTGACCTGCCTCAGGGCCGGGATCTCGTTGAAGCACGCCTGCAGCCGGTAGTTGGGAATCCGGCTCGCGACGTGGTGGATGTGGTGCAGCCCGATGTTGGCCGTGCACCACTGCAGCACCTTCGGCATCACGAGGTGCGACGCCCCCTCCAGCCCCGCGGCGTAGTAGTTCCACGCTTCGCGGTAGCGCCAGTAGGTGTCCTCGTACTGGTGCTGCACGTAGAAGAGGTAGACGCCGATCGCACCGGCGATGACCGTCACCGGCAGCTGCACGAGCAGGAACCGCTGCCACCCCACCAGCCAGCACATCGCGAGGACCAGCGCGCCGAGGCCGACGTTGGTCCAGTGCACGCTGGCCCATTCCTTCTTCCACGAGCGCGGGATGTCGAGCGGCAGCCGGTGCTTGAGGATGAACTGCCACACCGGGCCGACGACCAGCAGCACCAGCGGATGCCGGTACGCGCGATACAGCACCCGCTTGAGCTTCGTGCGGCTCAGGTACTCGCGCACCGTGAGCGTGTCGATGTCGCCGAGGTCGCGGCCGTCGAGGTCGCCCGAGGTGGCGTGGTGCAGCGCGTGCGTCTTCCGCCAGTACGTGTAGGGCACCAGCGTGACGACGCCGAGGACGCTGCCGACGACGTCGTTCGCGGTGCGCGACTTGAAGAACGACGCGTGCCCGCAGTCGTGCTGCAGCATGAACAGCCGCACCACCATCATCGCGGTCGGGATCGCGAGGAGCAGCGTCAGCCAGTAGCCGACCTCGAGCGAGGCCAGCGTCGCGGCCCACAGCCCGACGAAAAGGGCGACGGTGCTGAGCAGCTGCCAGACGCTCTTCCAGAGGATCGGCGAGCGGTACGGCGCGAGGAGACGATTCCAGTCGGACGGCGTGGGCGAGTCGGGAACGGCGGTCATCACGATCCTGGGCTGCGGGGGCATCGCGCCACTCGGCGCACGCGGGAAAGCTAAACGCCCTCCCGCAGCCCCCTCCGCAATGCTACGGATCGCGATAGTCGTCCGGGTGGCGCGCCATCGCGGCGCTGAAGCAGGCGCGAAGCGCCGCTCGATCGGCCGCCTCGTCGTCGGTGGGATGCATCGGCGGATGGAAGCGGATCGTGCGTCGCGCCCAGTCGAAGGCCACCGGGAGGATCGGCACCCCGGCCCCGCGGGCGATGTGGTAGAACCCCATCTTCCACGGCGCACCCCGTCGCGTGCCTTCCGGGGCGATGACGAGGATGTACCGCTCTTCCGCCGCGAAGCGCGCGACGACCTGCGACACGACGCCGTGGCGCGCGGTCCGGTCGACCGGCTCGCCGCCGAGCCAGCGGAGGATCGGCCCCATCGGCCACGTGAAGAGCGTGTGCTTGGCCAGGAAGGTCGCGCGGAAGCCGATCGCGAACTTCGCGATGAGGCCCACGGGAAAGTCCCAGTTCGACGTGTGGGGCGCGACGATGAGCACGAACTTCGGGAGCTCGGGCATCGCGCCCTCGAAGCGCCAGCCGATCAGGCGGAAGAGCGACGCCGCGACGCGTCGCGTCAGCGCCGACCCGCGCCGGGGGAAGCCGACCGCGCGCGCCATCGGAGCCCCCGGCAACGTGCCCGCGTCGCTCACGCGCTGGCCGCCCGGTCGCGCCCGCCGAGCATCGCGCCGATGGCGCCGATGACCGGATTGGCGAGCGCCACCCACACCGGCTGCTGCGCCTGGTTCACGGCGTCCATCATCGCGAGACCATCGGGCCGCGGGGTGGCGGCGAGCGTCGGGTCGGCGGTCAGCACCGGGATCGCGAAGACCACCCCGAGGACGAAGACCAGGATCGCCAGGCCGACGACCGTCTCGCGATCGCCGCCGAGGCGCCGGGCCACGCGACCGCCCGCCAAGGCCGCGACCACGGCGACGCCGATCGAGATCGCGTGCCAGAGCGGCGTGGTCACGAAGACGCCCGGTTCGAACGCGCCGTCGGCGCCGACGGCGACCCAGCCCAGCGTCATCAACCCGAAGACCATCACCATCATCGTGACATACCCGGCAACGATGCCGGCGAGGCGCTTGCCCATCGGAACCTCCGCGGACTGCGATGTGTGGGGAGGCGTCAATGATCGTCCGGCGTGCGCGTCGGCGGAAGGGGGGTCACTCGGCGATGCGGAAGAGGTCGATCTGCGGCGGGTGGAGCGGGAGCCCCGCGGCGGTGAGGACGGCATCGACCCATCCGTCGCGCGCGTCGGGGTCGAGCCGATGGCACGGCACGCCGAACGCCTCGAGCAGCGCGTCGATGGTGCCGTCGATCTGGTGCTGGAACTCGGCGCTGACGTCGCGCTTCCCGTCGAACGAGGGCGGCGCGATGATCGGCACCTTCACCAGCGCATCGTAGCTGGCGATCCAGTCGGCGACGAGCGCGTCGTACGCGGGACGGCGACCGCCCTGCTGCACGAGGTAGGCGTAGTTGTCGAGCACCGAGCGGTCGCAGAGGACGATGGCGCCCTCGGCCTCGGCCGCGAGCTCGTGGGCGATCTGCGTGTGGAGAATCCACGCCTGTGCCGCGAAGGTCGTGTCGCGATTGATCGGGAGCGGCGACTTCCGGGCCACCTCCATCACCAGCTCCACGTGGCGATCCTGCCGCTTGAGCCGTCCGGCCACGTCGTAGCAGAGCGTGGTCTTGCCCACGCCGTGCGACCCGATGAACGCCAGCTTCACCTGGTACCGCCGATCAGGATGAGCCGCTCCTGCGGCGGGACGAGATACTCGGCGCCGTCGCGGGTGATGACGGCCATCTCCTCGACCGAGATCGTCTTGCTGCCGTCGCCCCAGGTGCCGCTGCCGCCGGGGAGTGTCCACGCGAAGAAGCCGTCGAACGCGAAGACCATCCCCTCGGCGAGCGGTCGCCGCGCAAAGCGCCGCAGCCCCGGCCCCGCATCGTGCGCCCAATACCCGACCGGATGTCCGGTCCCCCACGGCACGCTGGCCGAGCCCGCTGCCTGCATCACGACGCGCTGGGCCGAATCCACCTCGGCGCCCGTGGCGCCCGGACGCATCGCCGCGAACGCCGCCCGGTTGCCGCGGCGCGCCGCCTGCCACTTCGCCTCGACATCGGCGGGTGGCGCGGTCTCGCCCGGGCGCAGGACGTAGGCGAATCGCTGGATGTCGGTGACCCACACGCCGTGCACCTTGATGCCGAAGTCGGTCTGGATCACGTCGCCGGGCTGGATGATCCGCGTGCTCGCGTGCGAGTGGCCGCGATCGGGGCCGCTGTTGACGCTCGGGTTCTGGGCGGGTGACCAGCCATCCTCGACGCCGAGCTCGCGCATCCGGCGCTTGAGGAACGCGGCGATGTCGCTGTCGCGCGTGACCCCGGGGACGACGGTGGCGTACGCCTCGTGCTCGAGCTGCTCGGTGAGGCGCGCCGCGCGCCTGAGGATCGCGACCTCCGCGGGGAGCTTCCGCTCGAGCCACGCCGTCACCAGTTCCGATGACGAGACGAGCCGGGCACTCAGCTCGGGGCCGAGGGCGCGCTCGAGGGCGGTGCGCTGGGTCCACGAGAGGCCGTCGGCGACGCCGGTCGCGGCGCTGTTGATGGCGATGCGCTGCGCGTTCGCGGCGCGGAGCCGCGTCGCGATGCCGCCGAGGAGGCCGCCGTCGTTCGCGTCCACCACCACGACCGAGTCGTGCACCGCGAGCTCGCGGAGCGCGATCGCCTCGCCGAAGCCGGCGAGCATCACCGAGCGGACGCGGTCGCC
This sequence comes from Gemmatimonadales bacterium, assembly GCA_035712665.1. Taxonomy (GTDB): domain Bacteria; phylum Gemmatimonadota; class Gemmatimonadetes; order Gemmatimonadales; family GWC2-71-9; genus Palsa-1233. Next base: position 3,752 of record DASTAN010000092.1, read on the forward strand.
CTCGCGGAGAAAGAGCACCGCCGACGGCGCGCCGGCGTTCTCGCCGCCGACGTGCAGCGCGAGCGGGTCGTTGGCGTTCTCGCGGAGCAGGATCACCCACGCGTCGACCGCGGTGGCCTGCATCGCGGCCGGGAGCAGGGTCGCGATCCGTTCGCGACGGATCGCCGGCCACGGTGAGGGGCCGGTGAAGTCGGTCGTGTCGGCGAGCTGGAGCGCCAGGAGGATGGGGAGGAGCATGCGCGCAATCTATCCCGCCCGCGCGCGACCCGGGGTAGCTTCAGGAGCCCTCAGGTCCACGGAGCCCGACATGCCCTTGCTCGCGCTGCTTGCCCCGCTCGCCCTCGTGGCGGCTGACACTGTCCGCTACGCGGTCAGCTTTCCCGATCCCGCCCACCACGAGGCGGCGATCATCGCCTCGTTCCCGGCGCGCGGGCGCGAGGCGCTCGAGATCCGGATGAGCCGCTCCTCGCCGGGGCGCTACGCGATCCACGAGTTCGCCAAGAACGTCTACGCGGTGCAGGCGACTGACGGCGCGGGGCGGGTGCTCCCGATCGAGCGCCCCGATCCGTATCGTTGGATCGTGCGCGGCCACGACGGCACGGTGCACTTCCGCTACACGCTGTTCGCCGATCGCGCCGACGGCACCTACGCGCAGGTCGATGCCACGCACGCGCTCCTCAACGGCCCCGCGACGTTCGCGTGGGCGGTGGGGCTCGAGGCCCAGCCGATCGCGGTGCAGTTCGTCCCGCCCGAGGGCAGCGGCTGGCGCGCCGCGACGCAACTGGTGCCGACGGCCGACCCGCTCCGCTTTGCCGCACCCGACCTGCAGTACTTCCTCGACTCGCCGACGCTGCTCGGTCCGCTCGCGATCCGCAGCTGGACCGTCGCGGGCGCCGGTCGCACCGACACGATCCGGCTCGCGATGCACCACCTCGGCACCGACGCCGAGGCCGATGCCTACGCCGGGAAGGCCCGCAAGGTCGTTGCCGAGCAGGTGGCGATCTTCGGGGAGACCGCGCGCTACGATCACGGCACCTACACCTTCCTCGCGGCGTACGTCCCGTGGGCATCCGGCGACGGGATGGAGCACCGCAACTCGACCGTGCTGTCGAGCAGCAGCGCGCTGGCGCGGAACGAGATGGGGCTGCTGTCGACGCTCTCGCACGAGTTCTTCCACTCGTGGAATGTCGAGCGGATCCGGCCCCGCGCGCTCGAGCCGTTCGACTTCTTCCGGGCCAATCCGTCGGATGCGCTCTGGTTCGCGGAGGGGTTCACCTCGTACTACACGCCGCTGCCGATCCGTCGCGCCGGGCTGATGACCGACGCGCAGTACGCCGCGTCGATCGGCGGGACGCTCGACGCGGTGATCAACGCTCCGGGCCGCCGCTACTTCTCGCCGATGGAGATGTCGCTGCAGGCGCCGTTCGTCGATGCGGCGACGTCGGTCGATCCGGTGAACCGCGCCAACACCTTCCTGTCGTACTACACCTGGGGCGCGGCGATCGGGCTGGGCCTGGACCTGACGCTGCGCGAGCGCTTCCCGGGCCGCTCGCTCGACGGCTTCTACCGGCACCTCTGGACCCGGTACGGTGCCGGTGCCCGGTACGAGGTGCCCACGCCGTACACCGTGGATGATCTCGAGCGCGAGCTTGGCGCGTACAGCGGTGACGCGGCGTGGGCGCGGCAGTTCTTCGCGACCTACATCCGCGGGCGTGACGTGCCCGACTACGCCGCGCTGCTGGCGAGGGCGGGCTTCGTCCTCCGACGCGCCAGCGATGGCGCGACGCTCGGGCGGGTGAGCCTGTCGTTCCGCGAGGACGGGGCGGAGGTGACCTCGACGGTACTGGTCGGGACACCGCTCCACGCGGCCGGGGTCGCGGAGGGCGATCGGCTGGTGTCGCTGAACGGGGTGCCGGTCACCGCCGAGTCGTGGCGCACGCGGACGGCCGCGGCACGAATCGGAGAATCCTCGACCCTCGTCTTCCTGCAGCGGGGCCGCCAGCGCACTGCGCAGGTTGCCTGGGCGACCGATCCGCGCCTCGAGGTGGTCCCGATCGAGGCGACGGGGACCGCACCGACGGCGGCGCAGACCGCATTCCGGGCGGATTGGCTGGGGAGCAAGGCGGGGCACTAGGGGGCCGTCCGGCGGTATATTCCGCGGGTCATGTTCCCGTATCGCGACGACAACCCTTCGGTGCTCCGGCCCGTGGTCACCATCGGCCTGATCGCCGCGAATCTCGCGATGTGGGTGCTGGTGCAGGGGATGGGTGCCGGGGTCGCCCTGGCGGCGTCGGTCTGCGAGCTGGGGCTGGTCCCGGCCGATCTGCTGGGACGCGCGGCGGCCGGGACGTCGTTCCCGATCGCGGAGGGGCTGGTCTGCGTGGTCGAGCCCGGCACGCCGTGGCGGACGCTCGTCACCTCGATGTTCCTGCACGGGGGGTGGCTCCACCTGCTGGGGAACTGCTGGTTCCTCTGGGTCTTCGGCAACAATGTCGAGGATGCGATGGGCCACGGGCGGTTCGCGCTGTTCTACGTGCTGTGCGGACTGGCGGCCGCCGCCGCCCAGATCGTGGTGGACCCGTCGAGCCTGGTGCCGATGGTCGGCGCGAGCGGGGCGATCAGCGGCGTGATGGGGGCCTACGCGGTGCAGTACCCGCGCGTGCGCATCCACTCGCTGGTGGTGCTGGTGGTGTTCTTCTTCCGGGTCTCGCTCCCGGCGTGGGTGATGCTGGGCTACTGGTTCGCGCTGCAGCTGGCGGGGGCCGGGGTCGAGCAGGTCGGTGGCGTGGCGTTCTGGGCGCACGTGGGCGGCTTCGTCGCTGGCGTCCTCCTGATCATCCCGTTCCGCGATCCGGCGCTGCTGGCGCGACGACGGGACCTGCTGGCGGCCCGCGCGTGGGCTGCCGCCTCTGCTGAAGGCTGGCCGCGATGAGCACGACACATCCCGAGGGTCGCACGGCGCGCAGCGCACGCGGCGACGCCGCGTATCTCTCCACGGCCGAGGCGCCCGCCGTCGGTCGGCTGCCGCGCAATCCGGGCACGCCGCTCGACCTGGGCTGGGTGCGCGAACTGCGCGTGAACCGGAGCGCGGTCGAGCGCCGTGCCGCAACGATCGGGACGCGGCGCAGCGTGAAGCAGGCGTGGCAGGCGGGGTGGCTGCTGCGCGCGATCACGCTGATGGACCTCACCACGCTCTCGGGCGACGACACCGCCGGCCGCGTGCGCCGGCTCTGCGCCAAGGCGCGCCATCCGGTGCGCGACGACCTCCTCGCCGCGCTCGGGATGCAGGACACGCCGGTCCGCACCGCGGCGGTCTGCGTCTACCACCCGTTCGTCGCGACGGCCGTCGAGGCGCTGGCCGGCAGCGGCATCCCGGTCGCCGCGGTGTCGACCGCGTTCCCGTCCGGACTCGCGCCGATGGCCACCCGCCTCGCCGAGATCGAGGCCTCGGTCGCCGACGGCGCCGAGGAGATCGACATCGTCATCACCCGCGGCCACGTCCTCACCGGCAACTGGCAGGCGCTGTACGACGAGGTGCGCGCCTTCCGCGAGGCCTGCGGCCACGCGCACCTCAAGGCGATCCTCGCGACCGGCGAGCTCGCCACCCTGACCGAGGTCGCACGCGCCTCGATGGTGGCGATGATGGCCGGCGCCGACTTCATCAAGACCAGCACCGGCAAGGAGCCGGTCAACGCGACGCTGCCGGTCGGCATCACGATGGCGCGCGCGATCCGCACCTACCGCGAGCGCACCGGCCACTGGGTCGGCTTCAAGCCGGCGGGCGGGATCCGGAAGGCGAAGGAGTCGCTCGACTGGCTCGCGATGATGAAGGAGGAGCTCGGCGACCGCTGGACACAGCCCGACCTCTTCCGCTTCGGCGCCAGCGCGCTGCTGACCGACATCGAGCGCCAGCTCGAGCACCACGTGACCGGCCGGTACAGCGCCGCGCACCGCCACCCGATGGCCTGAGCGAGACGACACGATGACTGACGTGAAGACTGCCTTCGAGACGCTCGCGTGGGGCCCCGCCCCCGAATCGCCGGCCCCGGGCCGGGACTGGCTTGCTGCCCACGGCAATCGCTTCGGCCACTACATCAACGGGGCGTGGACGGCGGCCGGATCGACGTTCGCCGCCAACGATCCCGCGACGGGTGTCGAGCTCGCGCAGGCGACGCAGGGCACCGCGGGTGATGTCGATGCCGCCGTCGCCGCGGCGCGCGCCGCGCTTCCCGGGTGGCAGGCCCTCGGTGGACACGGGCGCGCGCGCTGGCTCTACGCGATCGCCCGCGGCCTGCAGCGCCGCTCGCGCCAGTTCGCGGTGCTCGAGTCGCTCGACAACGGCAAGCCGATCCGCGAGTCCCGCGACATCGACATCCCGCTCGTGGCGCGCCACTTCGCGCACCACGCCGGCTGGGCGCAGCTCGTCGACCGCGAGTTCCCCGGGGCCGAGCCGGTGGGCGTGGTGGGGCAGGTGATCCCGTGGAACTTCCCGCTGCTGATGCTGTCGTGGAAGATCGCGCCCGCGCTGGCGGCCGGGAACACCGTGGTGCTCAAGCCCGCGGAATACACCCCGCTCACCGCGCTCTGCTTCGCCGACCTGCTGCACGAGATCGGCCTTCCGGCCGGCGTCGTGAACATCGTGACGGGCGACGGCAGCACCGGCGCGGCGCTCGTCGGGCACGCCGGCGTCGACAAGGTCGCCTTCACCGGGTCGACCGATGTCGGCCGCGCGATCCGCGCCGCGACGGCCGGGAGCGGCAAGAAGCTCACCCTCGAGCTGGGCGGGAAGTCGCCGTTCATCGTCTTCGATGACGCCGATCTCGATTCGGTGGTCGAGGGCGTCGTCGATGCGATCTGGTTCAACCAGGGGCAGGTCTGCTGCGCGGGCTCGCGCATCCTCTGCGCCGAGAGCGTCGAGGAGCGGCTGGTCTCGAAGCTCCGCGCGCGGATGGAGACGCTCCGCGTCGGCTCGCCGCTCGACAAGGCGGTCGACATCGGTGCCATCGTCGCGCCGGTGCAGCTCGAGCGGATCGACGCGCTGGTGAAGCAGGGCGTCAGCGAGGGGGCCCGCTGCTGGCAGCCGTCGTGGTCGGTGCCGACCGAGGGACTCTTCTACCCGCCGACCCTCTTCACCGACGTCGCGCCGTCGGCCACGGTGGCCCAGGAGGAGATCTTCGGCCCGGTCGTCGTGCTGATGTCGTTCCGGACGCACCACGAGGCCGTCGAGCTCGCCAACAACACGCGCTACGGGCTCGCGGCGTCGATCTGGAGCGAGAACATCAACCTCGCCCTCGACATCGCACCGAAGCTCAAGGCCGGGACGGTGTGGATCAACTGCACCAATGCCTTCGACGCGGCGAGCGGGTTTGGCGGCTATCGCGAGAGCGGCTACGGCCGCGAGGGGGGGCGCGAGGGGATGTGGGAGTACCTCCGCGAGGCGGTCCCGCACGGGGCCGAGCGCATCGCGACCGCAGGGGCCGACGCGGCGGCGGCCGAGACCCCGGCGCCGATGGCGGTGCCGCCGGTCGATCGCACCCCGAAGCTCTACATCGGCGGCAAGCAGGCGCGCCCGGACGGCGGCACGGTGCTCCCCGTCCGTGACGCCGAGGGGCATCTCGTCGCCGACGTCGGCCGCGGCAACCGGAAGGACATCCGGAACGCGGTCGAGGCGGCGCACGCCGCGCAGCCGAAGTGGGCCGGCGCCACCGCCTACAACCGCTCGCAGGTGCTCTACTACCTCGGCGAGAACCTCGCCGCGCGCGGCGACGAGTTCGCGGCGCGGCTCGCGGCGCTCACCGGGCGCGACGGCCGCGATGAAGTCGAGGCCGCCGTTCGCCGATGCTTCACCTATGCGGCGTGGGCCGACAAGTACGATGGCGCGGTGCACCACGTCCCGGCGCGCAACGTGACGCTGGCGATGCCGGAAGCGATCGGCGTGATCGGTGTCCTCTGCCCCGACGAGGCGCCGCTCCTCGGCTTCCTCTCGACGGTGCTCCCGGCGATCGCGATGGGGAACGCGGTCGTGGCCGTGCCGTCGCGGACGGCACCGCTCCTGGCGACCGATCTCTACCAGGTGCTCGATACCTCCGACGTGCCGGGCGGTGTCGTCAACATCGTGACGGGGACCGTGAAGGAGCTCCTCGCGCCGCTCGCCGGACACGACGACGTCGATGCGATCTGGACCTTCGGCACGCGCGCCGACGCGACCGAGGCGGAGAAGCTCTCGACCGGCAACATGAAGCGCACGTGGACCGAGTGGTTCGCGCGGGACTGGCACGACCCGAAGGCAGGCGAGGGGCCGATGTTCCTCCGGCAGGCGACGCAGGTCAAGAACATCTGGGTGCCGTACGGGGCGTGATGCGATGACTGACCCGGCCGACCTGTTCGCGCGCATCGCGCAGCTGGAGGCGGACGTCGCCCGCTGGCGCGCCTTCGTCGAGCAGTCGGCCGACATCCTCGTCGAGGTGGATGCCGCCGCGCGGATCACCTACGTCTCGCCCGCCGTCACGCGCGTGCTCGGCTGGCGGCCCGACGAGATCATCGGGCATACCTCGCTCGAGTTTCTCCATCCCGACGAGCAGGCGACCGGGCTCGCGCGCTTCCAGGCGCGGCTCGCGGGCGCGGATCTCCCCCCGGAGGTGCTGCGGTGGCGGACTCGTGACGGCAGCTGGCGGTGGATCGCGGTCAATGCCGCGTCGGTCACCGATGCCGACGGCTCGCGGCGGCTCCTCGTCGACGGGCGCGACGTCACCGAGGCCCGCGCGACGGAGCAGCAGTTCCGCACCCTCTTCAATCGCGCCTCCGACGCGCTCATCCTCTGGGCGGGGACGCGCTTCGTGGACTGCAACCCGGCCGCCCTCGAGCTCTTCGGGGCGACGTCGGTGGACGCGATGCGCGGGCTCACCCCCGTCGACCTCGCCGCGGACGTGCAGCCGACCGGTGCGGCGTCAGCCGAGCAGGTGGACCATCGGGCCAAGACCGTCGAGGTGCGCGGCCGGGAGGCGTTCGAGTGGCTCGCCCGGCGCCTCGACGGCACGACCTTTCCGGCCGCGGTGACGCTGACCACCATCGATGCCGGCGAGCAGGAGCTGGTGCTCGCGGTGGTGCACGACCTCACCGAACGGAAGCGCACCGAGGCGGAGCTGCGCGACGCGCGCAACCGGGCGCTCGAGGCCGCGCAGGCGCGGGCGGAGTTCCTCGCCTCGATGAGCCACGAGATCCGGACCCCGCTCAACGCCGTGATCGGGTACGCCGACCTGCTGCTGGAGATGGAGCGGACCGGCCAGAATGATCCGGTGCGCACCGATTTCCTCGGCACGATTCGCCGGGCGTCCGGGGACCTCCTCGAGCTGATCAACGCCATCCTCGACCTGTCGCAGCTCGAGGCCGGCAAGATGCCGGTCGTGCCGCGGCCGACCGACCTGCGCGATGCCGTCGAGGATGTCGTCGCCCTCCTCGCGCCGCGGGCCGGTGCGAAGGGGGTGGAGCTGCTGCTGCGCTGGGTGCCCGGCACGCCGGAAGGCGTCGTCGCCGATGCGATGCGCATCCGGCAGATCGTCACCAACCTGGTCGGCAACGCGATCAAGTTCACGGAACGCGGCCGCGTCACGGTCGAGGTGCACGCCGATGCCCCGACCGCGGACCGCGCCGTGCTGCACCTCTCGGTGCAGGACACGGGGATCGGCATTCCCGCGGATCGCCTCGACCGCATCTTCGCCAAGTACGAGCAGGCGGAGGAGGGCACCGCCGCCCGGTTCGGCGGCACCGGCCTTGGCCTCAGCATCGTGCAGCAGCTGGCAGGACTGATGGGCGGTGACGTGCAGGTCACCAGCGTGGTCGGCGAGGGGAGCCGGTTCGTGGTCACGATCCCGATGGCGCTCGCCCCGGTGGCCGCGCCCGCCCCGATCGTGGTGCCGCCGGGCGGGCGCGGGCACGTCGGGCTGCTCTGCGTGGAACCGCATCGCGCGGCGATCCTGCGCGAGCAGTTGGAGGCGGTGGGCTTCACCGTCGACGAACCGCACGACGTGCCGGCGTTCGCGACGGTCGGGCCGATGGTCGCCTGCGTGATCGGATGGGAGGCGCTCGGGCAGGTCCCGCCGCTGCCGCCGGGGACGATCCGGGCGCTGCTGGTCCCGCGCGAACATTTCGAGTCGGCCCAGGGCTTGCTGGGTGTCCGGGCCGACGTGCTGCTGCTCGCCCCCCTCCTGCGGCGCGGTGTCCGGGAGCTGGTGACCCTGGTGGACGGGAGAGTCGGATGAAGCTGTCGCGCGCACCGCTGATCGCGGCCCTCGTCTATGCGGTGGTCGGGGTGCTCTGGATCACCTTCTCGGACGCGGCCGTGGTGTCGGTGGCGCGCGATGCCGACGCCCTGATCCAGCTGCAGCGATGGAAGGGATGGCTGTACGTCGCGGCGACCTCGGTGCTCGTGTACGGACTGGTCGCCGCCTCGCTGCGCAGCGAGCATCGCCTGGCGCGGCGCCTGCGCCTTGCCGAGGAGCGGCTCCGTCTCGTCCTCGACACGATTCCGTCGCGCGTCCTCTGGAAGGATCGCGCCGGGCGCTACCTCGGCGGCAACCGTCGCTTTGCCGAGGACGCCGGTTACCAGGATCCCGATGACCTCGTCGGCCGCACGGATGAGGAGATGCCGTGGGCCCACGATGCGAGCCGGGTGCGCGAGAGCGACGAGGCGATCCTTTCGGGGCGCGCCGAGCGGCTCGACTACGAGATCGTCCTTCCCACGCGCGACGGCGGGCAGCGCCACGAGGTCGTCACCAAGGTGCCGCTGCGGTCGCCGGACGGCGAGATCACCGGGCTGCTCGCGAGCTACGAGGACATCACCGGCCGCAAGCTTGCCGAGCGCCAGCTGCGGCACGCGCAGAAGCTCCGCGCCATCGGCGAGCTCACCAGCGGCGTGACCCACGACTTCAAGAACGTCCTCTCCGTCATCATCGCGAACGCCGAGCTCCTCGAGCGGGCACTCGAGGCCGACACCGAGGAGGGGCGCACCGTCGCGGACATCCTCAGCGCGTCGCGCAGCGCGGCAGGGATGGTGCGCAAGCTGCTCGGCTTCTCTCGCGAGAGCGACCTCACGCTCGCGGCCGTGGACCTGCGCGGTGTGGTCCGCAACGTCGCGCCGATGCTGTCGCGACTCCTCGCGGGGCGCTTCCGTTTCGATGTCGAGGCGGGCGGCGACGTCCCGCCGGTGCTCGCCGACATCGATGTCGTCGAGCAGATGCTGCTCAACCTCATCACCAACGCCCGCGATGCGATGCCCGATGGCGGTGAGATCCGGATCCGCCTCGTCGGGCCGACGTCACTCTGGGATGCCGAGCGCGGCGATGCCCCGCCGATGCACGTCATCGGCCTCGACACGCCCCCCGCGCCGGGGCGCTACATCGGGCTCGAGGTCGAGGACACCGGGCACGGAATGGCGCCCGAGGTCGCGGAGCGCATCTTCGAGCCGTTCTACACCACCAAGCCGACGGGGCAGGGGACCGGGCTCGGGCTGTCGATGGTGTACGGCCTGATGCGCCAGCTCGGCGGGTTCGTGACGCTGCAGACCGCCGAGGGGGAGGGCGCAACCTTCGGGCTCTGGTTCCCGGTGCTCGTCGGCGAGGCCCCGGCGGCCGCCCGCCAGCGTCCGTCGACCGCCGGGTCGCTGCCGCGCGGCGTGGAGACGGTCCTTCTCGTCGATGACCAGGAAGACCTGCGCCGCACCGGCTCGCGCGTGCTCCGTCGCTTCGGCTACACCGTCCTCGAGGCCGCCGACGGGGCCGAGGCGCTCGCGATGCTTCGCCGTGGGTCGCCGCGCGTCGATCTCGTCCTCACGGACTACGTGATGCCGGGGATGGACGGGATCGCGCTCGTCGATGCGATGCACGCCGAGGGAATGGGAATTCCGGTGGCGCTCACGAGCGGCTTTGCGGGGCTCGTGGAGCAGCACCCCGGCCTGCCGGCGATCCCGAAGCCGTGGACGATGGAGGAGCTGGTGCGCGGCGTGCGCCGGATCCTCGACGGGGCCGGCGCCCCGCCGGCCTAGCGCGCGGCGATCGGGACCACGAGCTCGCGGTCGCGCCAGCGCAGCCGCAGCATCGATCGTGTCGCCGGTCCGTAGCCAAGCGTGATCACCTGTTCGGCCTCGCCGCGCGTCTGCGCGACCGACAGCGTGTCCTCGCCCAGACGTCGGGTCACGATCCGCAGCGACCATCCCATCACGCGGGGCGCACCCGGGGTCTCGACCAGCGTGACGCGGCCTTCCCACGCGGAGTCGCCGGCCTCCCGCGTCACCACCAGGGTCCGCCCTGCTTCGAGTCGCAGGCGATGGGTGCCGGGCGGCACCGCCAGGTCGCCGATGCTGATCGGGAGGTCGGTCCAGAGCCGCGCGGCGGTGCCGGTCGCGATGGCCAGCGGCGGGACGCGGAGCCGCCACGGGGTCAGCGTGTCGTTCGCCTGCGGCCCGATGAGGGTGAGCTCGACCGTCGCGGTCTCGCGCGGCCCGATCAGCAGGGTGCGGATCGTCTCGTGTTCCTGGGCCCCGAGGCAGGCCGGTCGCGCGCCGACGAGTGCGGCCGCAAGGAGTGCGACGCTCGACACGATGGCACACGAACGCATCCGTCCCCCCTAGCGTCCTGCGGCGATGACGACCTCGCGCCCGAGCGCCTTGGCCAGCACATCGACCTTTCGTTCGGCGCCCCAGATCTCCAGCGAGAGGTCGCTGATCCCCGTGCGCGGGTGCGCGCGCACCACGCAGCGATCCTCGAGAAGCGTGGCGGTGATCCGCTCCACCCCCGCAACATGACCACGGTCGAGTCCATCCGCCACCCGCAGGAGTCCGCTCAGCCGCCGCACGATCGCCTGGTCGTCCTCGCGCAGGGCCGCGAACTCCTCGTGCTTCCGCTTCGGCCCCGACTTGCGGTGGTAGCGCGAGACGAGCGCCACCAGCGTCCGATCGCGCAACCCGAGGCCAAGGCGTTCGGCGTGCATGATGAGCTGATACGAGTGCCGATGGTGGCGGCGGTATGACACGAGCTGGCCGACGTCGTGGACAAGGGCCGCCGCCTCGAGGAGCTGCCGTTCCTCGGGGGCGCAGCCGAGCGCCTCGGCGAGCTGGTCGAAGAGCGAGAGCGCGAGCACCCGCACGTGCTCGACGTGGGCGCGGTCGCAGCGGCAGCGATCGACGAACTCGCGGACGAGGCGCATCGGATCGGTGGCGGTGGGCGCGGCGGAAGCGCCGACCATCTCGAGCAGCAGTCCCTCGCGGAGCCCGTACGCGCTGACCGTGAGCTCACGTCCCGCCATCAGCGCCTGCAGTTCGGCCGTCACGGCGAGCCCGGCGAGGATGATGTCGGCGCGCTGCGGGTTGAGCCCCGGCGTCGTGGCGCGCTCGGCGGCAGTCCGCGTGCTGAGCCACTCGAGCAGCCCCTCGACCTCGCCGGTCGCGACGGTGGTGCCGTGGATCGGGTCGGTGGGGAGGCCACGGCGCGCGGCCGCCATCCGCCCGAGGTTGGTGAAGGAGCCGCCGGAGCCGATGAGCGTGGCCTGGGGCCAGTCGCGCCACGCGACCGCCTTCTTGAGGACGCCGCGCACGTGCTTGCGGAGGGCGGCGACCTCGCGCCACGTCTCGCGCTTCCCCGGCAGGAACTCCTCGGTGAGGCGCACCGCGCCGAGCGGCAGCGAAACCGCCAGCTCGACCATCCCGTCCACGGCCCCGATCAGCTCCAGCGAGCCGCCGCCGATGTCGGCGACGAGGGTGCGGCCGTGCTCGAGGGCGAAGTGGTGGGCGACGCTGCGCCACGAGAGGCGGGCCTCGCGATCCTCGTCGATGATCTCGAGGACGAGCCCGAGCTCGCGGCGGATCCGCTCGGCGAAGGCGGGGCCGTTGGCGGCCTCGCGCATCGCGGAGGTGGCGACGGCGACCAGCCGCGTGACGCCGCGGCGCTCGGCCACGCCGACCATCCGGCGCAGCGCGGCGAAGGCGCGCTCCATCGCGTCGGCATCGAGGTGCCCGGTGCGCGCCACGCCGGTGGCGAGGCGCGGCTGGTCCTTCACCTCATCGATGATCTCGAGGCCGGTCGCCGGGTCCCACTCCGCCACCACGAGCCGGATCGAGTTCGAGCCGACATCGATCGCACCGAGTCGCTCGCGGAGCGGGGCGAGGAGGCTCACCGCGGGGCGTCGCCCCCGTCCTCGGCGTGATGCTTGATCGACTTCCCCTCGACGAGGAACACCACGTCCTCGGCGACGTTGGTCGCGAGGTCGGCGACGCGCTCGAGGTTCCGCGACACGAGGATGAGCTCCATCCCGGCGCTGATCATGTGCGGGTCCTCCATCATGTGCGTGAGGAGGATCCGGAAGGTCGAGCGGTTGAGCGCGTCCACCGCGTCGTCGCGGCGGCAGATCTCGCGGCCGGCGGCGGCGTCGCCGCGGATGAAGGCCTCGAGGGCATCCGACAGCATCGCGCGG
>DASTAN010000093.1:0-12770 GCA_035712665.1 Gemmatimonadales bacterium
GACGAACGTCGGCGCGCGTGCTGTCCGACGCGGTATGCTCGACGCTCACCTCGATCGTGCGGTGTCGCACGCCCGCCGGCCAGAGGAAGCGCGCGGGCGCGATGCCGAGCACGATGCGCGGCACGATGGCGAGCGGTGCCCGCACCTCGCCGAGTCCCTGGTCGAGCCGACGCGCGAGCACCGCCACGCGCGCCTCCGCGCGCACATCGTCGTCGAGCTGCCACGCCAGCCGCGCCGTCAGCGGCGCCGCGAACGGCAGCCCGCGCAGCGCGGGCGGCACCGCCTGCCAGTGATACAGCGCGCCGTCGAGGGGCCGGCGGAGGTAGTAGGGCTGGCTCGGCTCGGCGTCATCCTCCACGCGGAGCGGCACGGTGCAGCGGATGAGTGCCCCCGGCGCGAGCACGGCGCCGAAGGGGCAGTCACCAGCCCCGTCGCGCACCAGCCCGGAAGGGAGGTCAAGCGCCACCGTCTCGAGCACGACCGGACGCGCCCCGGCGTTCCACGCCACGACCTGCACCGGCACCGACTGGCCTCGCACCACGTCGACGCGCTCGGTGTACGCGTCGCTGATCACGCCGCGCCGCCCGAGCTCGAGCGCATCGGCGCGCGGACTCGGCGCGGGAACCGCGGGCGGAATCCCGGCGAAGAGCGCGGTGTCCGGTCCCGGCGCCACCGCGGCACTCGTCGCGACGAGCAGCACGTTGGTGCGCGACGGCCCCGGATCCTCGAGCTGGCCCATGTCCTGGGAACGGTGGCGCGAGCGCGAGCGCATCGCGATCTGGTGCAGCGACTGGCCGACCGCCGGATCGAGGCGTCCGCCATCGAGGGTGAGGCCCTCGCCGACCGCAACGCCCCAGCGGCGATAGAGCTTGGCCGGCTGCCACGCCGCGAGCCCTTCCTCCTGGGCCAGCTCCGGGAATCGTGCGGCGTCGCCCGCCGCCTCGAAGGCCTCGCGCGCCAGCAGGCCCGACGCCTGATGATGGCCGTGGCCGTCGCGCGCGGTGCCCGACCAGACCGACACGATCACCTGCGGACGGAAGCGGCGGATGACGCGCACGACATCCTTCAGCACCGAGTCGCGCGGCCAGAAGCGGAACGTTTCCTCGGGCGACTTGCTGAAGCCGAAGTCGAAGGCGCGCGTGAAGAACTGCTGTCCACCATCGAGTCGGCGCGCCGCGAGCAGCTCCTCGCTGCGCACGATGCCAAGCCCCGGGCCGAGCTCGTTGCCGATGAGGTTCTGCCCGCCCTCGCCGCGCGTCAGCGACAGGTAGGCGGTCTCGATACCCTCGCCGCGCGAGAGGATGGTGATGAGCTCCGTATCCTCGTCGTCCGGGTGCGCGCCGATGACAAGCACGCGCCGCCAATTGTCGAGGTAGCGGGCCTCCTGCGCGAGCCGCGCGATGCCGCCGGTGCCGGGCCCGGCATCCTGGGCGGCAAGCGGTGCAGCGACGATGGCGAGGAGTGCGAGTCCGACGAGGCCCAGCCGCATCACGGCGCGTCGGTGTCGGTCGGCGGGGTCGGCGGCGCGGGGGCGGAGCCATCCGGCTCGCGGCCGACCGCGAAGGCCAGCACGAAGGCGATCAGGGCCGCCAGCAGCAGCGTCTGCCCCGCCCCACCGCCGGTGCCGTGCAGCAGGAGCAGCATCCCGACCGAGACGGAAATCGTGCCGATCCCGCGCAGGATCTCCTCGAGATTCTTCCATTTGACCTGGCGTCCCCAGTCGATGGCCATCACGAGGCCGACCACGCCGAGGGCGAGGATGCCGTACCAGATCAGGATCCACCACTTCTTGCCGATCATCGCGAGGGGCGGACTTCCGGGATCGAGGGGGGTGGAACGGGAGCGGGCGGGCGACCCGGAACATTACTGCGCCGTCGCATCGCGCCCAAGGGGGCCGGCGCACGCCGGACAGGGACAACGGTCGCGGAGCGCACGAAAGGTGTAGATCCCGGTCCCGTGGCCGTCGCTCCAGCGCACCTTCATCCCGTAGGCGCCGACCGGCTCGAGCGCGAGCGGGCGCACGTCATGCGGCACGGTGGCCGGGTCGAGCAGCGGTCGATTGGTCATCTCGTCGACGCACGCGGCGCACGGGCAGGCGAGCCGCAGCGCCCGGGCCGGGAAGAACCCGGCGTGCCCCGCGGCATCCCAGACGATCTCGACCCCGTCGTCCCGGCGACGCACCGTCGTCGGGATCACCATCGCCTCCGCCACGCGGCCTCCAATGCGGTTATTTTCGCGGTGTTCGACCCAAATTGAATTCTACCATGGGGCCCGACCGACGATGAGCCATCCGGATCCGTTCCACGCCCGCGCCACGCTGCAGGTTGGCGGCCGCGAGGCGGTCTACCATTCGCTTCCCGCCCTCGAGCAGGCCGGCATCGCGCCGCTCGACCGCCTCCCCTTCTCGATCCGCGTGATGCTCGAGAACGCGCTCCGGCACGTCGGGCGCGGGGTCGTGACCGAGGAGCACGTCCGGGCCCTCGCCGGCTGGACCCCCGCGACGGCCGGCCACGGCGAGATCCCGTACATGCCCGCCCGCGTCGTCCTGCAGGACTTCACCGGCGTGCCGTGCGTGGTGGACCTGGCGGCGATGCGCGATGCGATGGCCCGGATGGGCGGCGACCCGAACCGGATCAACCCGGTCGTGCCGTGCGACCTCGTCATCGACCACTCGGTGCAGGTCGACCACTACGGCTCCGCCGATGCCTACAAGCTGAACGTCGCGCTCGAGTTCGACCGGAACGCCGAGCGCTACCAGCTCCTCAAGTTCGCCCAGCAGGCGTTCGAAAACTTCCGTGCGGTGCCGCCCGGGATGGGCATCGTGCACCAGGTGAACCTCGAGCACCTCTCGCCGTGCATCCAGCTGCGCGACCAGTACGGCGCGCTCACGGCGTATCCCGACACCTGCGTCGGCACCGACTCGCACACCACGATGATCAACGGCCTCGGCGTGATGGGCTGGGGCGTCGGCGGCATCGAGGCCGAGGCGGTGATGCTCGGCCAGCCGTACTTCATGGTCGTGCCGGAAGTGATCGGGATGAAGCTCGTCGGCACGCTGCCGGCCGGCTGCACCGCGACCGACCTCGTCCTCACCGCGACGCAGATGCTCCGCAAGCGGGGCGTGGTCGACAAGTTCGTCGAGTTCTTCGGCCCGGGCCTCGCCGCGCTGCCGCTCGCCGACCGCGCGACGATCGCCAACATGGCGCCCGAGTACGGGGCGACGATGGGCTTCTTCCCGGTCGACGCCGAGACGCTCCGCTATCTCGAGCGGACCGGGCGCGATGCCGAGACGGTGGCGCTGGTCGAGGCCTACTGCAAGGCGCAGAAGCTCTTCCGCACCGCCGACACGCCGGACCCGGTGTTCAGCGACGTGCTGGTGCTCGACCTCTCGACGGTCGTGCCGTCGGTGGCGGGGCCGAAGCGGCCGCAGGACCGGGTGACGCTCACGGACATCCGGAAGAACTTCGCGACCAACCTCCCGTCGCTGATGCAGCCGACGGTCCCGGCCGAGCGCCGTGCCGCGGCCGAAGAGGCGATCCAGCGCTGGAAGGACGACGGCGGCACCGTGGCGACCGTGGAGCATCCGATCACGGAGCACGCCTGCGAACTCGACGGCGAGCAGTTCGAGCTGCGGGACGGCTCGGTCGTGATCGCGGCGATCACGTCGTGCACCAACACCTCGAACCCGTCCGTCATGATCGGCGCCGGCCTCCTCGCGAAGAAGGCGGTCGCGAAGGGGCTGCGGCGCCGCCCGTGGGTGAAGTCGTCGCTGGCACCGGGGTCGCGCGTCGTCACCGACTACCTCAACAAGGCCGGGCTCCAGTCGTCGCTCGATGCGCTCGGCTTCCAGACGGTCGGCTACGGCTGCACCACCTGCATCGGCAACTCGGGGCCGCTGCCGGAGCCGATCGCCAAGGTGATCGAGGAGCAGTCGCTGGTGACGGCGTCGGTGCTCTCGGGCAACCGCAACTTCGAGGCGCGCGTGCACCCGCTGGTGCGCGCCAACTACCTGATGTCGCCGATGCTCGTCGTCGCCTTCGCGCTGCTCGGCCGCGTGGACGCCAACCTCGACACCACGCCGCTCGGCATCGGCGATGACGGCACGCCGGTGTTCCTCAAGGACGTGTGGCCCTCGCCGCAGGAGATCCAGGACGCGATCGCCGCCGCGGTCGGCCCCGACCTCTTCCGCACCCAGTACGCGCACGTCTTCGCGGGCGACGCCGAATGGCAGGCGCTCGCGGTGCCGCAGGGCTCGCGCTTCGCGTGGGACCGCGATTCGACCTACGTGCAGGAGCCGCCGTTCTTCCAGAACCTCGCCGCGACGCCCGCCCCGCTCGCCGACATCCGCGGCGCGCGCGTGCTTGCGCTCCTCGGCGATTCGGTGACGACCGACCACATCTCGCCGGCCGGCTCGATCCCGAAGAGCGGTCCCGCGGCGCGCTGGCTCCTCGAGCGCGGCGTGGCGCAGCCCGACTGGAACACCTTCGGGGCGCGCCGCGGCAATCACGAGGTGATGATGCGCGGCACCTTCGGCAACGTGCGCATCAAGAACCGCCTCGTCCCCGAGAAGGAAGGCAACTGGACCCTCCACCTCCCGACCGGCGAGGTGATGAGCATCTACGACGCGGCGATGCAGTACGCGAAGGACGCGACGCCGCTGGTGCTCCTGGTCGGCAAGGAATACGGCACCGGCTCGTCGCGCGACTGGGCCGCGAAGGGCACCGCGCTCCTCGGCGTGAAGGCGGTCATCGCCGAGAGCTACGAGCGGATCCATCGCTCGAACCTGGTCGGCATGGGCGTCCTCCCGCTGGCGTTCCCCGCGGGCCAGACGGCCGAGTCGCTGGGACTCACCGGCCGCGAGGAAATCAGCATCGGCGGGATCGCCGGCGGGCTCGTCCCCGGCGGCACGGTGCCGGTCACCGCGACCGACCGCGAAAGCGGCAAGGTGATCACGTTCGACGCGACGGTCCGCCTCAACTCGCCGGTGGAGCTCGAGTACCTGGCCCACGGCGGGATCCTGCAGCGGGTCCTCAGGATGTTCAACGAGTCGTAATCGCAGGCGGAGATGAGCGATCGGAGATCGGAGATCAGAGGACGCACCCTCGGATCTCCGATCTCCGATCTCGCTTCCTCTCGATTAGTTTCACATTGAAACCATCCCTGCATCCTTCGCGTACCTCCGGTGTCTTCTGCCCGGAGTCCGGATGCGTCGTCTTGCCCGTCTGCTGGTCATCCCTGCCCTGCTGGTGGTCGCCGCCTTCGGCTGGGACCGCCTGACCTACACGTCCGAGCCTTGGCTCGCCGATCTGGCCACGCTCGAGGACTCGCTCGCCGCGGGGTACGCCAACCTCGACCATCAGGTCGCGCGCGGACTCGTGGACCCGATCGCCCTGCACGCCCGAACCGACTCGGCCCTCCGCGCGGCCAGGTCGGGGCGCGATGCGACGGCGGCGCTGCGGGCGTTCGCCACCGCCTTCCAGGACGGGCACCTCTCGGTGTCGCGTCCGACGCCGGCCGTGGTGCAGTGGCTCGAGGACCGATTCACCGGCCGGCAGGATGCGCCGCCACTCCGCACCGCCTCGGCCGACGAGGGATGCCGCGCGCTGGGCTACCGCGCCGACGGCGACCCATCCCTCCTCGCGCTGGCCGACAGCTGGACGCCGGTGGCCGGTGGACACGGGACGCTCCGGATCGGTGCCGCTTCGGTCGGCGTCCTCCGCATCGCGTCGTTCGGCGTCGACCGGCACCTCGATGCCTGCGAGCGCGCGTGGCCCGTGGCCGCGACGACCGGCGAGGGCGCGACCTGCGACGATGCCTGTGCGGAGGCACTCTGGATGGCCGCGGCCGACACCATCCTGGCCGACCAGCGCCGGGCGATCGCGGCGCTGCGCGCGGCGGGCGCCACGCACCTCGTGGTGGACATCACCGGCAATGGCGGCGGCAACGACTGGGTGAGCGCGTCGGCGCGGCAGGTCACCGCGCGGGACCTGCCCGGGCACACGCTGGCGCGCATCCGCCATCCGCATCACGACTCGACCCTCGCGCGCGCCGAGGCGGCGCTGGTGATGCGTCGGGCCGAGGCGACCGACAGCGCGTGGGCCGAGGTCGTGGAGGCGGGACTCTCGGCCTTGCGTGCGCAGCTCGCCGAGGTGCGTGCGCCGTGCGATCGCCGCGCGATCTGGCGCACCCGCGGTGCCGCGCCCTGTCCGGTGCTCGCGCTGCACACCTTCACCACCGGGTGGGTCGCGTCGCTCCCCCCGGCCCTCGCCGCGCATCCGCAGGCGGCAGAGCTCTTCCACCCGCGCGCCTTCCGCTACGAGGTCGGTGCGTGGGACGGCCCGCTCACGATCCTGATGGATCGCCGCACGGCGTCGGCGAGCGAGGACTTCGTGGTGTCGCTTGCGGATCACGGGGCCGCGACGACGGTCGGCGAGCGGACCCACGGCGCGGGATGCGGCTACACCAACGGCGGCATCGGCTTTCGCCTGCCGCACAGCGGGCTGGTGGTGCGGATGCCGGACTGCGCGCGGATCCGCGCCAACGGCGAGAACGAGGTCACGGGGATCGCGCCGGATGTCGCGGCGGGCTGGGAGCGGAGCGACCCGGAGGTGGAGCGGGCGCGGAAGGCCGTGGTTGCCCTGAGGGCAGTCGTGCGTGACTGAGATCTGAGAACGGAGATCGGAGATCGGAGGGTGTTCTCTCCGATCTCCGATCGCGGATCGCCGATCTCGGTGGCGGTTACGCCACCAGGTCCTTCAGCTTCTCGCCCGTCTCGCCCTCGCGGAGGCGGATCAGCGCGCGGTCGCGCAGCTGGCGAATCCGCTCGCGGGTGACGCCCATCATCCGGCCGATCTCCTCGAGGGTGCGCGGCTGGCCATCGTCGAGGCCGAAGTAGAGCCGCAGCACCTTGGCATCCCTCGGCGGGAGCGAGTTGAGCGCGTCCTCGATGTCGGCCGACTGCGAGTTGGCCATCGTGTTCGAGTCCGTCCCCTCCTGCTCGGCCAGCGCGAAGCGCTCCATCCGCTCGTTGCCGTCGCCGTCACGGGTCGGGTGGTCGAGCCGCACTGCCTCGGTGTTCAGCGACGAGAGCGAACGCACCGCCTCCTCGGTGAGGCCGGTGGCGCGCGCCAACTCCTCGACCGTCGGCATCCGCCCGAGCTTCTCCTTGAGGAGCGTCGTCGTCTTGCCCAGGCGCGAAAGGTCGGCCGTGCGGTTGAGGGGCACGCGCACCGGACGGCCGTGGCGGGCGATCGCCGCCTGCACCGCCTGGCGGATCCACCACACCGCGTACGAGATGAACTTCACGCCGCGATCCGGGTCGAACTTCCGGGCCGCGGTCATCAACCCGAGGTTCCCCTCGCCGATCAGGTCGACGAGCGGCACGCCGCGGTTCTGGAACTTCTTGGCCACCGACACCACGAACCGGACGTTGTGGCGGGCCAGCTTTTCCTGGGCCAGGATGTCGCCCTTGAACGCCTTCCGGGCGAGCTCCATCTCCTCATCGCGGGTGAGGAGGGGGACGCGCGAGATCTCGTCAAGGTACAGGTCGAGGCTCTCGCGTCCCTCGTCAACGGCCCGAGCAATCTGGGCCGGACGCAGCGAACGCCGCTTGCCGCGGGCACGCAAAGTCACAGTAGGTACTCCCCTTCTGTCGCCGTCCCATAGGGGCTGGAGCCCGACTGGGAGGTGAAATCCAGCGTAACGCTCAAAGATAACGTCCGGTCATCGTGTTCGCAATTGCAACGCCAAGACATTGTGAAACATCCACTTATGATACGTCTGAGACCGTGAAACAGTTGCATGGTCCGCGACCGGCCGCCTGATGTTATCAACACCGGCGGGGGGTGGGGCGTTCCCCCCTAACGGAGAGCCGAGATCAGTGATCCGAGATCGGAGGGTTCTTCATGAGACCTCGGATCTCCGATCTCCGATCGCCGATCTCCCCCCAACGGACGCCGCCCCAGGCGATCCTCAGATAAGGACGCCCGGGGCGGGTGGAGGGTCACACCGGTCGACGGCTAGAGCGCCTTGATCTCGCTCACCAGCTTCGAGAGCGACCCCTTGGCGTCGCCGAAGAGCATCGCCGTCTTGGGGTCGTAGAAGAGCTCGTTCTCGATCCCGGCGAACCCGGGGTTCATCCCGCGCTTCATCACGATGATCGACCGCGCCTTGTCGGCGTTCAGGATCGGCATCCCGAAGATCGGCGACGCCTGGTCGTGCCGGGCCGCCGGGTTCACGACGTCGTTGGCGCCGATGATGAGCGCCACGTCGGCCTGCTCGAACTGGTCGTTGATGCTGTCCATGTCGTACAGCCTGTCGTAGGGGATGTTCGCCTCCGCCAGCAGCACGTTCATGTGCCCGGGCATGCGCCCCGCCACCGGGTGGATCGCGTACTTGACCTCGCCGCCGTTCTTCTCGATCAGCTCGGCGAGCTCGCGCACCACGTGCTGCGCCTGCGCCACCGCGAGGCCGTAGCCCGGCACCACGATCACGTTCTGCGCATAGGCGAGCTGCACCGCCGCGTCCTCCGCGCTCACGCTGCGGACGGTGAGCCCGGCCGCGCTCTTGGCGCCGCCGCCGGTGCCCCCGCCCCCGAACGCACCGAAGAGGACGTTGGTCAGCGAGCGGTTCATCGCCTTGCACATGATCTGCGTCAGGATGATGCCGCTCGACCCGACCAGCGCGCCGGCGATGATCAGCACGTGGTTGTTGATCACGAAGCCCGACATCGCCGCGGCGATGCCCGAGTACGAGTTGAGCAGCGAGATCACCACCGGCATGTCCGCGCCGCCGATCGGGATCACCAGCAGCACGCCGATCAGGAGCGACAGCGCGATGACGCCGTAGAACGGCAGCAGGTGCGCCTCGGGCGTGAAGACCTGGTAGCCGCCGAGGCCGATGATCGTGGCGAAGATCAGCGCGTTGACGAGCTTCTGCCCCGGGAACGCGATCGGCTTGCCGCTCATCACTTCCTGCAGCTTCGCCCACGCGATCATCGAGCCCGTGAAGGTGACCGCGCCGATCAGCAGCGTCAGCTGGATGGTGATCCCCGTCTCGGTGGGGATCACCTCGTTCTTGAGTTCCGACTTGAGGAACTCCGCCCCGCCGACCAGCAGCGACGCCGCCCCGCCGAGGCCGTTGAGCAGGGCCACCATCTGCGGCATCGACGTCATCTGGACGGTGCGCGCCATCCAGAGCCCGATGCCCGAGCCGAGCACCATCCCGATGACGATCTCGGTCCACGAGAGCATCCGCGTCTCGAGCAGCGCCGTGGCGACCGCCACCGCCATGCCGTAGGAGGAGAGGCGATTGCCGGCGACCGCCGTCGCGGGCGAGCCGAGGCGCTTGAGGCCGACGATGAAGAGCGCCGACGCGACGAGATAGCCGATCGCCGCAAGGAACGGAGGGATCACTTGCCCGCCCCTTCCTTCTTGAACATCGACAGCATCCGGTCCGTCACCGCGTAGCCCCCGACGACGTTCATCATCGCGAAGGCGACGGCGCCGATGCCGAAGACGGTGCTGATCCAGCCGTAGCCGCCGCCGGCGACGACCAGCGCCCCGACGATGGTGATGCCGGAGATCGCGTTCGAGCCCGACATGAGCGGGGTGTGCAGCGTGGGCGGCACCCGCTGGATGAGCTCGAAGCCGAGGAAGGTGGCGAGCGTGAAGATCGTGATCCCGATGATGATCGCGCCGGACATCAGCCCCCCTGCTGGCGCAGCGCGCCGTCATGCACGACGCACATCGCGCCGGTGATTTCGTCGTCGAGCGCCACGCGGAGCGCCCCCTCGTGGCGCAGGTGCTCGATCAGGGTCTGCACGTTGCGCCCGAACATCTGCGACGCGTGCAGCGGCATCGTGGCCGGCAGGTTGAGCGGACCGAGGACGGTCACGTCGCCGTGCATCACCGTCTCGCCGGGACGCGTCAGCTCGCAGTTGCCGCCGGTTTCCGCCGCGACGTCCACGATGACCGAGCCGGGCTTCATCGCCTCGACCATCTCGCGGGTGATGAGCCGCGGCGCCGCACGACCCGGGATCGCCGCCGTCGAGATGACGAGGTCGGCCTGCGGCACCGCGCCGCCGACCGCCTCGAGCACCTTCTTCTGCTGCTCCTCGGCGAGTTCCTTCGCGTAGCCGCCCTTCGTCTCGGCGTCGCCGCTGATCGCGTCCGGGGCGAGGAACTTCGCCCCCAGCGACAGCACCTGCTCGGCCGCGGCCGGGCGGATGTCGAAGCCGGTCACCATCCCGCCCAGACGGCGCGCGGTCGCGATCGCCTGCAGCCCCGCGACGCCGGCGCCAAGCACCAGCACCCGGGCGGGCGTGATCGAGCCGGCCGCGGTGGTGAGCATCGGGAGGAACTTCGGCAGCTGCCCCGCGCCGATGAGCACCGCCTGGTACCCGGCGACCGTCGCTTGCGACGACAGGACGTCCATCGACTGGGCGCGGGTGATGCGCGGGACCCGCTCGAGCGCGAGGACGGTGACGCGCCGGCGGGCGAGCGCCTCGAGCGCATCCCGGCTGTCTGGGCCCACCATCGCGACGAGGGTGGCGCCCTCGGCCACGCGATCGGCGCTCGACGGATCGGGCCGGCGCACCGCGCAGACGAGGTCGGTCGACCCGGCGTCCGCGGCGGACCCGATCGTCGCGCCGGCCGCGGCGTAGAGGGCATCGGGGAAGAATGCGGCGGCGCCGGCATCGCGCTCGACGACCACCTGATCGCCGGCCTTCACCAGCTTGGCCACGGCCTCGGGGGTCAGGGCCACGCGGCGCTCGCGGGGCGTGGTTTCCTTCAGGACACCAATGCGCATCGGGTGGCTGATTCTCCGAACGGCGGCGTGGGGGCAAGACGGGCACTCGTAACCGGTGCCGGACCGGGAAGTTCCCGGCGTGATGGCCGCGAAGCATACCGGCCGGTCCGTGGACTTTCAACGGAGCCCGACGTACCGTGGTGGATGCCCTCCCTGATCAGCATCCACAAGTTCGGCGGCGCCGCGATGGCCGACGCCCGGGCGATCGCCCACGCCGTCGGGATCATCCGGTCGCGGCCGGGACGGCCGGTCGTCGTCGTGTCCGCGCTCGCGGGGGTCACCGACCTGCTGCTGGCCCTGGTCGAGCGCGCGGTGGCCGGCGACGCCGAGGCCGCCCTCGCCCACGCCGCGACGTTCCGGACCCGCTATCGCCAGACCGTCACCGCCCTCCTGCCGGCCGCACGACGCCGCGCGATCCTCGCGTTCGTCGACGCGGCGAGCGATGACCTCGAGGCGCAGGCGCGGGCGCTGGCTGTGCTGCGTGAGGCCTCGCCGCGGATCCGCGATCACGTCGTGGCCCGCGGCGAGCGGCTGTCGGCGCGGCTCGTGGCGGCCGCGCTCGTGGCGAGCGGGCGCAAGGCGGAGCTGATCGACCCATCGACGGTGATCATCACCGACGGGCCGTACGGCGGTGCCGCTCCAAACCTGCCGGCGACGCGTCGCGCCGCGCGCGGGGTGCTGCAGCCATTGGTGCGACGCGGCGTCATTCCCGTGGTCCCCGGCTTCACGGGACGCGCGCCGGACGGCGGCATCGCGACGCTGGGCCGCGGCGGGTCGGACCTCACGGCGACGCTGCTCGCCGATGCGCTCGATGCCGCCGGCGTGACGCTGTGGAAGGACGTGCCGGGGCTGCTGACCGCCGACCCCCGTGTGGTGCCGGACGCGCGCCTGCTGCCGCTGGTGCATCCGCGCGAGGCCTCGGAGCTCGCCTACTACGGTGCGAAGGTCCTCCATCCGCGCGCGCTCGTCCCGCTCGGACGGCGGCACATTCCGCTTCGCATCCGTCCCTTCGCCGATCCCGAGGCGGAGGGGACGGAAGTGGCCTCGCGGCGCACGATCGACGCGGCGCCGGTGCGCTCGCTCTCCGCCGTGCCCGAGCAGGCGATGGTGACGGTGACCGGCACCGGCATCCTCGGCGTGCCGGGGATGTCGGCGCGCATCTTCGGCGCGCTGCAGCAGGCGGGCATCTCCGTCACGCTCATCGCGCAGGCCTCGTCCGAGTACACGATCGACTTCTGCATCCCGGCCGTGCAGGCCGACACCGCGCGGGCCGCGCTCGCGCAGTCGCTCCGAAGCGAGATCCTGCACGGCGAGATCGAGCCGATCGTCGTGCGTCCCGGCATCGCGATCGTGGCGGTCGTGGGCCTGGGGATGGCCGGGCATCCCGGAATCGCGGCGCGCGTCTTCGATGCCCTCGCCGATGCGCGCGTCAACGTCGTGGCGATCGCGCAGGGATCGACCGAGCACAACATCTCGGTCGCGATGGATCGCGGCGACGTCCCGGCGGCCCTGCGCCGGATCCACGCGGTCTTCCAGCTCGGCAAGGCCGGCGGCGGGCGCCCGCGGCGCAGCGCGGCGCGGGACGTCGTCCTGCTTGGCGCCGGCACGATCGGTCGCGCGGTGCTGGAGCTGCTGGTCGCCACGCCGAAACGGTTCACCGCGCTCCGCGTCGTGGCGGTGATCGATCGAGGCGGGATGGTGCACGACGCGGACGGACTCGACCGGCGCGCGCTGCGGGCCGTGCTCGCCACGAAGGCGGGCGGCGGCAGTGTCGCGGCGCTTCCGGGAGGCCGCGCCGGGGCACCGGGCGAGGCGATCCGCTGGCTCGCCGATCAGGCGCTGCACCAGCCGACGCTGGTCGACTGCACCGCCGACGAGACGCTGCCGCTGCTGCAGATCGCCGCCGAGGCCGGCTTCGATCTCGTGCTCGCCAACAAGAAGCCGCTCACCGCGCCGGCCGC
>DASTAN010000094.1:0-14882 GCA_035712665.1 Gemmatimonadales bacterium
AGCTCGTCCACCCACCCCGCCGGGACTGCCGCGGTGCGCGCCTCGCCCACCTGCTCCTTCACGCGCGACTCCTCGCCCTGCGCGATCGCGGCGGCGAGCGCCACGAGGGCCTGCGTGGCGGCATCGAGCGGTCGGGTCTCGTCGGTCATCGGTCGGCTCCTCTCGGGCTCAGGCGAAGGTCAGTGCGCCGCGCAGGGCCCACTGCCCCGTCGCGACACCGCGCGTGTTCTTGATCGTCGGCATCCGCCAGCGGGCGAGCGTATCGGTCGGCCACGCGCCCTGACGGTCGAACCGCGCCGTCAGCGCCTCGAGCACCGCCATCAGGGCATATCCGGCGACCTTGAGATCGCCGTCCTCGACCTTGAGAGCCACGCCGAGGCCGAGGGTCGGGAGCGACGCCCCGTAGACGCCCTCGGCGCCGATCTTCGCGAGGACGCGCCCCGGCCACGCCTGCATCACGGTCGTGTCGAGGCGGTCCGTGCCAGCCACCATCTCGGGGTGCGCGTGCATCGCGGCCCGGATCGTGGCCATCGCCGCATCATCGGTCGTGCCGAGACGCGCCCACGCCGTGGCGGTCGCGGCGAGCGGCATCGCCACCGCCGCCGCCGTGCAGCCGTCCACGCCCCAGTGGAGCGCGGGCACCGGAACCCCGCTCCAGTGAGCGAAGGACCGAGCCACTTCGTCCTGCACCGGGTGCCCGATCGCTTCGTACCCGGCGGTCGGCCAGCCGTGGAGTCGCGCGAGCGCCAGCAGCGCCGCGTGCTTCCCCGAGCAGTTGCTCCAGAGCTCGGTGGGCACGATGCCGTCGCGGACCATCTGCTCGGCGACGCGGGCGGAGAGGGATGCGTGCCCACCGCACGACAGGTCGGCCTCTTCAAGACCGACCAGGTCGAGCCACCGCTGCCCCACGGTCCGGTGGATCGGCTCGGCGTTGTGGGAGCCGCAGGCGAGGGCCAGCATCTCCGGATCGAGGCCGAAACGCGCGATGCCGCCGCCGGCAACCAGTGGCCAGAGCTGGAACGGCTTCGCTGCCGACCGCCAGAAGGTCACCAGCTCGGGCGTCCGGGCCTGGGCCACGAGCCGGCCCTCCGCGTCGGCCACCGCGACCGAGACGTGATGCACCGATTCGTCGAGCGGGCCGCGCACGGCCACCACCTGAAAGGTCGTCATTGCTGGCGCGAAGATACCCGGAGCCGGTGGCAGGCGTCACCTCCGACGCGATAACTTCCGGGATGACCCACACCCTTCCGTCCCTGTCGCGCGAGCGGCTCACGGCCGTGCTCGGCGCGATGCAGGATGTCCACGTCCTCGTGGTCGGCGACATGATGCTCGACCGCTACCTCCTGGGGGAGGCCGACCGGATCTCCCCGGAGGCGCCGGTGCCGGTGGTGCGCATCGAACGGGAGGAGGATGTCCCCGGCGGGGCCGCCAACGTCGCGGCCAACGTGGTGGCGCTCGGCGGGCAAGCGGCGGTGGTGGGCATCGTCGGTGACGACCCCGCCGCGCAGGTCCTCGTCGACACCCTCCGAGCCCTCGAGATTTCCACATCGGGGGTCCTCGCCGTTCCCGGCCGGCCCACGACGACCAAGACGCGGCTCGTCGCCCGAGGCCAGCAGGTGGTCCGGATCGACCGCGAGGTGACCAACCCGATTCCCCCAGAGGTCCGGGAGCGGCTGACCGCCGCAGCGCGCGAGGCGATCGCGTGGGCCGATGTCCTCCTGCTCGAGGACTACGACAAGGGGGTGTTCGACGCCGTACTCGCGCGGACGCTCGTCGAGGCGGCACTGGCTGAGGGGATCCCGGTCGTCGTCGATCCGAAGCACCGGCACTTCTTCGCCTACCACGGCGTGACGGTCTTCAAGCCGAACCGCCGTGAACTCGAGGCAGCCCTCGGCGCGCCGCTCTCCGGCGACGATCCGGACCTCATCGCCGCCCGCGAGCGCCTCGATGTGGACAACCTCCTCCTCACCCTGGGCGCAGATGGGATGGCGCTCGTTGGGGCCGACGGCACGGTGCTCCGGACGCCCAGCATCGCACGAGAGGTCTTCGACGTGTCGGGGGCGGGTGATACCGTCACCGCGTGGGTCGGCGCGGCGCTGGCAGCCGAGGCGACGGTCGCCGAGGCCGCCTGGGTGGCGAACCTCGCCGCGGCAGTGGAGGTCGGGAAGCGGGGGACGGCGACGGTGGCGGTGGACGAGGTGGTAGGACTGGTGGATTAGGGAGAGGGGAGATCAGCGATCGGAGATCGGAGGATGCGGCCTCTGATCTCCGATCTCAGTTCTCCTCCACTTATCAACATCCGTACTTTTCCACAATCCACATCTCAAGTCGTTCCGCAGCAAGACTTTATGAATGCAAAGAGGGCCGCGACCTGTGATCCAGATCGCGGCCCTCTCGCTGTCGTCCTGCCGTTCCGAGCCAGCCCGGGAGGCTCCAACTCTCTGACTGACTCGGCGTCCCTGGCCACCCAGCGGGGTGGTTCGGGGCGATGGGCGATGAGGGGCTCGAACCCCCGACCTCGCGCATGTGAGGCGCGCGCTCTAACCAGCTGAGCTAATCGCCCTGCTTCCAGCGGCCACCATCATACAACCCTTTGGTGCGCCTGACAACCCAGTGGCCCCGGAGGGAGTCGAACCCTCGACCGTCAGATTATGAGTCCGCTGCTCTAACCACCTGAGCTACGGGGCCGAAACACCGATACCGCAACAACCTACAGCGCAGCGTTCACGTACCACTTTTCCACACACCGACGAACCACATACCCCCACACCCTTCATCGCTGTGCAGAACGAACCGACTTGTCCACAGCCGGCGTGGCGGTCTTGGGCGCCCGCACCTCACGGTACACCTCGAGGTGCGCCTCGGTCATCCGGTCCACGGTGAATCGAGCCTTCACCCTCGCCCGCCCCGCCGCACCCATCCGCTCGCGCAGCGCGGGATCGTGGGCCAGGGTCCGCATCGCCTCGGCCAGCGCTTCCACATCGCGGATCGGCACCTCGAGCCCAGTCTCGCCCGGGGCGTTCACCTCCCGCACCCCTGACGGGACCGCCGTGGTGATGATCGGCCGTCCCGCGGCCATCGCCTCCAGCAGCACCATCCCGAACATCTCGTCGGTGGTCACCGACGGGAGGACGAGGAAGTCAGCATCCGCCATCCGGCGCGGGAGGTCCTCGTCCGGATACTCACCCCAGAACTTCACCCGGTCGGCCACCGCCAGCGCCCGGGCAAGGGTCTCCAGGCGATTCCGCTCGGGGCCCTGCCCCACGATGTCGAGCCGCAGGTCCGGCACCTGTTCCAACGCCCGCAACAGGAAGTCGAGCCCCTTCCACTTCACCAGCTGGCCGATGAAGATCGCCTTGGGCGGATTGCCGGCCACCGGGGGCGGCACCAGCTCCCAGCGGCGCTCGTCGATGCCGAACGGGATCACCCGGACCTTGTCCTCGAACCCCTTCAGCTCACGGGAGAGGGCAATGTGCGCCTTCGAGGGGACGATGATCGCCTCGGCCCGCTTCAGGGCGTACCACCCCGGCAGCTTGTACTTCGCGCTCGGATAGTCGGCGTGCTGGGTCACCACCAGCGGTGCCAGCGAGGGCCGCAGGGCGTAGGTCACGTCGGCCAGCGAATTGGGATGGTGGAGGTGGATCACGTCCGCCCGACGCCACGCGGCCGGGATGTAGGTCGGCGCCAGCTCCTGCGACCCGACCGGGGCCAGCGACCAGACCTTCTTCACCGAGTGGCGCTTCGGCTTCCCGGGACGGGTGTCGCCGAAGGTCGTGACGGCCACCACCTCGACCTCGTGCCCCCGCTCCACGAGCCCTTCGGAGAGCCCCTGCACCACGCGCTCCATCCCGCCCGAGCGCGGCCAGTAGTACTTCGCGAGCTGAAGAATCCGCATGGACTGGAAACTAACGCCGCACCGAGCATCTTTGTGCCCGTGCGCGTCCTCATCCTTGCCCCTGACCTCGCCCCGACCGGTGTCCTTCGCTCGCTCGTCGCCCTGGGCTTCGAACCGGTGGTGGCGATCCCCACCGGGGAGTCCACCACCGATGGCCTCGTCCGCTACGAGCGGGTCCAGGCACGGGGGACCGCTGGCGACCCGATGGACCTCCGGTGGTCCCGGAAGGCGTTGCGGACCCTGGTGCGCGACCTGCGACCGGACCTGATCCACATCGTCGGCGATCCGTGGACCCCGACCGCCGAGGCCGGTGCCGCGGCAGCGCGGGATCTCAAGATCCCGTACGTCCTCGTCGGCACGTCGAGCGTGGGAGGACCCGCCGGCATGGTCGCGAAGTGGCAGGCGCGGAAGGTCCGCGACGGTGCCGCTGGGCTAGCCGGGACGGTGCGGTCCGCGCTCGAACTCCTGCTTGAGGGTTCCGCGGCGGTACCGGTCGCGGTGCTGCCGCCCGGCGGGCTCGACATCCCCGCCGAACGAGCCGCACCGCCCGCCCCGACATCACCGGTCTTCGGGGTGGTCGGTCGCGTCGTGCGCGAGCGCGGCATCGACCTGCTGCTCGATGCGCTTGGCGAGGTCTACGGCGACTGGCGGCTTCGGATCGTCGGCACCGGGCCGGCGCAGGAAGCGCTCGAGGCCCAGGCGCAGCGCCTCGGCCTTGGCGCGAGACTGGAATGGCTCGGGGGTCTGCCCCGCGAGGCGCTGGCCGACTTCTGGCCGACGATCGACGTCCTCGTCGCGCCCTCGCGCTCATCCGCGACGTGGGTGGAGCCGACCGGCAGCGTCGTGCTCGAGGCGATGGCGCACCGGATCGCACCGGTCGTCACACGCTGCGGTGCCCTGCCGGATGTCGTGGGCGAGGCCGGATTGGTGCTCGACGAGGACGATCGGCCCGCACTGGTGCGCGCGCTGCAGGGGCTGGTGCAGGAGCCGGCGCGTTGCCGCGTGATGGGCGCCACGGCACGCCGTCGCGTGCTGGAGCAGTACGGTGACGGCCCCGTGGCCGAGAAGCTCGCCGCCTTCTGGCAGCGAGTCCTTCAGAGGCCGTAGAACTCCTGGTACCAGGCGACGAAGCGCCGCACGCCCTCCCGCACCGGCGTGCCAGGATGGAAGCCGGTGTCCCGCACGAGGTCCTCGACGTCAGCGTAGGTCGCCGGCACGTCACCCATCTGCATCGGCGCCATCACCTTCTCGGCGGTGCGCCCGAGCGCCTCTTCCAGGGCGCTGATCATCTCCATCAGCTCGCACGGCTCGTTGTTGCCGATGTTGTAGAGCCGGAACGGCGCCGATGAGGTCGCCGGGTCGGGGGCATCGCTCCGCCAGTCGGGCGACGGGGTCGCGACCCGATCGGAGGTGCGCACCACCCCCTCCGCGATGTCGTCGACATACGTGAAGTCGCGCCGCATCTTCCCGCCGTTGAACACCTCGATCGGTCGCCCCTCGAGAATCGCCCGGGTGAAGAGGAAGAGCGCCATGTCGGGCCGACCCCACGGTCCGTACACCGTGAAGAAGCGGAGCCCCGTGCACGGCAGCTGATAGAGGTGCGCGTACGAGTGCGCCATCAGCTCGTTGGCCTTCTTGGTGGCCGCATACAGCGAGACCGGATGGTCCACGCCCTGGTGCGGCGAGAACGGCATCGCGGTGTTGAGGCCGTACACCGACGAGGTGCTCGCGAAGGTCAGGTGCTCGGCACCGTGATGCCGGGCGCCCTCGAGCACGTGCAGGAAGCCGGTGACGTTGCTGTCGACGTACGCGTGCGGATGGGTCACGGAGTAGCGCACGCCGGCCTGTGCCGCGAGGTGGATGACGCGCGGGAAGCGCTCGGCCGCGAAGAGGGATTCCATCCCGGCGCGATCCTCGAGACTCAGGCGCGCGAACCGGAAGTTCGGGTGCCGACGGAGCCGCTCGAGGCGGGCCTCCTTGAGCGACGGGTCGTAGTACGGGTTGAGGTTGTCGAGCCCGACCACCTCGTCGCCGCGTGCAAGCAGCTTCTCGCTGACGTGGTACCCGATGAACCCGGCGGCGCCGGTCACGAGATGCTTCACAGGACGGTCACTCCCTCGCGCCGGAGCTGCTCGGCGCGCCAAGGTTCGAGGCGCACGGTCACGGCGAGCATCCCGTCCTCCAGGGCCTGCCCGAGGACGTCACCGGCGCGATGGAGGGCGCCGAGCCGCTTGCCATCCGCCGGATTCAGCAAGACGCGCACCACCGGCCGCTGCGCCTCGGCCCGCCCGCGCAGCGCCGACTTGAGCGAGCTCAGGCCATCGGTGCGCATCGTCGTGGTGAAGATCGCGTCCGGCCAGAGCTCGTGGGCGCGGGCCGCGAACGCGGTCGGATCCTCGAGGGCGTCGAGCTTGTTGAAGACGATCAGCGTCGGGCGCTCGGCGAGGCCGAGGTCCGCCAGCACCTCGTCGACCGTGCGCATCTGGTCCTCCCACTCGGGGTGGGAGGCATCGGTGACGTGGAGCAGCAGGTCGGCCTCGCCCGCCTCCTCCAGCGTCGCGCGGAACGAAGCGACGAGATGGTGCGGCAGCTTCCGGATGAAGCCGACGGTGTCGGAGACGCGAACCTTGAGGTTCTCGCCGAGGTCGACCTCGCGGGTCAGCGTGTCGAGGGTCGCGAAGAGGCGGTCCTCGACGAAGACATCGTGGTCGCCGGCGAGGGCGCGCAGGATGCTCGACTTGCCGGCATTGGTGTAGCCGACGAGGGCGGCCGAGAGCATCGGGGCGCGGCCGGCGCGGATCGTCTGCCGGTGGCGCGCCACGTCGGCGAGCTTGTCCTGCAGCAGGGCGATCTTGGTGCGGATCATCCGGCGGTCGGTCTCGAGCTGCGTCTCGCCGGGGCCGCGCAACCCGATGCCGCCGCGGGTGCGGGAGAGGTGCGTCCACATCCGGGTCAGGCGCGGCAGCATGTAGCGCAGCTGCGCGAGCTCGACCTGCAGCTTCGCCTCGTGGGTCCGGGCGCGCGTGGCGAAGATGTCGAGAATGATCTCGGCGCGATCCATCACGCGCGTGCGGATCGCTTCCTCGAGCCCCTGGCCCTGCGCGGGCGAGAGCTCCTCGTCGAAGACGACCAGCGTCGCCTTCGTGTCGAAGACCAGGCGGGCGAGCTCCTCGACCTTGCCCTCGCCGATCAGGGTCGCGGCATTCGCCGAGGCGACCTGCTGGCGGAGGGTGCCGACCACCTCGGCGCCCGCGGTGTCGACCAGGCGGGCGAGCTCCTCGAGGTGCTCGTCGATCTTCGCGGCGTCGTCCGTCCCCTTGCGCGGGGCGGCGACGAGGATGGCGCGCTCCTTCGGGGGGACGACCTCGATCAGCTGGCGGATGAACCACTCCCTTCCGATGACTCGCGCCCACGCCACCAGGCGAGTCGCTCCTGAATCCGACGCTCGTACCCGAACGTGCCGGGCTCATAGAAGACCGCGTCACGCACGGCGTCGGGAAGATACTGCTGCGCCGTGTACGCTGCCGGGTCGTCGAAGGCGTACTTGTACCCCGCCCCGTACCCGAGCTCCTGCATCAGCTTGGTCGGCGCGTTGCGGAGGTGCAGCGGCACCGGGGCCGCCGGTGTCTCGGCCGCCGCGGCCTGCGCCATCTTCCAGGCCACGTACGCCCGGTTGCTCTTCGGCGCCGTGGCGAGATAGACCGCGACCTCCGCGAGCGCGAGCTCCCCTTCCGGGCTTCCCAGGAAATGGTAGGCGTCCCGCCCCGCGATCGCGACCTGGAGCGCCGCCGGATCGGCGAGCCCGATGTCCTCGCTCGCCATCCGCACCAGCCGCCGGGCCACGAACATCGGATCCTCGCCGCCCTGGAGAATGCGCGCGAGCCAGTAGATCGCCCCCTGCGGGTCGCTCCCCCGGACCGCCTTGTGCAGCGCCGAGATGAGGTCGTAGTGCTGCTCGCCGCTCTTGTCGTGCGAGGCCACCCGCCGCGCCATCGCGGCCTCGACCACCTCGCTCGTGATCGCGCCGCCCGCCCCGACGTGCTGTGCCGCCGCCTCGAGGATCGTGAGCGCCCGCCGAGCATCGCCGTCCGAGACCCGCGCGAGCAGCGCCACCGCGATATCGTCCATCGCGACCTCGCCGCCGAGGCCACGCGGGTCCTCAAGGGCGCGACGAATCACGTCGATGAGCGCGGCCTCGTCGAGCGGCTGCAGCACCCACACCCGCGCCCGACTCAAGAGCGCTGCGTTGAGCTCGAACGACGGATTCTCGGTCGTCGCCCCGATCAGCGTGACGATCCCCTGCTCGACGGCGGGGAGGAAGGCATCCTGCTGCCCGCGATTCAGGCGATGGATCTCGTCGACGAACAGGATCGTCCCACGGCCGAGGCGACGCCGGTTCTCGGCCTCGGCGATGATCTCGCGCACGCGCGGGATCCCCTCGCTCACGGCCGAGAACGGGACGAAGTGGCGATCGGTGTGGCGCGCGACGAGCCGGGCGAGCGTGGTCTTCCCCGTGCCTGGCGGCCCCCAGAGGATGATGCTGCCGACATCGCCGCGACGGATCGCGTCGCCGAGCGGGAGCCCGGGCGCGAGGAGGTGCTGCTGCCCGGCGTACTCATCGAGGGAGGCCGGGCGCATCCGCGCGGCAAGCGGCTCGGGGGGCGCGAAGAGCGAATCGGTCACGGCGGAAACGAAACCCTATCCCCGCCGGGACGCCACCAGGCGTCCGACCGCATCACCCCGCCATGCCGTCGCGGCCGAGGAGCCGCGCCAGCGCCCAGAGGAGTTCCTCGGCCCCGTAGGGCTTGGCGAGGAAGTGCGCGACCCCGGGGAGGTCCCCGCGCGTGCCGCGTCCCTGGCCTTGCAGCCCGCTCGCGGCGATGATCCGGACCGCCGGGTCAAGGCGCTGCAGCACGGCCACGAGGGCATTGCCGTCCATCACCGGCATCATGATGTCGGTGAGGACCACGGCGATCTCGTGGCGATGTGCCGCATAGGTCGCAACGCCCTCCGCCCCATCGCTGGCGGTGACGACGCGGTAGCCGAACGCCTCGAGCGTCTGGCGGGTGACCTCTCGCACCGCCGGCTCGTCATCCACGACCAGCACGAGTTCACCACGCCCGCGCGGGAGCGCCTGCGTGACCGCGTGTTCGCCACTGGTCACGACATCGAGATCGGTCACCGGGATGTGCACCTGGACCCGCGTCCCGCGGCCGGGCTCCGAATAGATCCGGAGGAACCCGCCATGGCCCTCGACGATCGCCTTCGAGGTCGGCAGGCCGAGCCCGGTCCCCTTGCCAAGCGACTTGGTGGTGAAGAACGGCTCGAAGATCTTGTCGAGCACGTCCGGCGTCATCCCGTGCCCGGTATCCTCGACCTCGACGCGCACATAGCGCCCGGGCTCGGCCTCGGGGACCAGCGCGGCATACTGCGCGTCGACCGTGATCACGTTCGCCGAGAGCCGGAGAATGCCCGGGCCGCGCTCCATCGCGTCGCGTGCGTTGACGCAGAGATTGATCAGGACCTGGTGCAGCTGCGTCGCATCACCGAGCACGCGCGGCAGCCGCTCGGGGAGCTCGGTGTGCACCGTGATCCCCTTCAGGAAGGTCTCGTCCGCCATCTTGGCGCAGTCGTGCACCAGTTGCCGCACGTCGACAGGGACCCGCTGGCCCTCGGCACCGCGCGCGAAGGTCAGCACCTGCCGCACCATCTCGGCGCCGCGTCGGGCGCTCGCCTCGATCGTGCCGAGGATCGCGTCGCGTTCGCGCGGGTCGTCCTCGAGCCGCAGCAGCTCGATCGACATCAGGATCGGCGCCAGCGCATTGTTGAGGTCGTGGGCAATGCCCCCCGCAAGCGTGCCGATGCTCTCGAGGCGCTGCGACCGGAGGAACTGGCGCTCGAGGCGGCGCCGCTCGGTGACGTCCGAGTCGAGCACCAGCACCGAGGAGGGCCGGCCCGACTCGTCGCGGCGCAGCGTCCAGCGCGAGAAGACCGTCACGAGCTCGCCGTTGCGGCAGACCTGCTCGAGCTCGCCGGCCCACTCGCCGGCCGCGAGCACGATCTGCATCGCGGCCTCGTACGGCGCGCTCTCGCGATAGGCGAGCGGCTGCACCTCCTTGCCGATGACCTCCTCGGCGCGCCACCCGTAGAGCCGCTCCGCGCCGCGGTTCCAGAACCGGATGACACCGGCCAGGTCCCGGACCAGGATCGCGTCGCTGGTCTCGTCCAGGAGCATCGCCTGCTCGGCGAGCCGTTCGGCGTCGGCCCGCCGCGCGGCCTCGGCCGCCTTGCGGTCATCGATCGAGCGGAAGTAGACCACGATGCCGCCGTCGGGCGACGGATGCGCGGTCACGTCGAACCAGTGCTGCAGCGGCGGATACCAGACCTCGATGTGTCGCGTCTCGCGCCGCTCCATCGTCTCGCGATACGCCGGGTGGAGCGGCGACTCGCGGGCCTCGGGAAACTCGTCCCACAGCACCCGACCGAGCAGGTCGGTGGCCGCCCGCTCCAGCAGGCGCTCGGCCTGGCGATTGAGGTAGGTGAAGCGCCAGTCGCGGTCGATGGTGTAGAGCGCGGTGGGCAGCTGCTCGAGCGTCGCCACCAGATGCGAGCCGGCGTCGCGCACGGCACGCTCGGCCGCCTTCACCTCGGTGATGTCCTGCAGCGCCCCGATGACTTGGGTCACGCGCCCGTGAGCGTCCCGCACCGCCTCGCCGACCGCACGCACCGCGAGCCACCGGCCCTGGTAGCTCTCGAGCTCCAGCTCAAGGTCGAACGGGCGTCCCGTCGCGATCGTCTCGGCGATCGCGTCCTGCACGCGACGGCGCGAGTCGGGCGAGTAGCGATCGATCGAGCCGTCCAGGGATGGCGCAACGTCCTTCGGGTGCTCGAGAATCGCGAAGATCTCGTCCGACCATTCGACGACATTCTCGGCGACGTCGATCGCCCAGCCACCGATCCGCCCGATCCGACCCGCCATTCGGAGCAGCGACGACGAGCGTCGCACCTTTTCCTCGGCCTCGCGTTCCGCGGTGATGTCCTCCATCACCTTGACGAGGTGGCGGAGTCGCCCGTCGGCGTCCCGGAGCGGGGCGACGCTCACCCGAACCCAGAGCACCGTCCCGTCCTTCCGGTGATAGCGCTTCTGGAACCGACCGAGGCTCGAGGTGCCGGCAACGATCTCCCGCAGGATCTGCTCGGTGGCGGCGAGATCATCCACGTGCGTGATGCTCGCCATCGAGCGACCGGCGAGCTCGATCTCGTCGTAGCCGAGCAGCTCGCAGAGACCCCGATTGGCGAGCGCCACCGAGCGGTCCAGGTTCAGGATCGCGATGCCGACGGCGGCGGAGTCGAAGGTGGCGCGCACCCGGGCCTGCGACAGCCGCAGCTGCTCGGTCGCGGTGACGTCCTCGGCCCGATGGACGATCGCGACCACCGTGCCGTCCGCGCGGAGGATCGGCACGTTGACCACACTCCACGACCGTTCCTCGAACCGCTCGCCGATCCGCACCGGATAGCTCTGGGTCGGGAGGGCATCGCGCGCGGCCGACGCGACGACGCGTTCCAGCGAGGCCCGCAGCGCCCCGACGCCCTGCGGGGTGGACCCGCCGGGCAGATTGGGAAAGGCCTCGAAGACCGCGCGCCCGAGCAGCGCCTCGCGCGTCGTGCCGGTGGCCGCGAGATAGGCATCGGTGACCCCGACGATGACCCAGTCGCCGGGGGTGAGCACCAGGGCGTTGGCCGGGCTCCCCTCGAACAGCTGCTGCCAGACGGACGGATCCAGCGCGGAGCGGGTCATCGGACTCCAGGAGTCGGACGAAAATGTTCGGATATGGATAGGCGCGAGAACGGCTTCCCGCCACCCTCGCCTAGGCGTGCGTGGTGTCGTCCGGGGCGAGCGCGGCCGCGCGACGCATCAGGGTGTCGTAGTCGTTGAGCTCGGGCTGTTCGAGCACGTCGCCGAGCAGCCGCTCGAGCAGGCGCCCCAGCGCGGGGCCCGGGGCCACGATCCCCGCGCGGACCAGATCATCGCCGGTGACGGCGAGCTGGGCGCGCGTGGTGGCCTCGCCGCGCGAGCGCACCCCAGCGACCACGTCGGGCCAGCCGTCGGCGATCGTCCCGCGCCACGCCGCCAGCGCCATCAGGTCGTCCGCGGCATCGCCCACCGCGGACAGCCACTGCCGCACCTTGGCTGGCGAGGCATCGAGCGGACGCGACACCGCGCGGTCGATCGCGCGACCGCGCGCGATCTCGGCTCCGCTGCACCGGAGTCGCTTCAGGTGCGCCTCGACCGGCCCGCGCCACGCTGCCAGGGCCAGCACGGGATCCCGGCGCGAGGTGAGCGACGACAGCATCGCCGCCTCCGCCGCCGCGCTGCCCGGCTCGAGGGGAAGCCAGGTGGCAGCAACGCCGCTCGCATCCCACAACCGCGCGAGCACGCCGAGATCCTGCGTCGTCGCGACCCCCTTCCACCACTCGTCGCGCACCCGCTCGGCCGAGAGGTGACCGGTATCACGACCCTGATCCACGACGGCCGTCCAGGTCGCGGGCTCGATCGCGAACTCGAAGCGTGCGGCGAACCGCAACGCGCGCAGGATGCGGAGCCGATCCTCGCGGAAGCGCTGGGCCGCGTCGCCGACCGCACGCACGACGCCCCGCGCGAGGTCCTCGCGGCCACGGAAGGGATCAGCCCACTCCTCGCGCAGCGGATGGTAGGCGATGGCGTTGATGGTGAAGTCACGCCGGGCGAGGTCGTCCGCGAGCGTCACGCCGAAGACGACCTCCGCGCGTCGGCCGTCGGTGCGTACGTCCTGGCGGAAGGTGGTCACCTCGTGGAGCACGCCATCGTCATCGAGGACGCCGACCGTGCCGTGCTCGATCCCGACGGGGATGGTGCGCGGAAAGAGCCGGCGCACGACGTCGGGGGTCGCGGCGGTGGCGAGGTCGACGTCGCTCCCGGGCGAGCCGAGGAGGCCGTCGCGGATCGCGCCGCCCACGCACCAGGTCTCGTGGCCCGCCTCCTCCAGTCGGCGGAGGATCGCGACCACGGCCTCCGGCATCACGAGGGGTGCGGGCCCCGTCACGCCGCGACCGTCCTCAGCCGCACAGGACGCTGCCGCCGTTGACGTTGAGGATCTCGCCGGTCACGTGGCGCGCGAGGTCGGAGAGGAGGAACAGCACCGGGCCCGCGACATCCTCGGCCGTCGCGATGCGCTGCAGCGGGATGGCCGCGGCGATGCGATCGCGCCCCTCGCCGGCGTAGGCGGTGGCGCTCATCTCGGTATCGACCCAGCCGGGGGCGACGCAGTTCACGGTGATCTCGGGGGCGCACTCGATCGCCAGCGACTTGACCAGCGAGATCATCGCCCCCTTGGTCGCGGCATAGTCGGCGTGGTTCGCCTCGCCGCGCTGCCCGGCTGTGCTGCCGATCATCACGATGCGCCCGCCGGGAGTCATCACCCCGAGCGCGGCACGCGTCACGAAGTAGACGGCATCGAGGTTGGTGCGCATCGTCGCACGCCAGCGCTCGGGCGCCATCGCGCGAAGCGGGACATCGGCGGCGGGCCACACGCCGTGATTGACGACGAGCCCATCGAGCCCCCCGAAGGCGGCCTGCACTTCGCTCACCAGCTGCCCGACACGCGCGGGATCGCCGAGGTCGCCGCCCCCGACGTAGGCGCGTCGGCCCAGCGCGCGGATCTCCCGCGCCACGCCCTCCGCCTCGGCGCGCCGCGTGCGATAGGTGACCCCGACATCCGCGCCGGCCCGGGCCGCCAGCAGCGCGACCGCGCGACCGATGCCGCGCGACCCGCCGGTGACCAGCAGCCGACGTCCCGCGAGGGAGATCACGTGTGCGCCTCGGTGAGCAGGGCACAGATCTCGTGCTCGATCGCGAGGTGCATCTCCTGGATCCGTGCGGTCGTGCTCGCGGGGACGAGGATGGCGAGTTCGACCTCGTGCTGCAGCGCGCCGCCGTCGCCGCCGAGCAGGGCGATGGTCCGCATCCCCTGCTCGCGCGCGGTGCGCGCCGCGACGAGGAGGTTCTCGGAGTTGCCCGACGTCGAGTGGAGCACCAGCACGTCGCCCAGCGCGCCAAGCGCCTCGACCTGCCGCGCGAAGATGCGATCGAAGCCGAAGTCGTTCGCGGCGGCCGTCAGGATCGACGTGTCCGTCGTGAGGGCGATGGCCCGGAGCGGCCGGTGCTGGGCGCGATGGAAGCGCACCACGTACTCCGTCGCGATGTGCTGCGCATCGGCCGCCGACCCGCCGTTGCCGGCGAAGAACAGGGTGCCGCCGCGATCGACGCACTCGCGCATCGCCGCGGCCGCGCGGGCGATCCGGTCCGCGAGCTCGGCCGTGCGCGTGGCGAGGGCGGCCACCTCCAGCAGTCCCGCCCGGATCCGCTCGGCATCACGCATCGCGGGCCTCCCCGAAGAGTCGGCGCATCCGCGTCCAGAGCCCCTGGCGCATCGGGAGCGGATCCACCTCGTAGAGCGCACGGTCCTCGAGGATCGCGCGCGGGTTGGCATCGAGCAGGATCTCGGCCTGCTCGGCCCCGTCGTGCTCGGCCAGCCACTCGAGCGCCGTGGCCACGCATCGCGTGTCGCCGTGGTTGTCCGCGGCGAGGATATCGGCGAGCCCTGCGCGCACGAGGTCCCGCGCCCGGTCGCCCCGCGAGCGCGGCAGCGTGAGGGTGGTGGCATCGACCTGCAGGACGGCCCCCGCATCGCGCCACGCCTCGGCTGCCTCCACGCTGCACGACGAATAGCGCTCCGGGTGCGCCAGCACCGGCACCAGCCCCTGCGAGGCGATCTCCGCCATCGCGCGCGCGACGATCTCTGCCGGCACCACCCGCGGAAACTCGACGAGGATGTAGCGCGTGCGATTCAGCGTGATCAGCCGGTCCTTCGCGATCACTGGCGGGAGCGGGCGGTCGAGCATCACCTCCGCACCCCGCACGACGCGGATGCCCGACGGGATCGCCGGC
>DASTAN010000095.1:0-8964 GCA_035712665.1 Gemmatimonadales bacterium
GGTGGTTTCGGGGTGGAACGTGACAAGGGACAAGGGACAAGGGACACGGGACAAGGGACCCCCTCACCCCTCACCGCTGTCCGCCCCTAGCCCCACCCGGCCCGGACCGCTATTCTTCTGGGCTATGTTCGACGAGCTCTCCTCCAAGCTGACGGACACCCTGCGCCGGATCACCGGTCGCGGGGTGCTCACGGAGGAGGCGGTCCGCGAGGGGCTGCGCGAGATCCGCC
Organism: Gemmatimonadales bacterium; assembly: GCA_035712665.1. Lineage (GTDB taxonomy): Bacteria > Gemmatimonadota > Gemmatimonadetes > Gemmatimonadales > GWC2-71-9 > Palsa-1233. Next base: position 231 of record DASTAN010000095.1, read on the forward strand.
GAGTGCTCCTCGAGGCCGACGTCTCCTTCGAGCTGACCCGCGAGTTCCTCGAGCGGGTGCAGGCGAAGGCGGTCGGGACGGAAGTGCTGAAGGCGGTTCGCCCGGGGCAGCAGCTCGTCAAGGTCGTCTACGACGAACTGGTCGCGCTCCTCGGTGAGAAGCAGGCGCCGCTGGCGTTTGCCTCGGTGCCGCCGACGGTGATCCTCGTGGTGGGGCTGCAGGGGTCGGGCAAGACGACGACCGCCGGCAAGCTCGCCAAGCGGTTGAAGCTCGAGCAGAAGGCGCCGTTCCTCGTGGCCGCGGACGTGTACCGTCCGGCCGCGGTGGACCAGCTCCGGACGCTGAGCGAGCAGGTGCAGGTCGGCTTCCACGGCGAGCCGGGCGTGACCGACGTGGTCGGGATCGTGCGGCGCGGCATCGAGGCGGCGGGGAAGGCCCGTGCGCGGACGGTGATCGTGGACACCGCAGGTCGCCTCCAGATCGACGAGGCGTTGATGCAGGAACTGGTGTCGCTCAAGGGCGCCATCAAGCCGCACGAGATCCTGCTGGTGGCTGACGGGATGACCGGCCAGGACGCGGTCCGGATCGCCAAGGGGTTCCACGAGGCCCTCGGCGTCACCGGCGTGATCCTGACCAAGATGGACGGCGATGCCCGCGGCGGCGCGGCGCTCTCCATCTACGGCGTCACGAAGGCGCCGATCAAGTATGTGGGTGTCGGCGAGACGCTCGACGCCCTCGAGCCCTTCCATCCCGACCGGATGGCGGGGCGCATCCTCCAGCAGGGCGACGTGCTCTCGCTGGTGGAGAAGGCGCAGGCGACGGTCGACGAGGACGAAGCCAAGCGACTGGCCCGCAAGGCCGGCTCGAAGAAGGGGCTCGATCTCGACGACTTCCTGACGGCGATGCGGCAGATGCAGAAGCTGGGTCCGCTCAAGAACGTCCTGGGGATGCTCCCCGGCGTGAACCCGGCGATGCTGAAGAACGCCAACGTCGACGAGAAGCGCCTGAAGCACGTCGAGGCCATCGTGCTGTCCATGACGAAGGCCGAACGGCGCGATCCGGACCTGATGAACGGATCACGCCGCGCACGCATCGCCCGCGGGTCGGGGCGCACCGTGCAGGAGGTGAACCAGCTGCTCAACCAATTTGAGCAGATGCGCAAGATGATGAAGGTCGCGGGGAAGCCGGGGATGAAGATGCCCTTCGGTGGACGTCCGTTCCCCCCGCGCTGAACCGCTCGAGGAGAGCACACGATGGCCGTTCGTATTCGCCTGCGCCGCGAAGGGCGCAAGAAGCTGCCGATGTACCGTATCGTCATCGCCGACAAGGAGTCGCCGCGTGACGGTCGTTTCATCGAGACCATCGGGACCTACCGCCCGAAGGACGAGAAGGACAACGTCACCGTGAACGTCGAGAAGGCGCGCGAGTGGCTGTCCAAGGGCGCGACGCCGACCGAGACGGTCGCGGCGCTGCTCAAGCGCGCCGGCGTCTGACGCACTGATGTCCGAGGCGGCGGCACCCCCGATCGTCGTCGGCCGGGTGCGCAAGCCGCACGGGCTGAAGGGCGAGCTGGCGATCTTCCCGCTGACCGACGACCCCGAGGGGGTCTTCGTCCGCGGGCGCGAGCTCTTCCTCGTCGACCTGGCGGGCGAGCAGGTGGGGACGATCACGGTCGAGGCGGCGCGGATCTATCACCGCGAGTGCCTGCTCCGCATCGTCGATCACCACTCGCGCGAGGCGGTGGACAGCTACCGGAACCTCTTCCTCGCCGTGCCGCGCGATGTGCTGCCGCCGCTGGAGGAGGGCGAGGTCTACCAGCAGGAGCTGGTCGGCTTCGCGGTGAGCGACGAGCAGGGCACGCCGCTCGGGCTGGTCAGCGCGGTGTACGAGCTGCCGGCCGGCGTCACGCTGGAAGTGCAGGGCCCGAAGCGCGAGTTCATGCTCCCGTTCGTGGCCGAGTACATCCGGCAGACGGATCGCGCGGGGCGTCGCCTGGTGGTGACGATTCCCGACGGCCTGCTCGACTGACGAGGCCGACGTGCTGGCAGTGAACGTGGTGACGCTCTTTCCCGAGGTGCTGGCGCCGTTTCTCGCGGCGAGCATCCCGGGGCGGGCGGCCGAGGCAGGGAAGGCGTCGTATCGCCTGGTGCAGCTGCGTGACTTCACGCACGACAAGCACCGCACGGTCGACGACTACCCGTTCGGCGGCGGGGCGGGGATGGTGCTCAAGGCGGAGCCCTTCCTCGAGGCCGTCGAGACGCTGGGCCCGCGCACGGGCCCGATCGTGGTGATGTCGGCGCGCGGGCGCCGCTTCAGCCACCAGGATGCGGTGCGCTACTCGCTCGGCGAGTCGCTCACCATCCTCTGCGGCCACTACAAGGACATCGACCAGCGGGTGGTCGAGTTCCTGGGCGCCGAGGAAGTGTCGATCGGCGATTTCGTCCTCTCGGGCGGCGAGCCGGCAGCGCTCTGCGTGATCGACGCAGTGGTGCGGCTCCTCCCGGGGGCGATCGGCGATCACGAGTCGGCGAGTTCCGACTCGCACTATGACGGGCTGCTGAGCCCGCCGAGCTACACCCGCCCCGCGGAGGTTCGCGGGACCCGGGTTCCCGAGGTGCTGCTCTCGGGCAATCACGCGGCCATCGCCGCGTGGCGGCAGCAGGAGGCAGAGCGCCTCACCAAGGAACGGCGGCCCGACCTGTGGGCCGCGTTCACGGCAACCGAGCGCCACGATGGGGGCGCGACGTCCTGACGCACGACCGCGCACGGCGCGGAGGAGCAACACGATGGGTATGGAAATTCTCGAGACGATCGCCCAGGAAGGGCTGCGCACCGATATCCCCCGCTTCGACGCCGGCGACACCGTGAAGGTCATGGTCCGCGTGCGCGAGGGCGACAAGACCCGCCTCCAGGCCTTCGAGGGCGTCGTCATCGCCCGCAAGGGCGGCGGCATCTCCGAGACCTTCACCGTGCGCAAGGTCTCGGCCGGCGTCGGCGTCGAGCGCATCTTCCCGCTCCACGGCCCGGTCTGGGCGTCGATGGAAGTCGTGCGCCGCGGCCGCGTGCGCCGCGCCAAGCTCTACTACCTGCGCAACCTGTCGGGCAAGGCGGCCCGCATCAAGGAAAAGCGCGACCGGTAAGCGGACCGATGGTCCGCTGCGGTAAATGGTGAAAAGTGAACGGTGAAAGGGACATGATCCTTTTCACCGTTCACTTTTTACCGTTCACCCCCCCCTTGCCCCTCACCCCTCACCCCTTACCCTTCCGCCATGCCCACCACATCCCCGACGCCGTTCCCCGCCCCGGGTCATTTCGGCCTGGGCGCCCTGGCGAACTTCTTCGACACCCTCGGGGTCGGGTCGTTCGGTGTCACCACGATCGCGATGAAGCTCGGAAAGATGCTCCCCGATGACGAGATCCCGGGGACGCTCAACGTCGGCCACGCGATCCCGTCCGCGCTGCAGTCGGCGATCTTCCTCGGGACGATCGGCGTCGACCTGCTCACGATGGTGACGATGGTGGGGGCGTCGGCCGTCGGCGCGTGGCTCGGCGCCGGCCGCGTCGCGCGCTGGCCGAAGCGGACGATCCAGCGCGCGATGGCGTTCGCGCTGCTGGTGACCGCGGTGTTCATCATGCTCCGGCAGACCGGCGTCTTTCCGAGCGGCGGCAGCGCCACTGGGCTGCGCGGGATCCCGCTCCTGATCGCCATCGGCGCGAGCGGCATCATCGGCGCCGTCATCTCGCTCGGCATCGGCAACTACGCGCCGACGATGGCGGTGACCTACATGCTGGGGATGGACCCGCGCGCGGTCTTCCCGGTGATGGCTACGTCGGGGGCGTTGATGCTGCTCGTCGCCGCGTCGCGCTTCTACCGCGCCGGCCGCTTCAACCGGCGGCTCGCGCTCGGGCTCGCGATCGGCGGGATCCCCGGGGTGCTGGTCGCGGCCTTCATCGTGAAGTCGCTCAACGTCACGCTGCTGCTCTGGCTCGTCGCCGCGGTGCTGCTGTACACCGCCGTGCTGCTGTACCTGTCGTCGCGCACCTCCGAGGAGACTGCTTCGTGAAGATCCGCGCCATCCGCGCCTACCAGATCGACCTCCCGCTGCACGAGGGGAGCTACAAGTGGTCCGGCGGCAACGCCGTGACGGTGTTCGACTCGACCGTCGTCTGCATCGAGACCGACACCGGCCACACGGGCTGGGGTGAGATCTGCCCGCTGGGCCCCGCCTACCTCCCGGCCTACGCCGCGGGCGCGCGCACCGGCATCGCCGAGCTCGCGCCGCACCTCCTCGGCGCGGACCCGACCGGGATCGACGTCATCAACCGCCGGATGGATGCCGCGATGCGCGGCCATCCGTACGTGAAGTCGGCACTCGACATCGCCTGCTGGGACCTGCTGGGGCAGGTGGCGGGCCTGCCGGTCGCGACGCTCCTCGGCGGTCACGTCGGCGAGGACTTCGTGCTCTATCGTGCGATCTCGCAGGAGGCGCCCGACGCGATGGCGGCGAAGATCGCCGGCTATCGCGCCGAGGGGTATCGGCGCTTCCAGCTCAAGGTGGGCGGCGACCCGGACACCGATATCGAGCGGATCCGCGCCGCGGCCGCCGTGCTCGAGCGCGGCGACAAGCTGATCGCCGACGCCAACACCGGCTGGACGCAGCACGAGGCGATTCGCGTGGCCGACGCGGTGCGCGACGTGGATGTGTACATCGAGCAGCCGTGCCTGACCTACGAGGAGTGCCTCGCGGTGCGCGAGCACACCAACCGCCCGTTCGTGATCGACGAGGTGGTGGACGGCATCGACATGGTGGTGCGGGCGGCGGCCGACCGTGCGGCCGACGTCATCAACCTCAAGATCTCCAAGGTCGGCGGCCTCACGCGCGCCCGGCAGATCCGTGACCTCTGCGTCTCGCTCGGCATCGCGATGACGATCGAGGACACCTGGGGCGGCGACATCACCACCGCCGCGATCGCGCACCTCGCTCACAGCACCCCCGAGCGACTGCTCTTCACGTCGACCGACTTCAACTCCTATGGGCCCGTGCGCTTCGCCGACGGCGCGCCCGAGCGGGTGAACGGCCGGATGTCGGCGTCGCGGGCGCCGGGGCTTGGGGTGAAGCCGCGGATGGATGTCCTTGGCAAGCCGGTGGTAGACGTGAGTCGGACGTCGTGAGTCGTCTGACGATCGTGGAGGGTGAAGGGTGAAGGGCGCCGCTCACGACCCACGATTCGCGACTCACGACTGTCGTATGAGGTCGCCGCATGGGATCGGAGCCTCTTCCTTGTCGGGATCGACGAAGTCGGCCGCGGGCCGCTGGCCGGCCCCGTGGTGGCGGCCGCCGTCGCGCTCCCGATCGGGCATCCCGGCATCCTTGGCGTCCGCGACTCGAAGGCGATCAGCCGCGCGGCGGAACGCGTCGCGATCGCGGGCGCCGTGCGGCGCGAAGCGCGGGCGATCGGCATTGGTGCGGCGAGCGTGCGCGAGATCGCCGAGCTCAACATCCGTCGCGCCACGGCCCTTGCGATGCAGCGCGCACTGCGACGGTGCCTCGCGCGGCTGGAGGGCGCAGCCGCCGAGGTGTGGGTGGATGGGCTCGCGATGCCGGAGCTTGACCACCCACATACGCCGCTCGTGAAGGGCGACGCGCTCTGTCATTCGATCGGTGCCGCGGCGATCGTCGCGAAGGTGACGCGCGATCGCCTGATGGAGCGCCTGGCCGAGCGGCATCCGGCCTACGGCTGGGCCAGCAACGTCGGCTACGGCTCAGCCGCGCACCTTGCCGCGCTCCGGCGCCACGGCCTCACCGCCCATCACCGCGAGCAGTTCTGCCGCGGCGCCGTGGCACCCGTCAGCGATGGAGCGTGAGCGCCGGCGCGCCCGGCATCACCTCGACCCAGCCGCGTGACGACCGCCGAGTGACGTCGCCCGTCGCCGGGTCGATGCGGTGCAGGAAGAGCCACTCGTTGCCGACCAGCTGCTGCAGCATCTCATGCCTGGCGATGATGCCGTCGATCGCCTCGGCCGGGGCCTCGATGAAGACCGAGAGCCGGAGCGGCTCGTGGCGCCAGGTCTCGCCGTCGTGCACGGACTGCAGCGCGAGCCCGATGCGGAGATCGCCGCCCGCCCCTTCCATCACGCCGAGTCGACCGCCGACCACGTTGTGGAGGACCTTGTTGCCGCTGCCATAGCGGACCGGGTCGACCGTGGAGGCGTGGTACTGCATGTTGATCCAGTGCGTCACCACCATCGGTGCCGTCATGATCAGCTCGAGCACCCCGAAGCCGGCATCCTCCTCCCAGCGGTACTCGTGCAGGAATGACCGCCCGGCGAGGTTGATGCCTCGGGTCCGCTCGCGCGGGGCCACGACGAAGGCCGCGTTGTTGGCCAGCCCCCACTCCGGGCGCACCTCCGACCAGTCGCGGCCACGGACGTCGACGGCGCGATTGAGGGCGTCGTCCTCGCGCCCCGCGAGGCCGAGGGCAGCGGCCCGTTCCCGGCGCGCCTGCACGCCAGCGTCGCGCAGTGCCTGCTGCAGTGACTCGATCGCCGCGCGACGCGACGGCGGAACCGTGTCGAGGTCGTACAGGATCACGATGTCACGGGTCGTGTCGTGCAGCCCCGGCACGACGATCGTGCTGCCGAGGTCGATTCCTTCGGCGCGGAGGCCCTCGCGGACCGACGGGTCGTTGAGCAGCGCGGCGGCCGCGCGCGCATTCACCTCACCGGTCTGGCCGCCGCACGCGCCGCAATGCAGGCCGGCGGCCTGCGGATTGTTCGCGGTGGAGGCTCCGTGGCCGAGCAACGCCAGCACCGGGGCGAAGTCCGATGTGAGACTCATCGCGCGGAGAATTCCCGCGGCGAGCGTGGTGCGGGTCGCGAGGTCGAGCGGCTCGTCGGAACCCGCCGCAGCCGCAAGCGTCGGGTGGAGCGCCCGTGCGGCAGCGCCTCGGAGCGGATCCCCCGCGTGCTCGCCGAGGGCGAAGCCATCGCGCAGCAGCGAGGCGGCCCAGCCCAGGCCGGCGGCCTCGACGAACGAGAACGTCGAGCTCGGCGTGCGGCCGAGTCCCTTCACCGCCGCCGCGAGACTGGCATGATCGATCGTGCGCCTCGCCGCGTCGTCGCGAGTCGCGCCCTGGTCGGCGACAACCATCCCCGGCGCGAGGAGCCCGGGAAGCTGCGCGCGCGCGGTGCCGTGCAGTGGCTGGTAGGCGATCGGCAGGCCGAAGAAGCCGGCGAAGCCAAGCGTCTGCACCGCGGGCTGGGCCTGCTCGAGGGCGCGGCGGAAGACCTCCGATCGCACGTCGATGCAGAAGACGACCTGCGCCGACGGCGCGGGCGGGCGATGCCGCGTCGGCGTCGCGCTGGTCAGGGCCTCCGCCACGCGTTCCTGATAGGCGAGCTCGAGGGCACGCTGGAAGACCCAGTCGTCCTGCTGCAGGGCCGCCGCGGTTGGCGCGACATCGCCCCACGCGGCCTTCGCCTCGTCCCACCGCGGGTGCAGCACGGTGCGATCGGCGAGACGCGCCAGGATCAGCTCCCACGCCAGCCGCACCGCGAGGAGATGGACGATCTGGTCATCGTCCGACCCGGCGAGGCGCGCTTCCCAGCGGCGGAAGGCGCAGGCCGAGGCCCAGCCGCCGACCGAGAGCAGCAGCGCGGTGAAGTAGCGTGCCCGATGGTGCGCGGGGATCTCGAGTTCCGACACCGCCTCGGTGATCAGCGCGATCGGGTGCCCGGGGAGCGCGGCCGCGGCCTCGCGGAATCCCTTGAGCCCCATCAGCAGCCGGGGGCCGCCGTCGTGCCGGGCGAGCTCGCGCCAGAGGGTGTAGAGGCCGCCATCGCGTGACGGCATCCACGCGGCCTGTCCCTCGTCGAAGTAGGCCGCGCAGGTCTGGCTGATGTGCCGCACGACATACTCGTGCCACGAGAGCGCGTGGCCGAGGTCGCGGCCCGCGTCCACCACCTCGGCGACCAGCAGGCCCTGCGGCGCCGCGAGCGGTTCGTCACTCGCCTCGAGGGAGGCGATGAGTTCATCCACGGCGTGGGTCGTCTCGCGCTGCGCGATGGCCGCGGCGAGATGCCGCGCGGCGAAGCGCTCGGCGCGCCACTGCTCGCGATACCAGCGGCGAGGCATCAGCAACGTGGCCCCCGAGAGCCCGGCGAGCTCCGCAGCGGCATCGGTGATCGGTCGCTGGATGAAGCCCCAGAAGGGATTCACGGCGATCATGCGGTCGAGCGGCCAGGTCGGCGCGATCCGCGCGCAGGCGGTCGCGATGTCGGGCGCGAGCTCGGCGGTCGTCGGCGGTCGGACGGCGGCGGTCATCATGCGGCACGCTCCAGCATCGGACGGGTCGAGGTCAGCGCGGCCGCCGCCCGGACCGGCGGCGTGGCCGGCGGCCAGAGCCGGAAGGTCAGTCGGGTGAAGATCTCGTCCAGGTAGAACCCGGCGAAGCACGCAGGATAGAGCGCACGCGCGACGCGACCGGTCGGGCGCGAGAGGACGGTGGCCTGGACGGCGTACAGCGCGAGGAAGGCCACGATCACCACGGTGCTGCGGGCCCACGTATGGGCGATCTCGGGCGGCACCGCGGGCACGAGCGGACCAGCCAGTGCATGGCCCAGCGCATAGAGACCCGCGAGGCCGAGGAGGGCGCCGAAGAGGCGGAGGGCCTGACGGATCGGCTGGAGCGTGAGCTGCAGGGCGAGCGGGGCCATCGCGAGTGCGGCGATCAC
>DASTAN010000096.1:0-24853 GCA_035712665.1 Gemmatimonadales bacterium
ATGGATGGCCAGGCCGAGCAGCACGGCCACCACGTACAGTCCGAGCGACTTGAGGACGTCGGCGCCGAACGTCGCCGTGACCGAGAAGATCAATCCCGCCACGCCGTACGGGGCCAGCGCCATCGCGTAGTCGATGATCCGCGTGACCACTGCGACCACCGTCTCGAGGACGTCCGTGACCGGCTTGGCGCGCTCGGCCCCGAGCTGCAGCAGGGCGACCCCGACCACGATCGAGAAGAAGATCAGCCCGAGGAGGTCGTTGTTGGCCATCGCCTGGACCGGGTTCCGCGGCACGATCGCGACGAAGTTCTCGACGCCGAAGGCCGGCCCGCTGCCGACGCGCGCGCTCGCCTCGCCGGCGTACTGCTCAAGAAGCGCCGTCCGCACTGCCGGGTCGAGGGACTCGCCGGGGCCGATCGTGTTGACCAGCGTGAGACCGATCGCCGCGGCGCACGCCGTGGTCAGCAGGAAGAACCCGAATGCCCGTCCGCCGATGCGTCCGACGCGCTTCAGGTCGCCGAGCGAGGTCACGCCCAGCGTCACCGAGGCGAAGATGAGCGGCACGACGATCATGAACAGCATCCGCAGGAAGACCTGCCCCACGGGCTGCGCGACGTTCGTGACCGCCCACGCCAGCGCCGGCGCGTCGGCGAACGAGAGCTTTGCGATGACCCCGGCAGCGGCGCCGAGGAGCAGACCAAGCAGAATCCGGGTATGGAGAGCCAAGGCGGGGTCCTGGCGAGGGTGGGCGTCAGCGGGGACCGTCCGCAGACTACCCCCACCCGCGCCGGAGGGCAACCCGTCAGTGATGCGTGGCGCGGCGCGAGGCGACCGGCGCGGCGGCACGAGCCGCCGTCGCCGGCGGCAGCAGGACGCGGTCGATCACGTGAATGATCCCGTTGCGGGCCCGGATGTCGGCCTGCTGCACGCTCGCGTCGTTGATCCGGAGTCCGTCGGGACGGTCCGTGATCACCACGGGTGCACCGGCGAGCGTGGTGGCGGAGCCGGCGCTCCGCGCCTGCTGGGCCGTCACGCGCCCGGCGACGACGTGGTACGACAGGATCTGGCGCAGCTGCTCGCGACCGCTCGGCGCCAGCAGTTGGGCGATGGTGCCGTTCGGCAGGGCGGCGAAGGCCTCGTCGGTCGGCGCGAAGACCGTGTAGGGCCCCTCGCCCAGCAGCGCCTGCGTGAGGCCGGCCGCCTCGGCCGCGGCAAGCAGCGTGGTGAACGACCCCGCGCGACGCGCGGTCCCGACGATGTCGGCCTGCTGGGCAGCAAGCGGCGGGGCGGCGAGCGAGAGGACAAGCAGGATGGCGGTACGCATCGGACAGCTCCAGATTGGGGTGAAGTGAGCAGACCACGTCCCCCGATTCGGGTGTTTCCGCGCCGCGGATGCACTGCATCCAACCCCGTCATCCTGACGAACCACGCTGGAGAGTATCCGTTGGTCCTGCCGAGGAGTTCGGATGGGGATTGGCCTGCTGGCCGCCACACACACGCTGGCGTCATCGCCCCGCGCGGTGACGCGTGAGGTGCCGATGACAGGGGAGGCCGCGGAGGCCGCCATCTTTGCGCGGATCGCCTCGGGCGACGGCACGGCGGTGGCCGAGTGCGTGCGCACGTTCGGACCGTTGGTGCACGGGCTGGCCCGTCGCTGGCTGCGTGACGACGATGAGGTCGATGATGCCGTGCAGGACGTCTTCATCGCGCTCTGGCGGAGTGCCGGCCGATTCGACCCCGCGCGCGCGTCCGCGCGCGGCTTCGTGGCGATGATCGCGCGTCGCCGGCTGATCGACCGGATGCGCAGGACCGGTCGGCGGCCCGAGATGCTTGCCCTCCCGGACGATCTTGACCTCGCCTCGGAGGAACCGCTGGCCAGTGACGTGGCGGAGCGCGCCGAGGCTGCACGCACGGTGCTGGCGAGCCTCACGCCTCCGCAGCGCCAGGCGCTCGAGCTCAACCTGCTCGAGGGACGAACGCACGAGGAGATCGCGGCCGCGACCGGCCTTCCCCTCGGCACCGTGAAGTCGCATATCCGCCGCGGGCTGCAGCGCGCGCGGCAACTGCTTGGCGTGACGCTGTCGCCGGATGCGCAGGAGAAGGCCCGATGAACGACGAGAACGAACTCCTCGAGCGGGCAGCCGCCGAGCTGACGGCCGAGGCGATGCGCGGCCACGAGGTGGCGCTCCCCCCTGCCCTTGCCGCGGCCATTGTCGCGCGTGGCCAGGTGGAGCTGCAGTCGGGGCGTGCCCCCGCGATCGATGAGCTTGCCCTGCGACGCGCGCGCCGAACCGCGGTGCTCGGGTGGCTTGCCGCTGCCGCCGCGATCGCCGCGGCGGTCGCCCCCGCGCTGCGCTCGCGTCCCGACGGCCCGCTGCCCGTGGCGGCGGACACCCTCGCGACCCTCCGCAGCACCCTCGCGGGCACTGTCCAGCCGGTCGCGTGGTCGGCCACCGAGGACTCGGCTGCTGTCGGCGCCGGTGGCGACGTGATCTGGAGCGACAGCGCGCAGGCGGGCGTGATGCGCATCACCGGGCTGGCCGCGAACGACGCGCGTGCGGCGCAGTACCAGCTCTGGATCTTCGATGCCGACCGCGACGAGCGTTATCCGGTGGATGGTGGGGTCTTCGACATCCCGGCCGGTCAGACCGAGGTGCTGGTGCCGATCCGCGCGAAGATCCGGGTGTCGAAGGCGACGCTCTTCGCGGTCACGGTCGAGCGGCCAGGTGGGGTGGTCGTCTCGGACCGCTCGCGGATCGTGCTGCTCGCTCAGCGCGGGAGCTGAGCCGCCACCCGCGTCACCGCGGCCACGCGCTCGAACAGGCCGACGGCATACCCCGCCACGGCGCCAAGGGCACCGGGCACGTCGGGCGGCAGGGTGAACCCTTCCCCGAGCGAGCGCAGGATCTCGCCTCGCAGCTTCAGCGCGATCGGCGTGGCGAAGCCGACCGGATTGAAGCGCGCATCGTAGCGCACGCCGAGGCCCTCGATCAGCGCCGCGGTGCGCGCGAAGTAGACCATCTCCGGGGGGAGCTGCACGGGAAAATCGTACAGCGTCCCGACCACCTCATCTGCCAGCCGCGTGACGCGCGCGATCCGTTCCTGCGCCGTGGTCCGCTCGTTCGCGAGCGTGATCAGCTGCGCGGCGAGGGTGTGGATCGTCTCCCGCGCGGCCGTCGGCTGGACCAGCCCGAGCGCATAGAAGCCGTCCACCACGCCCGAGACGTCCTGCCGGATCGCGGCGAAGACGGTGCGACCCAACGCGCGGCGCGTCGCCACCGGCACGTCGACCACCATCCCAAAGTCGAGCAGCACCACCCGCCCTGCCTCGTCGACGAGGATGTTGCCCGGGTGCGGATCGGCGTGGAAGAGTCCGTCGACCAGCATCATGCGGACGTAGAGCTCCATCACCGCGCGCAGGATCCGCTCGGGGTCGTGCGGCGGCACCCCTGCGGCCTCGAGCCGATCGATGCGCGTCCCCGCGACGTACTCGAGGACCAGCACCCGCCGACGGGTCAGTGCCTCCAGCACCTCCGGCACGCGCACCGACGGCTGGTCGCGCAGGTTCGCGCGCACCTGGCGTGCGAACCGCGCCTCCTGCCGGAAGTCCATCTCGTCGGCGACGCGTCGCTCGAACTCGTCGAGGACCCCGAGCAGGCCGTCGAGATGCGGCGACGGCCAGCGCCGCACGACCGCGCGAAGGATGCGACGTGCCGCGGCGATGTCGGCCTCGACGGTCGCCTCGACGTTCGGGCGGAGGACCTTCACCACCACCTCGCGTCCGTCCACCTGCGCGCGATGGACCTGACCGAGGGACGCGGTGGCGAGCGGCGACGGATCGATCGTCTCGAACAGGTGGGCCACCGGCTGCCCGTAGCTCTCCTCGATCGTGCGGCGGATGACGGGCCACGGCGCGGCCGGCACCCGGTCGGTGAGCGTCGCCAGCGCGTCGATGTACGGCGAGGGGATCAGGTCGCGACGGCCCGCGACCAGCTGGGCAAGCTTGATGAACGTCGGCCCCATCGCCGCGATGGTCGCGACGAGTCGGTCGGCCCGGCGGCGGTGGAACGCGTCCGTCCGCACGGCCCCGCCCCCGCCCAGCACCCAGCGGCGGTGATCCCGGGTGAACGAGAGCACGAGCGGAAGGATTCGCCCCAGCAAGCGGATGGTGCGCATGGCCGGCAGTACCCCTCGCGTGCATGAACGAGCCCCGCCGCACCGTCAGGCACGGCGGGGCGTGATGCCCCCGGCAGGACTCGAACCTGCTGCCTCTCATTTAGGAAACGAGCGCTCTATCCTGATGAGCTACGGAGGCGGCTCGACAAATTTAATCCCGTCCGCGTCGGTCGGGATGCCACTAGCCGAACGGCCACGACGGCCGCATCATTCTGCATGATCGGCTCGCCCCCGCCATGCCGATCCAGGAGCGCCGCGTGACACCGCCGGCCGAGTCGATTCTCCCTGCTGGCGACGCGACGTTCCGCGTCCTGATGGGGGCGCTGCAGGTCGGCGTGGTGCTGCACGGCCCTGATGCCGAGCTGCTCTACGCGAACCCGAAGGCCAGTGAGCTCCTCGGCCTGACCGACGACCAGCTTCGCGGTCGCTCCTCCTTCCATCCCGACTGGCATTTCTGCGACGCCGACGAGCGGCGGATGGCGCCGGAGGACTACCCCGCCATCCGGGTGATGCGGACCCGCGTCCCCGTGCGCGACCTTGTGCTCGGGATCTATCGTCCCGTCACCGGCGATCGCGTCTGGGTCGTCGTCCGCGCCGACCCGCAGTTCGACGCCATCGGCGAGCTGCAGCAGATCGTGGTGTCGTTCTCCGACATCACCGCGATGCGCGAGGCCGATGCCGCGCGACGGCACGCGATCGAGGCCGCGGAACGATTCCGCCGCGCACTCGACGAGGTCCCCGCCTACGTGTACATGAAGGACCGCGACTCGCGGTACACCTACGGCAACGCCCAGACGCTGGACCTCTTCGGGGTGACGGCGGAGGCGCTGGTCGGCAGCGGTGACGAGCGGTTCTTCCCCCCGGAGGCGACGGCCAGGCTGCGCGCGATCGACCGTCGCGTCATCCGTGGCGAACATACCCGCGAGGAGGTCGTCGTGGAGCGCCCCGATGGGACCCGCCAGGTCTACGTCGAGGTGAAGTCACCGATGATGGACCTCGCCCGGCCCGACCGCGTCGTGGGGATCCTCGGGATCTCGATCGACATCTCCGAGCTTCGCCGCCTGGAGGAGCAGCTCCAGCAGGCGGTCCGTCTCGAGTCGATCGGTCGGCTGGCCGGCGGGGTCGCGCACGACTTCAACAACATGCTGGGCGTGATCCTGGGGCGGGCGGAATTGGCCATCTCCCACGTGCCCCCTGGCAGCGTGATCCACGAGAACCTGGCGGAGATCGTGCAGGCCGGTCGGCGCTCTGCGGACCTGACCCGGCACCTGCTCGCCTTCGCGCGCAAGCAGACTGTCGTGCCGCGCCGGCTGGCGCTGGGCTCCGAGCTCGAGCGGGCACGGCAGCTCCTGCAGCGCCTGCTGACCGAGGAGATCCCCCTCCGCTGGGAGGCCGACGACGACCTGTGGGAGATCCACCTGGATCCGACCCAGCTCGACCAGGTCCTGGTGAACCTCTGCGTCAACGCGCGCGACGCGATCCGGGCGGCGCGGCGCGGTGATGGTTCGTCCCGCCGCGATGCCGTGACCATCCGGGCGCGCAACGTGACCCTCGACCAGGCGTTCTGCGACCGGCACGGTGGCGCGGCCCCGGGCGCGTTCGTCGCGGTGAGTGTGGAGGACACCGGATGCGGCATCGCACCGGCGGATCTCCCGAATGTCTTCGAGCCGTTCTTCACGACGAAGTCCGTCGGCGAGGGGACCGGACTGGGACTCGCGATCGTGTTCGGGACAGTGCGGCAGGCTGGCGGCATGGTCGACGTGTCGAGCACGCCCGGTCACGGCGCCCGGTTCACCGTCTACTTCCCCCGCTACACGCCGTCGCGCCAGAGTGCGGCCGAGCGCGTGACGCCGGCCGACGGCACCCCGGTGGTGGGCGGCGCCGAGACGATCCTGATCACCGAGGATGAGCCCGCCCTGCTTCGCCTCACGGGCCGTTCCCTCGCTCGGCTGGGATATCGGGTGCTGCTGGCCGGGTCGCCGGCAGAGGCGCTTCGCCTCGCCTCGGAGCATCAGGGGACGATCGACCTGCTCCTCACCGACGTGGTGATGCCCGAGATGAGCGGGCGGGAACTCGCCGACCGATTCCGCGCGGCGCATCCGTCGATCCGGCAGCTGTTCATGTCGGGATTCCCCGGCGGCACGCCACCGGGCATCGAACCGGGCGGCGACCTTGGGCACTTCCTCGCCAAGCCATTCACGCTCAGCGAGCTCGCCGCGTC
The DNA here is from genome assembly GCA_035712665.1 of Gemmatimonadales bacterium. Taxonomy (GTDB): domain Bacteria; phylum Gemmatimonadota; class Gemmatimonadetes; order Gemmatimonadales; family GWC2-71-9; genus Palsa-1233. The sequence goes on from DASTAN010000096.1 coordinate 6,398, forward strand.
CGTCCGCCAGGCGCTCGACGCCGCCGCCTAGCGACCGAGCGGCACGCCGATCCGGAGCGGCACCCACTGCCACCAATCGTCGCCGGTGCCGTTTCCGCCGGCGATGCGCACGACGCGAAGCGCGGTCCCGACCCGGATCCGACCGGCGGCCACCGCCAGCGCGGCCTGCGCGGACGGATACGCCGCCGCGAAATCGTCGCCCGTCACGACGGCGACGCCGATCGGGGAGAGGAGCGCCTCCACGCCGGCACCGAGCCGGACGCCGATCGTCGCATAGCCGTTCACCACCGTGCGGTAGTCGCGGGCCAGGTCCGCCCCGACGTTGACCGTCTCGGACGGCCCCGCCGTCGCCGTGAGCCCGAGGCGCGTCGTGCCGCCGACCCGGCCGAGGATCTCGACACCGGCGGCGATCGGTTCGACCACGACGGTGACCGGACGTTGTCCCGCCGCCGGCACCGCGGCACAAATGAGAGCGATCGGCAGCAACGCACCACAGCGGCAACCGGACAGCAAGGGCATCAGGACAACTCGGCGTTCAGGTCACGGCGGCGTGCCGGTCGCGGGCGACCGACGCAGCACCGCCATCGGGAAGGTGCTCGTGATGCGCGTCCTACGCTCACCCGACGGCGCGGTTTCGAGATGCACGCGGATGGAGTCGAGCCGCGCGTCGAGCGGGATCGCCCTGGCCACGACCTCGGCGAAGTGGCGGAGCGAATCCATCACCGCCGGGTCGGTCGGGGCGAGTTCCGGCCGCGGGACGGTGAACTCGAGATACTCGGCGAGACCGGTGTGGAAGCGCACGTCGGTGGGACGGACCTCGCGCTGCAGCGCCCCCATCACCGCGCCCTGCCACGGTGCCGGGGGCGGCAGCCGCCGGCGGATCTCATCCGGGATCTGGTCGCGGGCCATCAGGACCGTGTCGTTCGGGACGAGGAAGCGCGACTTGAAGCGATAGCGCCACTGCCAGCCGGACCGCACGTAGTCACGCCGCACGACCTGCAGCGTGATCGTCTTCCCCGGCTCGATCCGCGTCGGCTTCGCGTGCACGCGGCAGTCCTTCGAGCGGATGTTGATGCAGCTGAAGATCTCCCACTCGGTGATCTCGACCGGGTAGCGTGCGTTGTTGCGCATCTTGATCAGATGCTCGTTCATGTTGTCGCGCTCGACCCAGGTCACGAGCGCGGAGTCGGCGCCCTTGAGCTTGCTGAAGTCGTGGGCGTCGGGCGGCGTCTGCCACTGGGCAGCCAGCCCACGCGGGCCGGCGAGCAGGACACCAGCGAGGAACAGCCAGGGGTGCTGTCGCATGGTCGTGGAGGGGGTTGGGGGAGACGAATCAGCCGTCGAGCACGCGCAAGTACGCGCGCCACGGACCGACCTCTTCACGATAGCGCGTGGCCATCACTCGCGCCACCTGCACGAGATGCCCGAGATCGTGGGCGACCCAGGTGGCCAGCAGGTTCCCCAGCGAGACCTGACCAAGCGACGGATGCACGGCCGTGCGCGAGCACTCCGCGGAGGAGATCGCGGCGGCGCGCAGCACGGCGAGGTTCGCGGCCCGGAGCGCCGCAAACTCGTCGAGCAAGTCGCCGAGCGACTTGCCGAGGCTCTCGTGCAACATCGCCTCGCGATCGAATGGTGCGAACGTGCGCTCGGGCGCCTCGGAGAGCATGAGGCGAAGTCGTGGGATCCAATCGGTTCGCTCGCCGTGCACGAGGTGTCCGATGACGTCGTAGGGACTCCAGGTGCCGGGGCCCTCGGTCGCGGTGGTCCACGGGGCCGGCAGGTCGAGGAGCAGTGCGCGCAGGGTGGCCGGCGTCCGTTCCAGCACGGCGATCGCCTCGGGGATGACAAGCTGGGTCATCCCCAAGGATATCACCGGCACGCCATCACGGCGTCGCGATGCGCTGATCCACCCACATCGCGAACTCCTGCGTCGGCTCGGTGAGCCCCAGCTCCTCGTGCAGGAACTTCACCGCCGAGACCAGCGCGTCATTCGGCAGGCGGTGCCCCGAGTTGTACCACTCCACCCGCGACGTGCGGCTCGGGGCGGCCTCGTGGAGGCGGGCCGCACGGAGCGGGGAGACCGCCTCGTCCTTGAGCGCGCTCTGGAAGAGCAGCTTCGCCTGGGTCCGACCGATGGCGTGGATCGGCTCGACCGGCCACATCGCCTCGGCCCAGCGCTGGCGCTGCTCGACCGGCAGGTCCGCCTCCGGGATCGCCCACTGCAGGCAGCCGGTGATCGTCGCGCTGCCGGTGGCCTCCGTCTCGCACGGATCGCTGAAGTGGGCGATGAATCCGCCATCGGCCACGCGCAGCACCGCCGCGCGAATGCGATCGTCCACGCCGACGAGCAGGGCCCCCTGCGCCCCGCCGTAGCTGTTGCCGAAATAGCCGAGTCGGGCAGGATCAACGTCGGGACGCGAGGCGAGATAGTCGAGTCCGCGGCGCAGGTCCACGATCAGCTGCACCTGATCGGCGCTGTCGGCCGGTGTGAAGGTCACCGGGGGACCGTTCCGGCGCGCCCACGGGGCATCGATCGAGAGCACGATGGCCCCGCTCTTCGCGAGCGCCACGGCGTAGGCCTGGGTTCGCTCGCCCCGGCTGTTCCCGGGTGCCCCGTGCCCGAGCAGCACGCCGGGACGGCGCCCCCGGGCCCCCGGGAGGTAGAGCAGCCCGGTGACGCGCCCGCCCTTCGGGCTGTTGTAGGCGATCTCGCGCACCTGCACGCCGTCGACGGTCCGGAAGGCGGCCGTCTGCGCAGCGAGCGGGAGCGAGGCGTTGTAGGCGAACGGCGACTGGGCGGCGGCCGGTGCGCTCACGGCAAGCAGGCCCAGGATGGCGGTGCGTAGCGTCAGGTTGTTCATACCGCCCTCAGATGACGATTCGGTGCACTTCGTTGCAGGTTGCACAACGAAACACCACAGAGGACAGTTTCAGGTCGTAACGCGGATCACCCCAGGGCCACGTCGAGGACCATCATCACAAGGAATCCCCCGATGAACCCGAGGGTGGCGAGATCGGTATTCTGGTCCTGTTGCGTCGTGGGAATCACTTCCTCAACCACGACGAAAATCATCGCCCCGGCGGCAAAGGCCAGCGCATAGGGGAGGATCGGCTGCATCAGCACGACGGCTGCCGCCCCGAGGACGCCGGCGATCGGCTCGACCATCGCGCTCGACTGGCCGATGAAGAAGGCCTTCCTCGGCGACAGCCCGGCCCGGCGGAGCGGCATCGAGACCGCGAGCCCCTCGGGAAAGTTCTGCAGGCCGATCCCGATCGCCAGCGCCACTGCCCCGCCGATCGTCGCCTCCGGCATCCCCGCCGCGACGCCCCCGAAGAGGACCCCGACGGCGAGCCCCTCGGGGATGTTGTGCAGCGTGATGGCGAGCACGAGCAGCGTGGTCCGGTGCCAGGTGGTGGCGACCCCCTCGGCCCGGCCTTCGTCGAAGTTGAGGTGCAGGTGCGGCAGGACCTTGTCGATGCCCCAGATGAACAGCGCACCGGTCGCGAAGCCGACGGCCGCGGGAATCCAGCCGGGGGTTCCCATCCGCTCGCTGATCTCGATCGCCGGCGCGAGCAGCGACCAGAAGGAGGCCGCGACCATCACGCCCCCGGTGAAGCCGAGCATCGCGTCGAGGAGGCGCCGCCCGGCGTTCGAGAAGAAGAAGACCAGGGAGGCCCCGGCGGCGGTGACGACCCAGGTGAAGGTCGTGGCAACGAGCGCCCCGACGATCGGGTCGATCGTCCCGAACCACGCGAGCAGCGGGTCCATCACGCCTGGCGCTTCGCCTTCCAGCCCTTGAGCATCTCGAGCGCAATCGGCAGGACGCTGACCACGATGATGCCGAGGATGACGAGCGAGAAGCGCTCCTTCACGGCGGGGATGTTGCCGAAGAGGTAGCCGGCCGCGACGAAGAGCGTGACCCAGACCACGCCACCCACCACGTTGTAGGCGAGGAACTTCCGATAGTCCATCGTGCCGACGCCCGCGACGAACGGCGCGAAGGTGCGCACGATCGGGACGAAGCGGGCGAGGATGATCGTCTTGCCGCCGTGCCGCTCGTAGAACGCGTGGGTCTTGTCGAGGTACTCGCGCTTGAGGAACCGCACGTTGCCGGTGAAGGCCTTCGGGCCGATCGCCTTGCCGATCCAGTAGTTGACCGTGTCGCCAAGGATCGCGGCGACGATCAGCAGCCCGCCGAGCAGCCACGGATCGAGGTCGCCGAGCGCCGCGAACGCCCCTGCCGCGAACAGCAGGGAGTCGCCGGGCAGCAGCGGCATCACCACGAGGCCCGTCTCGGCGAAGACGATCAGGAAGAGGATCACGTACGTCCCCGTCCCGTACTGCCGGATCATCTCGCCGATGTGCTGGTCGAGGTGCAGGAAGAAATCCACGAACTGCCTGATGAGCTCCACTCAACGCTCCGGCGGGGCAAAGCCGAACTCGCCCAAGAGCGGGACGAATCGGACATCGGAAATGGGAAGCTCGTCGTAGCCCTCGCCATCGGCGTGGCGGGTGACGAGCGTGAGCACCTGATCCTCGAGCGAGCCGATCGGGACCACGAGGCGGCCGCCCGGGACGAGCTGCTCGACCAGCGGCTTCGGCACGCCGGGCGAGGCGGCCGAGACGATGATGCCGTGGTACGGCGCGTTCGGCTTCCAGCCCAGGGTGCCGTCGCCGTGCATCACGGAGACGTTGTTGATGGCGAGTTCACGCAGCACCTCGCGCGCGCGGCGGGCCAGCTCGGGGACGCGCTCGACGGAGAAGACGCTCTCGGCCAGCATGCAGAGGAGCGCCGTCTGGTACCCGGAGCCGGTGCCGATCTCGAGCACGCGCTCGCGGCCGGTGAGCCCGAGGAGCTCGCACGAACGCGCCTGGACGTACGGCTGCGAGATCGTCTGCCCCTGCCCGATGGGGAGCGCGGCATCCTCGTAGGCGCGCCCCTCCAGCGACAGCGGCACGAAGCGGTGACGCGGGACGGTGGCCACCGCACGCAGCACCGCCATGTCGTGGATCCCCTTGAGCTGCAGGGTCTCGACCAGGCGGGAGCGGTAGCCGGCGTACCCGTCGGACATCAGTCCTCGAGATCCAGCGCCCAGTCGCGCACCGTCTCGAGGAGCGCGTGGTGGGTGAGATCGAGGTGCAGCGGCGTGATCGACACGTAGCCCTCGCGCACCGCGGCATGATCGGTGTCGGTCTCGCCGGTCCAGGTGATCGTCCCGCCGCCGATCCAGTACACATCGCGGCCCCAGGGATCCTGCGCCTTCGTGACGGAGTTCTCGAAGAAGCGCGACCCGAGCGGGACGACGCGCACGCCCTTCACCTCGTCGACCGGAATCCCCGGGAGGTTCACGTTGAGCAGCGTGTTCGGCGTGATCCCCTCGAGCTGGACGATCTTCCGGACCAGCTTCGCGACCAGCGGCGTGTAGTCCATCAGCAGGTCGTCCCGGCGCCCCGCGAACGAGAACGCGACGCCGGGGATGCCGCAGACCACGCCCTCCATCGCCGCCGAGACGGTGCCCGAGTAGAGCACGTCCTCGCCCATGTTGGGGCCGTGGTTGATGCCGCTGAAGACGAAGTCGGGCTTCTCCGGCACCAGCGGCGCCTCGAGCGCGAGGAGCACGCAGTCGGTCGGGGTGCCGTCGACCTGCCACGAGCCATCGGGGCGGCGCACCGGGCGCAGCGGCCGCGTCATCGTGAGGGCGTGGCTCTGGGCGCTCTGCTCGCGATCGGGCGCGACGACCGTGACACTGGCGACGGTGCGGCAGGCTTCGGCGAGGACCTGGATCCCCGGCGAGAGGATGCCGTCGTCGTTGGCAACGAGGATATGCATGGCGGGAGAAGATAAGGGGGGAACCGCCCCGCTCACTCCTCGGCGTCGGGGCGGATCGCCGGCTCGCGCCCGTCGAGGACGGCCAGCACGTCGTCGAGGTCACGGGCGATCTCCCGCATCGTCTCGACCCGCATCGCGGCCTTCGCCTCGCCCTTCAGCTCCCCGCTGCGGCGGTACTGGTCGAGCCGCTGCCGTGCCCCCTCGATCGTGTACTTCTCGGCATAGAGCAGGTGCTTCACCAGCATGATCAGCTCGACCTCCCGCGCCTTGTAGACGCGGTTGCCGGAGCGATTCTTCGCAGGATTGAGGAACCGGAACTGCGACTCCCAGTACCGGAGCACGTGCGGCTTGAGGTCGGTGAGGGTGCACACCTCGCCGATCGAGAAGAACTGCTGCACCGGACTCGGCAACGTCATCCGTCACGCTCCGCCTTGAGGGTCCGTTCCATCAGTCGCTGGATCGAGGTGCGAGGGTCGGCGCCGTCGAACAGGATGGCGGCGACCTCCTCCGCGATCGGCATCTCGACGTCGTGCCGCCGCGCGAGCGCCACCGCCGCCCGGGCCGTGTTCACGCCCTCGGCAACATTGCGATGCGTCGCGCGATACTCGGCCAGCGTCATCCCCTGGGCCAGCAGCACGCCAAGCTGCCGATTGCGCGACAGTCCACCCGTGCAGGTGAGGATCAGGTCACCCATCCCGGCCAGCCCGGCGAACGTCTCGCTCCGCGCGCCGAGGGCCGCACCGAGCCGCGCCATCTCGGCGAGGCCGCGGGTGATCAGCGCCGCGCGCGGGTTGTGCCCCATTCCGAGCCCCTCGAGAATCCCCGCCGCGATCGCCATCGTGTTCTTGAGCGAGCCGCCGAGCTCCACCCCGATGACGTCGTCGCCGCGATAGACGCGAAACGACGAGGTCGCGAAGAGCTGCTGCGCGGCCGCGGCGGCCGCGGCATCGCCCGAGGCGGCCACGACCGCGGTCGGCTGGCCCTGGTGTACCTCGTCGGCGAAACTCGGCCCCGAGAGCGCCACGAAGGGCGCGTGCGGCACCGTCTCCGCGGCGACCTCGCTCATCATCGCCAGCGAGTCGGGCTCCAGCCCCTTGGTGGCGACGATCAGCGGCGTGCCGGGCCGGATCCGCGGCGCCGCGCGCTGCCAGACGCCGCGCGTCACGTGACTCGGCACCACCGACACCACGGCGTCGGCGCCGTCGAGCACCTCGGCGAGGTCGGTCGACGCCGTCAGCGCGGACGCGAGGGTCCGGCCCGCGAAGAACAGCGCGTTCTCGTGGCGGGCGTTCACCGACTCGGCGACCTCGGGTTCGTACGCCCACAGGCGGACGGTCTCGCCCTTCCGTGCGAGATGATCCGCGAGCGCGGTCCCCCACGCGCCGGCCCCGAGCACCGCGACGTGCGTCACGAGGGCCGCGCCCCGAAACGATGCTCGGTGCCGCGCAGCAGGCGACCGATGTTGGCACGATGGAACCACACGACCAGGAGCGCCAGCGCCGCGAGGAAGAGCACGGCATCCCGCCGGGCCGGGTAGAGCACCCAGACCGCGGGCGGCAGCACGACGGCGGCGAGGATGCTGCCGAGCGAGACGTACCCGCTGAGCTTCACGGTGACCGCCCAGACAACGAGCGTCACCACGAACGCCAGCGGCGCGAGACCGAGCACGATGCCGCCCCCGGTGGCCACGCCCTTGCCACCCTTGAAGCCGACGAAGACCGAGAACACGTGGCCGAGCGTCGCCACGATGCCCAGCAGCACGGAGCCGACGAGTCCGAGCCCGGCCATCGGCCCGAAGAAGGCCACCGGGATGGCTCCCTTGATCATGTCGAAGGCCGCCACGGGGATCGCGAAACGGAACCCGAGCTGGCGATACAGGTTGGTCGCCCCGAGGTTGCCGCTCCCAAGCGTGCGGAGATCCTGCCCCGTGACCGCCTTGACCACCCAGTACGAGGTGGGGATGGCGCCGAGGAGATACGACGCGACGATGGCGAGCGCCACCGACGTCGTCACCGCTTCGAGCCCCGGCGGTTGAACTTGATCCGCATCGGGACGCCCTGGAATCCCCACGCCTTGCGGAAGTTCTTCTGCAGCCAGCGCGCGTACGATTCCGGGATCTCCTCCGGACGATTGCTCACGATGGCGAACGTCGGCGGGCGCGTGTCGATCTGCGAGGCGTAGAGCAGGCGCACCGCCTCGCCCGCGGCCTGCGGCGGGGCGTTCCGGTCGACGAGCTCGCGGAGGACCTCGTTGACCTGATTGGTGGTGATGCGCTTGTCGCGCTCGTCGGCGACCTCGACGACGAGGTCGAGCACCTTGCGGATCCGCTGGCCGGTGAGGGCCGAGCCGTACAGGAACGGCACGAACTCGAGGAACGGCGCCTTCTCGACCAGGATCTTGCGGCCGCGCTCGGCGGTGTTGGCGTCCTTCTCGGGGACGAGGTCCCACTTGTTGACCACGATGACGAGACCGCAGCCGCGCTCCCACGCCTGCGTCGCGATGCGCAGGTCCTGGTTGTGGAGACCGCGCTCCGCATCCACCACGAGCACGCAGACGTCGGCGCGATCGATGGTGCGCTCGGTGCGCACCGTCGAGTAGAACTCGAGGTCCTCCTCGACCTTCGCCTTCCGGCGGAGACCCGCGGTGTCGACGAAGGTGAGCGTCCGGCCGTGGAAGGTGATGTCGGTGTCGATCGCGTCGCGCGTCGTGCCGGCGATCGGGGTCACGACAAGGCGCTCCTCGCCGAGGAGCCGGTTCACCAGCGACGACTTGCCGGCATTCGGGCGCCCGACCACTGCGACGCGGATGCGCAGCTCGGGATTCGGGTCTTCCTCGGCCTCCGGCAGCGCCTCGACGATCGCGTCGAGCAGATCGCCGGTGCCCTTCCCGGTCGTGGCCGAGACCGGCCACGGCTCGCCGAGGCCCAGCTCGTGGAAGGCGTGGCGGACGTCGCGCTCCTGCAGCTCATCCAGCTTGTTCACCGCGAGCATCACGGTCGTGCCGCTCTGGCGCAGCCGGCGCGCGATGTCGGCGTCGATCGGGTTGATCCCTTCCTTGCCGTCGGCGAGGAAGAGGACGAGATCGGCCTCGGCGACCGCGCGCTCGACCTGGGCACGGATCGCCTTGTCCATCGTCTCCTGCGAGTCGGGGACGAGGCCGCCGGTATCGACCAGCCAGAAGTCGACGCCGTTCCACGTGGCGTCGCCGAAGTGACGGTCGCGCGTGGTGCCGGCCTTGTCGGAGACGATGGCGTCACGGCCGCCGATCAGTCGATTGAAGAGCGTGCTCTTGCCGACATTGGGACGGCCCACGAGGGCAACGGTGGGCTTGCTCATGCGGCGAGGGGCTCCTCAAGGGCGTCGACGAAGGTCTTGGAGAGGCGCACCGGCATCGGCACCTCGGCGGCCAGGTCGGCGACCGGCAGCGAATCGATGAAGAGGCCGGCGTCGTTCACCGCCTCGCCGGGCAGCAGGGCGAGGTCCACGCCCTGAAGGCGCTGGAGCGCCTCGCGCATCGCGGACCCGGTCAGCAGGCCGGCGGTCGTCACGCGGCTCCCGAAGAGGTCGTTCTCCACGCGGACGAGCTCGAACGACGCGCCGGTCGCCTTCGCCAGCGGCTCGAGGACCATCGGCATCAGCGGGGCCATCGAGGTGCCGGTCACGACCGCGATGCGGCGGCCGGCCCACCCGGTGAGACGCTCGGCCCCCTCGCGCACCTGTTCCTGCAGCCACCGCACGGAGCCGACGCCGTTCTCGACCTGATCGAACGACCCGTAGGCGGCGGCCGGCGGGAGCGGAAGCTCGGCGCGCAGATAGAGCTCGTCGGCGCCCTGCGCCCACGCGATGCCGCGCTCCCGCATGGCGCGCGCGGCGGCGGCCTCGACGATGTCGACCGCCGCACGGCACTCGGCCGCGGTCGGCTCGCGCACCAGGTGATGCTTGCTGTATTCGGTGAGGCCCACGGGCACGACCGAGACCGACAGCACTTCCGGTCCGAACGCCCAGAGGTCGTCCAGCGTCTGCTGGAGCACCGCGCCGTCGTTGACCTCCGGCGCCATCACGATCTGGGTGTGGAACTCGATCCCGTGGCTCGCGAAGTGCCGGAGCTGCGGGATGATCTCCGGGGCCTGCGGGTTCCGCAGCACCCAGCGCCGGACGACGGGGTCGGTGGCGTGCACCGACACGTACAGCGGCGACAGTCGGTACTCGATGATCCGATCGGTGTCGTGCTGCTTGAGGTTGGTCAGCGTCGCGAAGTTGCCGTACCGGAACGAGAGGCGATAGTCGTCGTCGCGGATGTACAGCACCTGCCGAACCCCGTCGGGATTCCCCTCGACGAAGCAGAAGTCGCAGCGGTTGGCGCAGCGGCGGATCCGCGGCGGCTCCACCGCGACCCCGAGCGGGTCCTCGATGGGGCGCTCGACATCGACTTCGTACTCATTCGCGTCGCCGGGGAGGCGATACAGGAGCGTGAAGGTGTCATCGGCCGTGAGGTACTCCCAATCCAGGAAGTCCTCGAGTTCGCGCCCGTTGACGGACACGAGCTCGGCGCCGGGGACCAGCCCCAGCTCCGCCCCAATCGACTCCGGCTCCACCCCGGTCACCTTGATCACGCGCTGCCTCGTGTGTGCACCGGGCCAATATGCCGCCAAGTGCAATTCTAGACAAGGGTTAGGTGGCGTCACCTCACCCGGATTATCGCCCCGACCCCCCAAAGCAAAGCGCCCACCGGCGAACCGGTGGGCGCTCGAAGCGGGAGACGGGGCTCGAACCCGCGACCCTCAGCTTGGGAAGCTGATGCTCTACCAACTGAGCTACTCCCGCGAGAGGCAACAAGGTAGCGCGGGCCCCGTCGTCCTGCAACGGGACCCGCGCCTCCTGCCGCTTACTTGACCTTGTAGCGCCACCCGACGATGCCGGCTCCGGTCGCCTCGGCAGTGAAGTCGTGCGTCGCCTCGGCCGCCAGGGCGGGCAGCGCGACCTCGCTGGTGGCGATCACCGCCCCGTCCTTGCCGAGGAACTCGATGACCATCGTCTGCGCCTTGGCGGGGATCGCCTTCCCCTCAAGCGTCTGTGCGGCGCGCCCGTAGGCGGTCCCCGTGAGGCGCGCGCCATCGGTGCCGACGGCAAGGCGGACACCCTGCAGGCCGGTCGGCATCGCCACGAGGGCCGTCGCGGTCTCGATCAGCTTGTCGTTGTTGCCCTGGATCCGGTACCCCTGCGAGAGCAGCTTGCGGGCGTCCTCGTTGAGCGGCTCGTTCTCCACGATCGGCGCTGCCGTCTCCACCAGCTTCGGGCCGTCCTGCAGCGCGAGGTAGGCGTTGGCCAGGTTGTAGCGCGCGTCGCGGTTCCACGGCTCGGTCTCGAGCACCTTGGCGAACTGCTGGGCCGCCTCCTCGTACTTCTTGTCGTTGAAGGCGTTGATCCCCATCGTCATCACGTCGCTCGAGGTCAGGTCACCCGAGGCGGCCATCGTCTGGAGCGCTTCCTTGTCGAGCGCCGTCGCCTCGTCGGTCTTGCCAACGGCGCGCAGCGAGGTCGCGAGCGCACGCTTGGCCTCGACATCGCCCGGCTCCCAGCCGATGTAGGCGCGCAGCTCGGTGATCGCCGCGTCGTGCTTCCCCGCCCGCTGGTACATCGCAGCGAGGTTGAAGGCCGCCGCGTTCCGGTCCTTGGCGAAGCGGGCCGGATCCGTCGCGGCACGCTGCTTCGAGATCTCGAAATACTTCGCCGCGCTGTCCGGCTCGTTCCCATTGGCGTAGAGCACGCCCATGTTGTAGAAGCCCTGCGGGAAGTCGCGCGAGATGATCGCCGCCTGACGGAAGAGCGCGAGGGCGGAGTCGCCCTTGTCCTGGCGGACGTACTCGGCCGCCGGGTTCATCAGGACGAGCCACGCCCGCTGGCGCCAGCTCCGGATGTCCTCGGCGCACTGCGGCGCGAGCTCGGCTGCCTTCGTGAAGGCCGAGTCGGCACCGACGAGATCGCCGCCGTCGAGGTGCAGGCGACCGAGGTAGTACCACGCCGCGCCATTGCCGGCCTGGTTGTTCTCGGTGATCGCCTCGGTCACCACGCGGATGCCCGAGTTGCGCAGGTTGCGGCGCTTCTCCGGATCGCCCGCGCCCGACACCTGCCCGTTGCCGCCCTGCGCGCCGATCAGGTACGTCACGCCGCTGGACACCTTGAAGTGGCCCGGCTTGATCTCGCACGTCGGCGCGACGTAGCGGGACGGCATCGAGGCGCTGACCGCCTCGCTCACCTGCGCGGCGAGGACAGTCGGGACAGCGAGCGACGTGGCCAGCGCCACGCGGAAGGCAGACGACGTCATGACAACTCCTCGTTGCGGAACAGCGCGGACGACCCCCGCCCGACGCCTTCCGGGATTCAACAGCGTGGGGGACGACGCTCCCCCCGGCCGGTGCACGCCGAGCCCCCGGCGCCACAGCCCTCAAATCTCGCCTATTCGCCCGGTCCGAGCAAATCCTCGGGGGTGCGGTACAGCCACCCCGCCCCGGTGTTGAAGCAGACGACGCGCTCGCCCTCGCGGATCTCGCCGCGCCGCGTCAGCTCGATCGCCGCGGCGATCGCCGCCCCGCCCTCCGGCGAGAGGTCGATTCCCTCCTGGCGCGTCCCGAAGGCGGCGAGTTCCGCCATCGTGGCGTCCGGGATCGCCACCGCGCCGCCGGCCGTCTCGCGGAGAACGCGCAGCATCAGCTTGTCGCCGATCGGTCCGGGCACCCGGAGGCCGCTCGCGATGGTCCACGGATCCGCCCACGGCTCCGCCTGCTCGGCACCGGCCTCCCACGCCCGCACGATCGGCGCACAGCCCGTCGACTGGACCACGTACATGCGCGGCAGCGGGTCGAGCACCCATTCGGCCTTCTGCAGCTCGAGGAAGGCCTTCCACATCCCGATGAGCCCCGTGCCGCCGCCCGCGGGATAGACGATGACCTGCGGGAGCCGCCAGTTGAACTGCATCGCAAGCTCGAGCCCGAGCGTCTTCTTCCCCTCGATGCGGTACGGCTCGCGCAGCGTCGAGAGGTCGATGGCGCCGGTCTCCGCCGCGTAGGCGCGCGACGCCTTGCCGCAGTCGCCGATGTGCCCGTCGAGCAGCACGAGGTCGCCGCCGAACGCGACGATCTGCGAGAGGATCGTCCGCGGCGTGGTCTTCGGCGCGAAGACCCGCACCGTGGCACCGGCCCGCGCCGCGTACGCGGCACTCGCCACGCCGGCATTGCCCGCCGTCGGGATCGTGAAGCGCATCGCCCCGGCCGCGACCGCCCTGGTGATCGCGGCGCTCAGGCCGCGCGCCTTGAAGGCGCCGGTCGGATTGGCGGCCTCGTCCTTGATCCAGAGGTCACCGAGGTTGAGTGCCGAGCCGAGGCGCGGCGCGGCGATCAGCGGCGTGTCGCCCTCGCCGAGGGTGACGGGCTGCTCGTCGGCGCGGAGCGGGAGAAAGGTGCGGAATCGCCACATCCCTGCCCCGCGGCGGATCTCCGCGCGCTCCTGCATCCCGTGGGTGCGGAGCGGGTAGCGGACGAGGAACGGTCGGCCGCATTCCGGACAGACGCCGGGCAGGCCATCCGCCGGGTAGTTCGCGGCGCAGTCGGAACACTCGAGATGCCAATCCATCACGAATCCTTGAGATGAGCGAGCACGCGCTCCGCGAGGGTCGTGGAGAACCCCGGCAGCGCGGCGATGTCGGCCACCGTCGCGGCACGGACGCCGGCGAGGGAACCGAAGGTGGTGAGGAGGGCCGTCCGCTTGGTCGGTCCCACCCCGGGAATGTCGAGCAGCGCACTGGTCACGGTGCGCGCCGTGCGCCGCGCGCGATTGTAGGTGACGCCGAAGCGGTGGGCCTCGTCGCGCGCGCGCTGCAGCAGGCGGAGCGCGGGCGAGCGGCGGTTCAGCCGGATCGGCTCGCGGCGTCCCGGGAGGAAGACCTCCTCCTCGCGCTTCGCCAGCGACGCGAGCGGTCGGTCGCCGAGGCCGAGCGCCGTCATCGCGTCGTGCGCGGAGGAGAGCTGCCCCTTGCCGCCGTCGATGACGACGAGATCGGGCAGCGGCTTCCCTTCCTCGAGGCGACGCGTGAAGTACCGGGTCACGACCTCGTGGATCGCGGCGAAGTCGTCCTGCATCCCGGCCGAACCGATCTTGAACTTCCGGTACTCGCTCTTCTTCGGCCGGCCGGCCTCGAACGTGACCAGCGAGCCCACGGTGTCACGGCCCTGGTTGTGCGAGATGTCGATGCAGATGAAGGTGCGCGGCACGACGGTCATCCCGAGCTCGCGCCCGAGGGAGTACACCGGGTCCTCGACCCGCTCCTCGGTCTCGAAGGCTTCCATCCGGAGCGACTCGAGGAGGTGGCGCGCGTTCTGGTCCGCGAGCTCGAGCCAGCGTGCCGCGATGCCGCGCTGCGGGACCGTCAGTCGGTGCGCCGGCAGCGCGGCGGCGAGCGCCTCGAGGTCATCGGGGGCGAACGGCAGCACGACCCGCGCGACCCGACCGTCGAAGCGACCGTACGCCTGCACCAGCCACGCCCCGAGGATCTCCGGGTCGTCGGCGGCCTCGACGTTCTCGAGGAAGCGGTGCTCGCGCCCCAGCACCCGCCCGTCGCGCACCCGCAGCAGCACGCCGACAGCATCATCACCATCGCGCGCGTAGCCGACGACATCGGCATCTCCGGTGCCCACCACCTCCACGGCGATCGGGCGCTCGAGCTGCTCGAGCCAGCGCAGCGTGTCTCGCAGGTCCCGCGCGCGCTCGAAATCCTCGTGCCCTGCGGCCTCGGCCATCATCGCGCGGATGCGCGCCCGGAGGTCCGCGGTATCGCCCTCGAGGAAGCCGACCACCTCGTCGATCATCCGGCCGTAGTCCGCCTCGTCCTGCCACCCGACGCACGGCGCCTTGCACCGGCCGATGTGGTAGTCGAGACACGGGCGCTCCCGGCGCTCGCGCGGCAGGTCGTCGTGGCACGATCGCACGGTGAACATCCGGCGCACGAGGCCGAGCGTGCGGCGCATCTCCGCGACATCGGTGTACGGGCCGAAGTACCGCGCACCGGCGTGATCGCGGCGACGGCTCGCGAAGACGCGCGGGAAGGGCTCGCCGAGCGTGACGACGATGCTCGGGTAGGACTTGTCGTCCTTCAGCCGCACGTTGAAGCGCGGCTGGTACTCCTTGATCAGGTTGTTCTCGAGCAGGAGCGACTGCGCCTCGTCCGGGACGACGATCGTCTCGACATCGGCGATGCGCCGGACCAGCAGCCGATTCTTCGGCGACTCGGCGTGGTCGTGGGCAAAGTACGACCGCACCCGGCTCCGTAGGTTCTTCGCCTTGCCGACGTAGAGCACCGCCCCTGCCGCATCCTTCCAGAGGTAGACCCCCGGGCCGTCGGGCAGCGTGTCGAGCTTCCGCTGCAGCGCCTCCGTCATCGGCCGGCTCCCGACCGACGGCGCACCAGCCGATTGACGAGCACGGCCGCCTCCGGCATGTCGAGTCGCCACGTGACCAGCAGGTAGGCGAGGCCGAAGACCGGCAGCACGAGCAGCGCCGTCACGATCGGCGACTGCTCCGTCACCGCGAGCCGGACCAGCGTTGCCGGGACCGCCGCAAGGAGCGCCGCCGCCCAGAGCCGGAGCAGCTCACGCATCGGGAGGGCGAAGCGGCCGAGGCGGCGACAGAGCGCCCGCCGGAGCAGCGTGAACTCCACCCACCCCGCGAAGCCGGCGGCGAGCGTGATCCCCGCCGCGCCCCACGTGGCGTCGATGCCGAGCCACTCCGGCAGGTACAGCGCCGCGACGACGCCGAGGATCGCGGTGAGTCCGATCCGGATGAGCCCGCATCGCAGCGGCGTGGTGGCATCCTGCAGCGCGTAGAACGCCGACGAATACAGCCGCCCCCACGTGGAAGCCAGCAGGCCGACGGCGGCACCGGCGAGGATGGTCCAGACCCAGCGTGCGTCCGATGCCGTGAACGCCCCGCCCTGGTAGATCGCGCTCGCGAGGACACCGCCGAGCGCGAGGAACGCCACGGCACTCGGCACGATGTAGAAGGCGAGACGCTGGGTCGCGGCATCGAGCCGGATCCGGAGCCGCGCCTGCACCTGCTCGGGGTCGGCGCACTCGCGGGCCATCTCGGGGAGCTCGCTCGCGGAGACCGACATCCCGAAGAGCGAGACCGGGAGCAGGTAGAGGACCTGGGCCGACGTCATCACGGTGACGGCCCCGGCCGGGAGGAAACCCGCCAGGGCGAGATCGATGAACGAGGAGATCTGCATCGCACCGCGCGATACCAGCGCGGGCAGGAAGGTCCGGAACACCGTGCGCGATTCCGGCACCGCCGCCCAGCGGGTCGGGCGAATGGCGCCGCCGAGTCGCCGCACCTGCGGCACCTGCACGACCACCTGCAGCACCGAGCCGATGAGGGCACCGAGCACCGCGGCGATCGCGATCTGCTCCTCGCCGCGCGCGCCGGCCACCAGCACGGCCGCGATGATCGCCGCGTTCCACACGATCGGTGCCGCATACGAGACAAGGAAGCGGCGATGCGCGTTCAGGATCCCGAGGCACCAGGCGGACAGGACGAGGATCCCGGTCGCCGGGAAGAGGAGCCGGACCATCGTTGCCGTGTGCTGCTGCTTGTCGGCATCCCACTCCGGCAGGAACATCGCCACGAGCCACGGTGTGGCGAGGACCCCGAGGGCGACCAGGAGCGCGATGACGAGGGAAAGCGCCGCGAGCACCGCCCCGGCGAGCCGCCGTGCCTCCTCCTCCCGTCCCTGCCCCAGCAGTCGGGCGTAGGCGGGGATGAACGACGCCGAGAGCACGCCCTCGCCGAACAGGTTCTGCAGGAGATTGGGGATGCGGAAGGCGGCGTTCAGTGCGTCGGCGGCGTCGGTCGTGCCGAGGAAGTGCGCGAGGACGCGCTGCCGCACGAGTCCCGCCATCCGGCTCCCGAGGATCCCCGTCCCGACCAGGACCGCGCCGCGTCGGCTGCTCACGCGTCGTCGGGCGGCAACCGCGGGGTTCTGGGGGAGTCCTCGAGCAGGCGCTGGAGGAACTGCTGCTCGTCGCGGACCTGCTGGTGCTGGTGCTGCAGGATCTCGAGGTCACCCTCGAGCAGTTCGAGGCGCCGCTCGAGTTCCGCGATCTTGTCGTCGCGTCGCGTGCCCGGCGTCGGCTCGCGCTCCAGCCGTCGGCCGATGGCGCGTCCGATCGGCGAGTCGACGATCAGCGCGACGATCGGGATGCACAACGCCACGACCAGCGCCACCCCGAGGATGCTCACGCGGCGCTCGCCGTCACGTCGCGCGCCCACGCACGCGTCGCGAGACGCACGGCATCGAGCCACGCGTCCCCGAAGTGTCCCAGCATCCCGGCGACCCCGATCGCCCGCTCCTGCGGAGCATCGGCGGGACGAAGACGGGCCTGCAACCGCCGGTACTGCGCGAGCGCGATGTCGTCACGCTTCTTCAGGTGCCGTTCGAGCAACTGCTCGAGGTTGTCGGTCACGTCGTGCAGGCGTCGCTGCCGCGCCGCCACCGCGCGCGGCAGGACGCCATCGATGGCACGTCCCGTCCGGTCGGCCGCAGCGCTCGCGCGGTCGATCGCGGCGCGCAGGGTCGCCAGCGCCTCGAGCGCCGACGGATCGAGGTCGCGCCGCAGGATGGCGTGGGCCAGCGACCCGTCGTCGGCCAGCACCGCCTCGGCCGTCACGCCGACGCGATCGAGCAGGCGCGCCGCGGTGGCATCGACGAGGGTGCCGCCCCACCGGGGCACGGGCTGCTGCGGTGCGACGTCGAGCGGCGCGTAGAGCGCGCTGGCCTGCGCGGCGAGGTAGCGGTACTCGCCGGGCCCCGCGACGTAGGCGACAGTGGGCAGCAGCGCCGCCTCCACGACCGGGCGCAGGAGCACGTTCGCGGAGAACCGCTCCGGCGCCGAGGCCAGCAGGGCGAGGAGTTCGTCCTCCTGCCACGCGTCACCGCCGCGTCGCGCCCGCAGCCGTTGCCCCTCGCGCATCACGCGATCGCGACCGGCGCTGCCCTCGACGAAGACCAGGGTCGCGCCGTCGCCCGCCGCGATGCCGGTGCCTGCATCGGGGAGCGCGGCGAGCACGGCATCGAGCGACGCGCTGTCGCGAATGGCCCGCGCGAGCAGCGGCACCTGCGCCCGCTTGAAGGCCGGGTGGGTGGGGTCGAGCACCGCCACGCCGTACGGCGCGAGGAGGGCCGCGATCGCGTCCCGAAAGGCACTCGCGATCGTCTGGCCGTCGCGCCAGTGCGCGTCGATCCACGCCAGCACGCGGTCGCGATCCGGCCCCGGCGGAAGGTCGTGCGCCAGCCGCTCGCGCGCGCGGCGCACGTCGGCCAGCGGGAGCGGCTCGCGCGTCATTGGGTGCTGCGGCGCGCCGTGGTGGCGTGGCGGGAGCGTCACCTCGACCCGACGCTCGCCCGCCCACCACGCCGCCGCGGTGGCCTCGGCGTGATCGTGGTCGTCGCCGGCACACCAGAAGATCGGCACGACGTCGCGCCCCCACCGATCCGCCAGCGCCTCGGCGAGCGCGGCGGCCGCCAGCGCCTTGTGCAGCACGAAAGCCGGGCCGCCGAAGAGGCCGGGCTGCTGCCC
>DASTAN010000097.1:0-2907 GCA_035712665.1 Gemmatimonadales bacterium
GCGGCGGATCATCGCGTCGACCTGTACGCGGTCGGCCTGCTCGGGTACGAACTGCTGACAGGGGCGAGCCCGTTCGCGGCGCCCTCCCCCACGGCGACGATGACGGCGCAGCTCACGCGGGTCCCGGACCCGCTTCGCAGCACGCGGCCGGATGTCCCGGTGGCGCTGTCGGACCTGGTCGATCGCTGTCTCGCGAAGGAGCCGGACCGGCGACCGGCCGATGCGCAGCAGGTGCTTGCGGCCCTCGATCAGGTGTCGGGCGAGCTCGCGGCTGATCGCCATCGCGCCAGTACCTCCGAGATGTTCTCGCCGCCGCCGCGACCGGCGTCGAAGCTGCCGCTGGTGGTGGCGGGGGTGGCGCTCGCGGGGCTGCTTGGCGTCGGCGCGTGGTATACGCGGCAGGGGACACCTGTTGCCCCGGCGGCGGCCGAGCCCGAGACGGTGGTCGTCGCCGGCGGGAGCGACAGCGCGAACGGGGCGGCGCTCCCGGCGTCGAAGCCGCTGACGCGGTCCGACTCGCTGGCGATTGCGTCGGCGCTGCGCGACGAGCTGGAGCGGCTCGATCCGCAGGCGGCGTCGCGGGTGCCCCGGCCGAGCGCCACGCCACCGGCGCCCAATGCACCCGAGGCGCAGGCGATGGTGTCGCTGGAGCGGCAGCTGGCGACGACCGACTCGATCGTGCGCGCGCGGCTGGCGGAGATCGCGCGGCGCGGGGCGCTGCCGATGCCCCCGGAGTCGCTGGCGCGGCTGGCCGAGGGGGCGCGTGCGGCGGCCGGGGCGGGGAGCGGTGCCGTGTCGGTGGTGCGGATTCCGAGCGGGCCCCGGCGGGTGATCGTGCTGGCCGGGACCGGTCGCGAGCGGACGCCAGCGCTCGAGGCGATGAGTGCGGCAATCGCGGAGGAGCTGAAGGGGCGGCTGTCGCGGAACGTGGGGTGGAGCGTCGTCACGCCCGAGCGCGAACCCCGGCCGGGGGAGCCGCTGCAGGCGGACGTGCTGATCTCGATGGCGCTGGTGCAGGTGACGCCGGATTCGGTGCAGCTCCGGGTGGGAGTCCGGAATCTCGAGCCGGGGTCGTCGTTCGGCTTCCGGGTGCTGTCGAGCGACCGGATGGCGCTGCCGGTGTCGCCGGAGTCGTTCCGCGGGACGATGCGCGAGGTCTACCAGACCCTGGAGGCGCTGCGCCGGACGCCGCGGGGTGAGGTGTGGCAGATGGACATGGGGCGGGGGCCGTAGGTGGTGGACGGTGAACGGTCAACGGGTGAGGGGTGAGGGGTGAGGGGGGACCAGGGACCGTCATCCCGAGCGCAGTGAGGTCATCCCGAGCGGCGCGAGGGATCTCGGCAGGTGCCACCACCCCGACCGTCCCCCACACCCCTCACCCCTCACTCCCCCACCGTTCCGAGTCGAAACACCACCCCACCCACCGCCGTACGTTTCAGAGTGACCGACCCCGCCCTCTCCCCGGAATTCCTCGCCCTCCAGGCCGCCCTCGCCGGGAGCTACTCGCTCGTCCGCGAGCTGGGGCGCGGGGGGATGGGGGTGGTGTTCCTCGCCCGCGAGGTGGCCCTCGACCGCCTGGTGGCGATCAAGATGCTGCCGCTGGCCCTGGGTCACGACGCGACCCTCCGCGAACGCTTCCTCCGCGAGGCGCGCACCGCCGCCCAGCTCGCCCACCCGCACATCGTGCCGATCCACGCGGTGGGCTCCGCCGATGCGCTCGTCTGGTTCGTGATGGAGTACGTCCCCGGCGCCTCCCTCGGCGAGCGACTGCGCCGTGAGGGCGCGCTGCCGACGACCGACGCGCTCCGCATCGTGCAGGAAACCGCCTGGGCCCTCGCCCACGCGCACGCGCGCGGCGTGATCCATCGCGACGTCAAGCCCGACAACATCCTGCTGCAGGACGACAGCGATCGCGTCCTCGTGACCGACTTCGGGATCGCGCACGGCGGCGACACGACCGACGGCGCGAAGGGGTTCGGCACGCTGCACTACATGAGCCCCGAACAGGCGCACGGCGAGGCGGCCGATGCGCGCGCCGACATCTACGCGCTTGGCGTGACGGCGTGGCACGCGCTCGCCGGGCATCGCCCGTTCGAGGGCCAGCAGGGCGCGGCGCTCCTCGCGACGCAGTCCCGCGCGGACGCACCCTCGATCCGCACCGCGGTGCCGACGCTACCGTCGAACGTCGCGCACGCGATCGATCGCGCGATCGCCCGCGACCCCGACGCGCGCTGGACCACGATGGAGGAGTTCGCCCGCGCGCTCGACAGCGCGCGCGCCCTGGCCCCACGACTCCCGGTGCCGCTGCGTCGCTTCGCGCGCGAGGCGGTCGAGCACTCGGATCGCCTCGGGATGGCGCTCGGGGTCAGCGCGGGCGCGTTCCTCGGCGCGGGGCTCGTGGACATCTTCTTCGCGACCTTCCTTGGCATCGAGAGTGCGATCTATCTGCTGATCGGTACCGTCACGACGGCGATGGCGCTCGCCCTCCTCGGCGGTCACGTCGCGAAGCTTCGCGAGCTCGCCGCCCTTGGCTACACGCGCCCGCAGGCGCTCCGCGCCATCGCCGACCTCGAGGCGGAGGAGCCGACTCGGATCGGACGGTCGCGCCTGCCGTTCTGGAACGCGGTGCCCGGCGTGATCGCCGGTGCGGCCGGTGTGATGGTCGCGGGGATGGCCCTGATGACGGATGGCGAGTTCTTCACTGCGGTCCCGGGGCTCCTCGCGACGGTGCTGGCCCCGGCGGTCGCGATCCGTCGCGTGGCGGCACTCCGCGGCACGCGCGGCAAGTGGTGGACGCGATTCCTGACCTCGACCTGGGGCAGCAAGGCGTGGCGACTCTTCACCCTCGGCGTCGCCAAGGCGCCGCCGGTCGAGGTCGCCGGTGAGCCGACCGCCCTTGCGCTGGGC
>DASTAN010000098.1:0-53438 GCA_035712665.1 Gemmatimonadales bacterium
CTGCGCGCGCTGCACGGCCCGATCCGCCGCGCCTTCGTGGTGCAGGGCGACGACCTCGCGGTCGCGATGATGGTGACGATCCTCCGCGAGGAGGGCGTCCGCGACGTGATCGTGCCGCGCGAGGGGGAATCGTTCCCCTTCTGAGTCGTGCCGCCCGCGCGTGGGCGCTCGCCCTCGCGGCCAGCGCCGCCTTGCTGTATGTCCTCTCCTTCCTGGTCGTGCTCGTGGTGTCGCGACTCGACCAGCGCTACGATGCCGATGCGATCGTCGTCCTCGGCGCGGCGCAGTACGATGGCCGCCCCTCGCCCGTCTTCCAGGCGCGACTCGACCACGCCGCGCTCCTGCGGCGCGAGGGATACGCCGGGCTCATCGTCGTCACCGGCGGCATCGTGGCCGGCGATCGGATGAGCGAGGCGACCGCCGGGCGTCGCTATCTCGTGCAGGCGGGGATCCCGACCGAGGAGATCGCGGTCGTGGCCGAGGGCCGCTCGACGGCGGAGTCGATGGAGGCGGTGAGCGACCTGCTGGGCGGCGACGCGGTGCAGCGCGTGATCCTGGTCAGCGACCCGTTCCATCTCGCGCGCCTCCGGCTCGAGGCGCGCCGCGTCGGGCTCGCGGCGTACACCTCGCCGACGCGGACCTCGCCGATCTCCGCGCGCTTCGGCACCGAGGTGCGCTACCTGCTGGCCGAGGCGGCCAAGCTGCCCGTCATCCTTCTCTGGAGTCTTGCCTCATGAGTCGTGACGTCGCCATCTCGTTCTGGGGCGCGGCCGGGCAGGTCACCGGCTCGTGCCACCTCGTCGAATGGCACGGGCGCAAGCTCGCGCTCGATGCCGGCCTCTTCCAGGGCCACCGCGAGGAGGCGCGCCGCCTCAACGCGGTGCTCCCCTTCGACCCGCGGCACCTCGACGCCATCGTGCTGAGCCACGCGCACATCGACCACAGCGGGCGGCTGCCGCTCCTCGTCTCGAAGCAGTACGACGGCCCGATCCACTGCACGGCCGCGACGCGCGATCTCTGCGCGGTGATGCTCCCGGACTCCGCGCACATCCAGGAGACCGACTTCCGCTGGCTGCAGAAGAAGGGGCGTGCCGGCCGGGAATCGGAGCCGCTCTACACGATGGCCGACGCGCTGGCCGTCCCCGGCCTGATGCACACGCACCCGTACGGTCGCGAGTTCCGCGTGAACGGCGGCGACCTGCGCGCCACCTTCCACGACGCGGGGCACATCCTCGGCAGCGCGAGCATCACGCTCACCGGCGCCCCGGGGGAGCCGCGCGTCGTCTTCTCCGGCGACATCGGTCGCTGGAACCAGCCGATCATCCGGGACCCGCAGGCACCGACCGGCCCCGTCGACGCGCTCATCATCGAGAGCACCTACGCCCTCAAGCGCCACGGGACGACCAGCGAGGCCTCCGAGGCGCTCGCCGACATCGTGCGTCGCGTCGCCCGGCGCGGCGGCAAGGTGCTGATCCCGTCGTTCGCCGTCGGCCGCACGCAGGAGCTGCTCTACGAGCTGCACGAGCTCTTCCGCGACGGGAAGATCCCCGAGATCCCCGTCTTCGTCGACTCGCCGCTCGCGATGGAGGCGACCGCCGTCTTCCGGCTCCACCCCGAGGTGTACGACGGCACCGAGGACCTGATCCAGGCCAACGCCAAGATCTTCGACCATCGCCTCGTGCGCTTCGTGCGCGACGTCGAGGAGTCCAAGCGCCTCAACGGGCTGCAGGGCGCGGCGATCATCATCGCGGCGAGCGGGATGGCCGAGTCGGGGCGGATCCTGCACCACCTGATCAACCACGGCGGGCATCCCGACAACTGCGTCCTCTTCGTCGGCTTCCAGGCGGCGTACACCCTCGGTCGGCGCATCCGCGAGGGCGCGCGCGAGGTGAAGATCTACGGCGAGATGCACCCGATGCGCGCCGAGGTCGCGACCATCGACGGCTACTCCGCGCACGCCGACCAGGACGAGCTGCGCCGCTGGGTGCGCAACCTCGGCGGCCCGGTGAAGCGCGCCTTCTGCGTGCACGGCGAGCCCGAGGCGCTCGCGGGGATGCGGGAGCTCCTCCTGTCGGAGGGCGTCGGCGAGGTGCACGTCCCGGCGCACGGCGAGCGATTCGTCCTGTGACCGCGCTCGCCCTCGGGCGCGCACTGCTCGGCACCGCGCTCCTCGCCGCACCGCTCGCCGCGCAGCAGGTCAGCGTCCCCGCGACGATCGACACGCTGCCGAACGGCCTCCGCGTCATCGTGCACGAGGACCACTCGGCACCGATCGCCACGGTGAACGTCTGGTACCACGTCGGCTCCGGGCGCGAGAAGCCCGGGCGCACCGGCTTCGCGCACCTGTTCGAGCACCTGATGTTCATGGGGAGCCAGCACGCGCCCTATCCGCAGTTCGATCGCCTCCTCGAGGCCGCCGGCGCGAACAACAACGGCTCCACCACCGAGGACCGCACGAACTACTACGAGTCGGGACCGTCCAGCGCCCTCGCGCTGATGCTCTGGCTCGAGGCCGATCGGATGGGATGGCTGCTGCCGACGATGGACGCGGCCAAGGTCGATGCGCAACGGGACGTCGTGAAGAACGAGCGCCGGGAGAGCGTGGAGAACCAGCCGTACGGGCTGGTCACCGACCACCTGCCGACGATGCTCTATCGGTCGAGCCATCCCTATTCGTGGCCCGTCATCGGCTCGATGCGTGACCTCTCGGCCGCCTCGCTCGACGACGTGCAGGAGTTCTTCCGCACCTGGTACGCCCCGAACAACGCGGTGATCGCGGTCGCCGGCGCGGTGCGCCGCGACAGCGTGCTGGCGCTGGTGCGCACCTACTTCGGCGCGATCCCGCGCGGCCCCGCGATCGTCGAGACGATTCCCGTGCGCGCGCCGATGCGGCGCGACACCGCGCGGGTTCTCGAGGATCGCGTCCAGCTCCCGATGCTGCAGTACGTCTTTCCGACGGTCCGCGCGTGGCACCCGGATGATGCCGCGCTGCAGGTGGCGCGCGTGCTGCTCGCCGGCGCGAAGAATGCCCGGCTGACGCGTCGGCTCGTGTACGACGAGGCCACGGCGGCCGAGGTCTATGCCTTCGCCGACGCCAAGCGCTACGCGGGCGACTTCGTGGTCGGCGCGCTGGCGGGGCCAGGGATCGCGCTGCCCCGGCTGCAGCGCGCGATCGACGAGGAGCTCGCGCGGCTCGCGACCGAGGGACCGTCGACACGCGAACTCGAGCAGGCCCGAAACGCGCTCGAGGCCGGCTTCCTTGCCCGGATCCAGACCGTCGACGGCAAGGCCGAGGCCCTCAACGCCTACTACTTCGAGACCGGCACCCCGGACGCGTTCCAGCGCGACCTCGATCGCCTCCGGGCCGTGACCGCCGAGGACGTTCAGCGCGTGGTGCGCACCTACCTGACGGGGCCGCGGGCGATCGTCAGCGTCGTGCCGGAGGGCCAGCGCGCCCTTGCAGCGGTCGCCCCGGAGGTGGTCCCGTGAACCGTTCACGTCGTCGTGCGTGGTGGAACGCGATTCCGGTCGCCGTGGCGCTCGCCGCCAGTGATCTCGGCGCCCAGGTCACCACGCCGCCCGAACTCGGCCCGCCTCCGGCGATCCTGCTCCCCACGGTGGATACGGCCCGGCTCGGCAATGGGCTGACCGTGCTCGTCGCGCGGAACGCCGAGGTCCCGATCGTCTCGGCCCGACTCGTCATCGATGGCGGTGCGCGGGTCGAGGGGGTGGCGCCCGGCGTGGTCGCCTTCACCGCGGGGATGCTCGACGAGGGCGCCGGCGCGCGCGATGCGTTTGCGTTCGCGGAGGCGACCGCCTTCCTCGGGGCGCGCCTGTCAAGCGGTGCCGACTGGGAGATGGTCGGACTCACGCTCAGCGGCCCGAAGCGCACCTTCAGCGAGGCGATGGCCCTTCTCGCGGATGCGGCGCTCCGCCCCGCGTTCGCGGCGAGCGACGTGGCCCGCCAGCGCGACCTGCGGCTGGCCGAGCTCACCCAGGAGCGCGACGAGCCCGACGCCGTCGCCGATCGCGTCTTCGCGCGCAACGTCTTCCCGGCCTGGCATCCGTATCACGTCGCCCTCGGCGGCGACTCGGCCAACGTCGCGCGCATCGACTCCGCGCTGGTGCGCCGCACCTGGGACGGCCTCGCCGATCCGCGGCGCGCCACGCTGGTGCTCACCGGCGACATCACGCTCGCCGAGGCCCGCGCGATGGCCGACCGGCACTTCGGGGCGTGGACGCCACCCGCCGCGCCGCTGGGGAAGCTCGCCGCGGGCTCGCTCGGGGCCGCGCCGCGCCCGGCGACGCGGATCATCCTCGTGGACAAGCCGGGCGCCGCGCAGTCGGTGCTCCGCATCGGGGCGCCCGGCGTCCCGCGCAACACGCCGGACTACGCCGCCCTCGCGCTGATGAACACCATCCTCGGCGGCTCGTTCTCCGCGCGCGTGAACGACATCCTGCGTGAGCAGCGCGGCTACACCTACGGCGCCCGCACCGGCTTCGGCTGGAGCCCGGTGCCCGATGCGTTCGAGGCCCGCACCTCGGTGCGCACCGATGTCACCGACTCGTCGGTGGCGATCCTCTTCCGCGAGTTCGCGCGGCTTCGGGACGAGCCGGTGCCGACCACCGAGCTCGAGCGCGCCCGCAACTATCTCGTCCTCGGCTCGGCCGGCGATTTCGAGACGGCGGGCCAGCTCGGCACCGCGATCGTCGAGGCGCTCCTCTTCGGTCGGTCGCTCACCGCGATCAGCGAGGAGCTTGAGGCGATCACCCGACTCACCGCGGAGGACGTGCAGCGCGCGGCGCGACGGCATCTCGATCCGGCGGCACTCACCGTCGTGATCGTCGGCGACGTCGCCGCCATCCGGCCAGGCCTCGAGCGCCTCGGCCTCGGCCCGATCACCGTGCAGGCGTACTGATGACCCTCCTCGGCTCGCGGCGCATCCACACCGGGCGCGTGGTGTCGCTCGACATCGACACCGTGCGCTTCCCCAACGGCAACGTCGGCGAGCTCGAGATGCTGCGACATCCCGGCGCCTCGGCGGTACTGCCGTTCCTCGATCCCGTCGACGATCCCGATCCGCGCGTGCTCCTCATCCGGCAGTACCGCCACGCCACGGGCGACTACCTCTGGGAGATCCCGGCCGGGCGGCGCGACGGCGACGAGGCACCGCTCGCCACCGCGCATCGCGAGCTCGCCGAGGAAACCGGCTACCGGGCGGCGACGATGCAGCCGCTCACCAGCATCTGGACCACCCCGGGCTTCACCGACGAGGTGATCCACCTCTTCCTCGCCGCCGGCCTCACCGCGGGGGAGACCGCGCTGGAGCACGACGAGGTGCTCGACCTCCACCCGACCCGCTGGTCCGCCGCCCTCACGATGGTTCAAAATGGAACCATCCGTGACACCAAGACCGTGACCGCCCTCCTCTTTGTTCAGGGTTTCTTGCGGCAACCTTGAACAATCGTGTACCAGACAGTACACTTTGCTCGTCACCCATCTCGCTGCCGGTTCAGGATGCTCTCCACGGGATTCCGTGTCGGTGCATCCATTCGGGAATCCGGAACGAATAGCGTGATGTGACGACCTTGCGGGACCCTCGGGGGCGCTCCCTCGACCGGTGTCCAACGTTGGGTCGACCTTGCTTGAACACACACAAGAGTAAGGGAGAGCCCCATGACGTCGATCGCACTGCCCAGCGCGACCTACACCGCTGCTCCGGTTCGTGAGCGGACGATGGTTGCGTCCCCCGCCTCCGACCGCGCCAACGAGGAGAACGCGCGCCTCGTGGCGGCCCATCTCGCCGGCGACGAGTTCGCCTTCGGCGAGCTGGTGCGCCGCTATCAGGGTCGGCTGCTGAACTTCATCTTCCGGATGATCGGCGACCGCGAGCGCGCCGAGGATCTGGTGCAGGAAGCCTTCGTGCGGGTGCACCGCCACCTGCACCGCTTCGATCCGACGCGGAAGTTCTCGACGTGGATCTACACCATCGCCTCCAACCTGGCGAAGAACGAGCTCCGCAATCGCGCCCGCTCGCCGCTGGTCTTCCACGAGTCGGCCCGCGCGGAATGGGAAGAGGACGCCCGCCCGCTCGAGCTCGAGGATGCCTCGACGCGGCCGGACCAGGTCTTCCACAACCAGCACCTGTATGACCTCGTGCAGGGCACCGTGGCGCGGCTCTCCGACCACCACCGCACCGTCTTCGTGCTGCGGGAGCTCGAGGGGAAGTCGTACGAGGAGATCGCCGACATCACCGGCACCAACCTCGGCACGGTGAAGTCGCGGCTGAACCGGGCCCGGTCGGCGTTCGCGCAGATGGTGGCGCCATATCTGGACTGACGGTGAACCGTGGGTGAGGGGTACGGGGTAAGGGGTGAGGGGGAGCGAACGGTCGTTCCCCCTCACCCCTTACCCCTTACATCCCCCCTCCGCCTTCCGCCTTCCGCCTTCCGCCGATCCGCAGTATCCTGAGGGGTTATGACCTGCGCCGAGTTCTCCCGCTACTACACCGACTTCCGTGACGGCAACGATCCGGCGATGGCCGAGCGGATGCGGGCCCACGTCGAGCTCTGCCCGAAGTGCCGCTCGCACCACCGGGCGCTCCACGTCGGGGTCGAGATGCTGCGGAATCACGAACTCGATCCGTCCGAAGGCCTCCAGCACTCCCTGTCCGCACGCTTCAAGACCCGCCCGATCCGCTAGTTAGCTTTCGGCGATGGCTCGCCGTCTCCGCCCCGACCAGCTCCAGCGCGCACTCGCCGCCGATCCGCCGGCGGGGGCGTACTACGTGCACGGGCCGGAGGCGCTGCTCCGCGACGAGGCGGTGGCGACGCTGCTCGACACCATCCTCGACCCCGGGCTCCGCGACTTCAACCTCGACCTGCTGAGCGCCACGCAGGTCGAGCCCGACGCCCTCGCCGCCGCGTGCAGCACGCTGCCGATGATGGCGGATCGCCGCGTCGTGGTGCTCCGCGACGTCGAGGCGTGGAAGCGGAAGACGAAGGCGAAGCAGCCTGCCCTGCAGTATCTCGAACGTCCCGCGCCCGAGACCGTGCTGGTCCTGGTGCAGGGCGATGGCAACGACCCGGATGCCGACCTCGCGGCGCGCAGCGTGAGCGTCGAGTGCGCGACGCCGATCGGCGACGCCCTCGACGCCTGGCTCGATGCGCGCCTCGCCGCGGTCGACGTGACCCTCGCCCCCGACGCACGGGAGCACCTGCTTCGCGCCACCAACGGCGACCTCGGCCTCCTGCACGCCGAGTGCGGCAAGCTCGCCGGGCTCGGCGGCGGCGCGGCGCTCGACCTCGCGACGGTCGGTGACCTGGTCGGCGTGCGTGCCGGCGAGACCGCCGACGACTGGCGCGACGCCGTGCTGGCCGACGACCTCCCCCGCGCGATGGCGACGCTGCCGCGCGTGCTCGAGCAGTCGGGGGTCTCGGGGGTGAAGCTGGTCACCCTCCTGGGCTCCTCGCTGCTGGTGCTCCGCTGGGGCCGCGTCACCGCCGAAGCGCGGAAGATCCGCGGCGCGTCGCTCGTCGACCCGGTGAAGAAGCTCTGCTTCGGCACGCGCCCGAGTGTCGGCTCCTACGATCCGTTCGCGCGACTCGTCGGTGAGGTCGTCGGGCGCTGGTCGCTCGCGCGCCTCGATGCGGCCGTGCGGGCCACCCTCGCCGCCGACGTCGCCCTCAAGACCACCACCGTCTCCGGCGAGCAGGGCATCCTGACCGATCTCGTCCTCGCCCTCGCTGCCTCACGCACCCGGAAGGCCGCCTGATGTCGCTCCGTCGCCTCGCTGTCGTCCTGTCGCTCGCCGCGTCACCGCTCGCCGCGCAGGACTCCGCCCTCCCGACCACGCCGCGCTTCGTCGAGATCCTCCGCCTCGCGCAGGACGGCCGTGGCGACTCCGCCCGCGTGCTGGTCAATCGCTACCTCGAGGAGACGGCGTCGGCCGACGCGTCGTATCCCGAGGCGCTCTACACGGCGGCGACCGTGGCGCGCACCGGCGACCAGGCCCGGCTCCTCTTCTCGCGCGTGGCGGTCGAGTACGCCACCTCGGCGTGGGCCGATCGGGCGCTGCTGCGGCTCGCGCAGCTCGACTACGGCGCCGGCGACACCCAGGGCACGGTCGCGCGCGTCACCCGCCTGATGGCCGACTACCCGCTGTCGCCGGTCCTGCCGACCGCGGCGCTCTGGGGCGCGCGTGCGGCCTTCGAGCGGCGTGACGGCACCACCGCGTGTGCGTGGCTCACGCGCGGGATCGAGCGCGTCGGCGACGACGTCGAGCTCAAGAACCAGCTCGAGTTCACGCGCCAGCGCTGCACCACCCTGGGCGGCAGCACGACGCCGACCGGCCCGGTGCCGACCCAGCCGCAGCCCGAACCGGTGCGCACCCCGGCGCCGGAGGATCGCACCGCGACGGCCCCCGCCTCGCCGTGGCGCGTGCAGGTGGCCGCCGTGAGCGACCCGGCCGCGATCCGTCGCGTCGAGCAGCAGATCGAGCGTGCCGGCTTCACGGTGTTTCGCGTGCCGGGCCCCAACGGCCTCACCAAGCTGCAGGCCGGCCCGTTCGCGACCCGCGAGGCGGCGCAGGCGAAGGTCGCCGCGCTGGCAGCCGCGGTCGGCGGCCAGCCGTTCGTGACGCGAGCGCCGTGAGCACGACGCCGCTCCTCGCCCAGTACCAGGAGATCAAGTCGCGCCACCCTGGCGCGATTCTCTTCTTCCGGATGGGCGACTTCTACGAGATGTTCTACGACGACGCGCAGGTCGCGTCGCGGGTGCTGAACATCACCCTCACCGCGCGCGGCGACGGCACGCCGCTCGCCGGCGTCCCGGTGAAGGCCGCCGCGGGGTACCTGCGCCAGTTCATCGCCGCCGGCCATCGCGTCGCGATCTGCGAGCAGATCGAGGACCCGAAGCTCGCCAAGGGCATCGTCAAGCGCGCCGTCGTCGAGACCGTGACCCCGGGCGCGTTCCTCGACGACGACTACGTCCCCGGGTCGCGCAACAACTGGCTGGTGGCCGTGCTCCCGCTTGCGGAGGGAGGTGCCGGCATCGCGGCCCTCGACCTCTCGACCGGCGAGTTCGCGCTCGAGCGCGCGGCGCCCGACGGCGTCGCCGAGGCGCTCGGTCGCCTGGCGCCCGCCGAAGTCGTGCACCCCAAGGGTGACGACGCGCTGCCGCTCGACAGCGAGGTGCTGCGCACGCCGCGCGAGCGCTGGGAGTTCGACGCCGAACTCGCGCGCGAGGAGCTCGCGCGTCGCCTCGGCCTCGCGTCGCTCGATGGCCTGGGCCTCGACCCCGCGGATGCGCCCGCCATCGGCGCCGCGGGGGCCCTGCTTCGCTATGCTCTCGAGCTGCAGCCCGCCGGCATCCCGCAGCTGCGCCGTCCGGTGCTGCGGCGCGCCGACGACCTCTGCTGGCTCGACGAGATGACGCGGCGCAACCTCGAGCTGGTGGAGCCGCTTCGCGCCGGCGCAAAGGGCGTGACCCTGGTCGAGACGCTCGATCGCACGATGACGCCGATGGGGGCCCGCCTGCTCCGCCAGTGGGTCGTGTCGCCGCTGCGGGCCCTCGCGCGCATCACCGCGCGCCACGCCGCCGTCGGCACGCTCGCCACCGAGGGGCGCCTCCGCACGCGACTCCGCGAGTCGCTCGATGGCGTCCGCGACCTCGAGCGGCTCGCCGCGCGCGCGGCGGCCGGTCGCGCCACGCCGCGGGAGCTCGGGGCGCTGCGCGATTCGTTCGTGCGACTCCCGACGCTCGCGACGATCCTCGGCGAGCTCGCCGGCAGCGACGCGGAGCTGCTTGCCCACGCCGCGCGCACCTTCGACCCGCTCGCCGATCTCGCCGACCTGCTGCAGCGCGGCCTCAGCGAGCGGCCGCCGATCACGCTCGCGGATGGCGGCGTCATCGCCCCGGGCTTCGACGCCGAGATCGACGAGCTCCGTGACCTGCGCGACAACGGCCGCAACGCCCTCGCCGCGATCCAGCAGCGCGAGCGCGACCGCACCGGGATCCCGTCGCTCAAGGTCGGCTTCAACAAGGTCTTCGGCTACTACATCGAGATCACCCACGCCAATCGCGAGGCGGTGCCGGCCGACTACGAGCGGCGCCAGACCCTCGCCAACGCCGAGCGCTACGTCACGCCCGAGCTCAAGGAGTACGAGGCGAAGGTCCTCGGCGCGGAGGAGCGGATCCTGGCCCGCGAGGGTGAGCTCTTCGGCGAGCTCCGCGCGGCCGTCGGCACCGCGATCGCCCGAGTGCAGGGCACCGCGGACCTCGTGGCACGCCTCGATGTCCTCGCGTCACTCGCGGAGGTCGCCGTCACCGAACGCTGGGTGCGCCCCGAGCTGCACGAGGGGATGGAGCTGGTGCTCACGGGCTCGCGCCATCCGGTGATCGAGCGGATGATGCCGCGCGAGCGCTTCGTGCCGAACGACGTCCGCTTCGACGAGCGCGAGCGGGTGCTCCTCGTCACCGGCCCGAACATGGCCGGCAAGAGCACCATCCTGCGCCAGATCGGGCTCTGCGTGCTCCTGGCGCAGCTCGGCAGCTTCGTCCCGGCCGAGCGCGCGCGCATCGGCATCGTCGACCGGCTCTTCACCCGCGTCGGCGCGAGCGACAACCTCGCGCGCGGGCAGTCGACGTTCATGGTCGAGATGAGCGAGACCAGCGCGATCCTCCACAACGCCACGGCACGCTCGCTGGTGCTGCTCGACGAGATCGGTCGCGGCACCAGCACCTACGACGGCGTGGCGATCGCGTGGGCGGTCACCGAGCACCTGCACGACCGCATCGGCTGCCGCACGATGTTCGCGACCCACTACCACGAGCTGATGCAGCTCCCCGAGAAGCTCGCGCACGCGCGGAACTGCAACGTCGCGGTGAAGGAGACGGCGCAGGGGATCGTCTTCCTGCATCGGCTCGAGCATGGCGGCACCGACCGGAGCTACGGGATCCACGTGGCCGAGCTCGCGGGACTTCCCGCCGCCGTGGTCGGGCGCGCGAAGGACGTCCTCGGGACGCTCGAGACCGGCCACCGGATGGTGCCGGGCGCACCGCCGGTGGGGCAGGACCCCGCGCAGCCGTCCCTCTTCGACCTCGCTCCGGCCCCGGTGCCGCCGCCGGTCGATCCGATTCTCGAGCGGCTCCGCGAGCTCGACCTGAATCGGATGACGCCGCTCGAGGCGCTGCAGGAGCTGGCGAAGCTGAAGAACGAGACCTGAGATCGGCGATCGGAGATCGGAGGACGCAGCCTCGGATCTCCGACCTCTGATCGCCAATCTCCGGGGTTACTTTCCCGAAATGCGCCCGCTTTCCCTGATCCTCCTCCTGGCCGCCTGCGGTGCCGAGCCCGCCCCGCCGGCCGAGCTGACCCCCGCGGTGCCGATCGGCGAACCGCAGATCCCCTATCCGCCTGACCTGTTCGCCGAGCGGGTCGAGGGCGAGGTGCTCCTCTACGTCGTGGTGGACACGGCGGGGATGGCGATCCGCGACTCGACCCGGATCGCCACCTCGAGCGGCCGGGCCGCGTTCGACGCCGCCGCGCTCCAGGCCGCCGCGTCCCTCCGCTTCACCCCGGCCCGGATCGGCGACTCGCTGGTCGTGGCGCCACTGCAGGTGCCGATCAGGTTTGTGCTGCCGGATAGCACGACGACGCCGGTGAACTGACCAGCAGGACACGCGACAAAGGACACGCGACAAGGGATCTCGGTTCAGGCGCCCTTGTCACGCGTCCCGTGTCCCTTGTCCCCTTGCCAGTAACCATCGTTTAGCTGTATGGTGGTTACGTGCTAGCGCCTCTTCAGGAACACGCCGTCCTCGGCTTTCTCCACACCCCGTTCGATCCGACCGATGATCCGCCGCCCCCCGCGGTCCGGCGGGCGGTCCTGCGGGTCCGGGAGCTCCTCGCCCGACTGCTCCGCGACGAGGCCCGCGGGGTCGGTGCGAGCGACGCCGACCTCGACGCGCTGGACCGGATCCTGAGCCGAGCCGCCGCCGCCCGCGGGCTCGTGCCCACCGTCAGCGGCTACGGCTGGGGGTGGCGTCGCGACCCCGGCGAGGTCACCCGCCGAGTCTTCCCTGCGGTCTGGTCGACCGCCACCCTCCTCGCCTCACACGACGACCGCACCCGACTCAAGGTCTGCGACGGCTGCGGCGCGCTGTTCTTCGATCGCTCTCGCAACCGCTCCCGCCGCTGGTGCGACATGGGGAGCTGCGGGAACCGGGCGAAGGCGAGGGCCTACAGGAAACGGTGAACCGTGAACAGGGTGAGGGGTGAGGCGTAAGGGGTGAGGGGGCACATCCCCTGTCCCGTGTCCCGTGTCCCCATTCACTGTTCACCGTTCTCCCCCTCCGCTGTATCCTTCGCGATGGCCTATCCTCATCCGACCCCGTACGCCTCCGTCCTCGACACCATCGGCGAAACGCCGCTGATCCGCCTCGGGCGGGTCGGGCGCGGCCTCCGCACCCCGGTCTACGGCAAGGCCGAGTACGCCAACCCCGGCGCCTCGGTGAAGGACCGGATCGGCCTCGCCATCATCGAGGCGGCCGAGCGGGATGGGACACTCAAGCCCGGCGGGACCATCGTCGAGGGGACCAGCGGCAACACCGGCGTCGGCCTCGCCATCGCCGCCGCGCTCAAGGGGTACCGCTGCATCTTCACCCTCCCCGACAAGATGTCGCAGGAAAAGGTGAAGCTGCTCAAGGCGTACGGCGCCGAGGTCGTCATCACCCCGACGGCGGTGCCGCCCGATCACCCCGAGAACTACGTGATGAAGGCGAAGCAGATCGCCCACGACACCCCGGGCGCGATCCTCGCCAACCAGTTCTACAACCAGGTCAACCCGGAATCGCACTATCGCACCACCGGCCCCGAGATCTGGCGGCAGACCGGCGGTGCGGTGACGCACTTCGTCGCGGGCGCGGGGACCGGCGGCACGGTGAGCGGCACCGGCAAGTACCTCAAGGAGCAGAACGCCGCGATCCGCGTCATCGCGGGCGATCCGGTCGGCTCCCTCTACACTGGCTATCACCGCACCCGCACCCTCGGCACCGATGGTGCGCCCTACAAGGTCGAGGGCGTCGGCGGCGACAAGGCGCCGACCACGGTCTGGTGGGATCTCATCGATGAATTCCGCCAGGTGAGCGATCGCGACGCGATGACGATGGCGCGCCGCCTCGCGCGCGAGGAAGGGATCCTCGTCGGCGGCTCCGCGGGCGGCAATGTGCACCTCGCCCTCGAGCTCGCGAAACAGCTCGACGATCCGAGCGCCTGCGTCGTCACCATTCTCTGCGACACCGGCGAGCGCTATCTCTCGAAGACCTTCGACGACGACTGGATGCGCGACAACGGCCTGCTCGACCTGCCGGTGCCGACCGTCGCCGACCTGCTGGCGCGCCGCGGCGGCGCGGCCCCGACGCTGGTGCAGGTGGCCCCCGCCTCGCAGGTGCGCCAGGCGCTCAACCTGATGAGCACGTGGGACGTGTCGCAGCTTCCCGTCATCGAGGACGGCCGTGCCATCGGCGTGATGATCGAGGCGACGCTGATGCAGCAGGCACTCGAGCAGCCGGCCCTCCTCGACCGCCCGTGCCGCGAGGCGATGGATGCGCCGCTGCCCGAAGTCGAGCCGTCGCTGCCGGTCGATCGCCTGGCCCCGCTGCTGTCGCGCGAGGTGCCCGCGGCGCTGGTGCGCGAGGGCGACCGCCTCGTCGGCATCGTCTCGCGGCACGACGTCCTCCGGATGCTGATCGGCCGATGAAGCGGATCACCGTCCTCACCGGCGGCTCATCCGCCGAACGCCTCGTCGCCCTCGCCTCGGCCTCGCAGGTCGTGGGGGCGCTCCGCGAGCGTGGCCATCGCGTGACGGTGGTCGATACTGTCGAGGGGGTGCTCGATGCCGCGGCCGAGCAGCGGCTGCTCTCGCCGCGGGTGGCGGCGTCGGCGCTCGATGTGGCCGAACTTGCCGTGCGCGAGCGGGCGGTCCTGCTCGGTGGGCTTCTGGCCGAGCCGGTCGTCACCGAGGCCGATGCGGTCTTTCTGGTGCTCCACGGCGGCCGCGGCGAGGACGGGACGCTCCAGCACCTGCTCGACCTGGCGGGGGTGCGCTACACCGGGTCCGGGGCGGTCGCGAGCGCGCTGGCGATGGACAAGGACATCGCCAAGCGGCTCTTCCAGGAGGCGGGGGTGCCGACGGCGGACTGGGTGATGCACCCGGCCGATGACACGGCGGTCGGGAACCTCGGGCTGCCGCTGGTGGTCAAACCATCGAAGCAGGGCTCGACGGTCGGCCTCTCGGTGGTGCGCCACCTCGACGAGCTCGAGCGCGCGATTCGCGTGGCACGCGAGCACGACGACGAAGTGATGCTCGAGGCCTTCGTCCCCGGGCGCGAGCTCACGGTGGGCATCCTCGGCGACACGGCGCTGGCCGTCGGCGAGATCATCCCCGCGCACGAGCTGTTCGACTACGAGTGCAAGTACACGCCGGGGATGTCGCAGGAGATCTTCCCGGCCGACCTGCCGCCGGAGATCACGGCGGAGGTGCAGCGACTCGGCCTCGCGGCACACCGGGCGCTCAAGTGCAGCGGGTATTCGCGCGTGGATTTCCGGTTGACGCCCGACGGACGCCTGTACTGCCTGGAAGTGAATACCCTGCCGGGGATGACCGCCACCTCGCTGCTGCCGCAATCGGCGGCGGCCGTGGGGATCGCCTTCGGGGAGCTCTGCGAACGGATCGCCCGGGGCTGACGCCCCCTCACGACCCACGACTCACGACCCACGACTCGACATGCTCGACTCGCTGCTCAGCCGCCTCACGCCCGTCGTCGGTCGCCTCCTGGCGATCAACGCCGTCGTGCTGCTGCTGCAGCAGACGATCCTGACGTCGCCGGCGATCACCGACGCGCTGCGCTTCGACCCGTCGAGCGCG
The DNA here is from genome assembly GCA_035712665.1 of Gemmatimonadales bacterium. Taxonomy (GTDB): domain Bacteria; phylum Gemmatimonadota; class Gemmatimonadetes; order Gemmatimonadales; family GWC2-71-9; genus Palsa-1233. Next base: position 14,929 of record DASTAN010000098.1, read on the forward strand.
TTCCGGCAGCCGTGGACCTTCGTGACCTACGCTTTCGTGCACGGCGGCCTGCTGCACCTGCTCGGCAACGCGCTGGCCCTGCTTGCGTTCGGGCCGGCGGTCGAGCGGCGGATGGGCGCGGCGTCGTTCACCCTCTTCTATCTCTACTGCGCCGTCGGCGCCGCGGCGTTCGCCCTGCTGGTGCACGGTGCGCTGCCGGTGACGCCATTCGTCGGCGCATCGGGCGCCGTGCTGGGCGTCGCGCTGGCGTTCGCGCGGCAGCACCCCGATGCGGAGATGTTCATCTTCCCCTTCCCCGCCCCGATCAAGGCGCGGACACTGATCGCCGTGATCGCCGTGTTCGATGTCGTCGGGATGTTCGTCGGGGGCGGCGCGATCGCGCACGAGGCGCATCTCGGCGGGATGGCGTTCGGCTGGCTCTGGTTCGCGATGCAGGGGCTCGGTCGCGGCCGGCCGACGATGCCGATGCCGCCGCTCCGGCCGCGCGTCTCGGTGCCGGTGGCGCACGGGGTGGAGCGCGAGGGGCGCGAGGCCGCCGCCGCGCCGCGTCCCGAGCCGACGCCCACCGCCGCGGATCTCGCCCGGGCCGAGCAGGCGGAGCTCGACCGCCTCCTGGACAAGATCGGCGCCTCGGGGCTCGACTCGCTCACCACCGGCGAGCGCGCCTTCCTCGATCGCGTCAGCCGGCAGCGGAAGCCGGGCGCCTAGCGTCCCGCGAGCGAGGCCGCCACGCGATCGAGCAGTTCCTCGCGCGTGAACGGCTTGGTCAGCAGCGCGATCCCCTCCTCCAGCACGCCGTGCCGCACGATGGCGTCCTCGGTGTAGCCCGACATGTACACCACCGGGAGACCGGGGAACTTCGCCTGCACCGTCTCGGCCACCTTGCGGCCGTTGCGGCTCGGGAGGACGACATCGGTGAGCAGCAGGTGGAGCGGCCCATCGTGGGCCTGCGCGATCGACTCGGCCTCTGGCGCATCCCCCACTGCGAGCACCGCGTACCCCTCGCGCTCGAGCATCCGCACCACGTAGCGACGCACCAGCTCCTCGTCCTCGACGACGAGGATCGTGCCCGTCGCCGCGCCGCGCGCCGGCGGCGGGACCGGCGGCGGGGTGAGCTCGCGACCGCTCTGCGCGAGCGGCAACGTGACGGTCATCGTCGTGCCCTGCCCCTCGGCGCTCTGCACGGCGATGCGGCCGCCGCTCTGCGTGACGATGCCGAACACCGTCGAGAGGCCGAGCCCCGTGCCGCCGCGGTCGGCGCGCGTGGTGAAGAACGGCTCGAAGATCTGGCCCTGCAGCTCGGCCGGAATCCCCGTCCCGGTGTCCTGCACCGCCAGGACGGCGCGCTCGCCCTCCGGCGTCGTCGTGCGGTGCGCGCTGATCGTCATCCGACCGCCATCGGGCATCGCATCGCGCGCATTCACGACGAGATTGAGGAGCACCTGCTCCAGCTGCGCGGGATCGACGGAGGCGAGGATCGGGGCGTCGTCGACGGCCACGGTCATCTGGATCGACTCGCCGGCGAGCCGCGTGAGCAGCGGGACCATCTCCCGGACGAGGTCGCGCAGGTCGACGGTGCGGACCTGCATCACCTGCCGACGCGAGAACGCGAGCAGCTTCCGCACGAGGTCGGCCGACCGGTCGGCCGCACGGCGGATCTCGTGCACGCTCTCGGCGCCCTTCCCGGGGCCGAGCTCGAGGGCCAGCAGCTCCGCGAAGCCCGAGATCGCCGTCAGCATGTTGTTGAAGTCGTGCGCGACCCCGCCTGCGAGACGGCCGACGGCTTCCATCTTCTGCGCCTCGCGCAGCTGCCCCTCGAGCAGCTTGCGCTCGGTGATGTCGCGCTCGACGGCAACCCAGTGCGTGTACCAGCCCTTGGCGTCGGCGATCGGTGAGATGTCCATCTCGAGCCACACCGTGCGGCCGTCCTTGGTCACGTTCGCGACCTCGACGCGCACCGGCTGCCAGCGCTCGAGCGCCGCGCGCACCCGATCGAGCGTGGCGCGGTCGGTCACCGGCCCCTGCAGCATCCGCGGCGTCTTCCCGATCACCTCGCTGCGATGGTAGCCCATCAGGCGCTCGAAGGCGCGGTTGACGAAGAGGATCTTCGGCCCATCCGGGGCGTTGATCGGCTCCGCCTCGGTGATCATCACGATGTCGTTGAGGTTCTCGATCGCCGCATCGAGCCGCGCCAGCTCGTTGTCGAGTTGGTTGCGATCGATGGCGATGGCGACCAGTCGTGCCGCCGACTCGAGCGCGGCGAGCTCGGCGGGATCGGGCGCGCGCGGCGTCGACGTGTACGCGGCTGCGGTGGCCACCACATCGCCGCGGCGCCCCTTCACCGGCACGGACCAGCAGCCGAGGAGGCCGTGCGGCGTCGCCAAATGATGCAGCCCCTCCCAGAGCGGATCGGTGCGCACGTCGGGGACGATGACCGTCTCGCCGCGCCACGCGGCGGTGCCGCATGAGCCGGCGCGGGGGCCGATCGGTGCGCCGTTGAGTCCGGCACTGTACGTCGACGGCAGGTTCGGCGCCGCGGCGGTGAAGAGCAACCCGTCGCGCACGTGCAGGATCGAGGCGCGCACGTCCGGGAGCGCCGCCTCGATGGAGCGGCAGATCCGGTCGAGCGCCTCGTCCAGGGAACGGCCCTCCGCGACCCCCTGGATCGCGTCCCGCTGCAGCGCCTCCATCGCCGCGTGCCGGCGTGCCTCGGTGACGTCGCGCACCGTGGCGTAACTGGTCCCTTCGGCCGTCATCGGGAGCGCAGTCCACTCGAGCGCCCGCCAACTGCCATCGGCGTGGCGGTAGCGATTCACGAACCCGAGCGCCGGTCCCCCGCGCGACACCTGTGCCGCGGCCTCGATCGTTGGCTGGACGTCATCGGGGTGGATGAACGCCAGCCAGGGCTGGGCCAGGAGCTCGTGCGCGGACCGGCCGAGCATCTGGCAGAACGCCGGGTTCACGCGGCGGAAGCGCCCGTCCATGCCGGCCACGACCATGCCGGTCGGCGAGACCGCGAAGAAGCGCGCCAGGGTCGACGCCTGTCGGTGGCGCAGCACGATGGCGTGCAGGTGGCCGGCGAGCGAGATCGCCACCTCGGCCCAGACCGTCGTATCGAACGGCTTGGTGTCGAAGAAGGTGATCACCGCCAGCGGGCGCCCGTCCTCGAAGAGCGGGATGGCGAAGGCGCCGGCGAAGCGCGCCTCCCGCGCGAGCTCCGTGCGCTTGAAACCAGAGGCCGCATCCAGCACCGGGAAGATGGTCGGTATCCCGGCCGCAGCCGCCAGCGCCGGCACCCCCTCCCCCACGGCGAAGCGGATCCCGCGACTCGCGCCGAGAAAGACCTGGATCGCGAGCTCGTCATCGCCGTCCCCGCCGCACTGCACCCACTCGCCATCGGCGGAGGCGATCCAGCATTCAGCGGCGGACCACCCCGCCGTGCGTCGCATCCGTTCGGCCACGCGCACCAGCAACCCGGCGAGATCATCGGTCTCGAAGAAGGCCGACGTGATCGCCTCCTCGAGACGGGCGCGCTTGTCCCGCTTCATCCGGGCGGTGACATCGCGGACCCGGAGCACCGCCAGCGAGCCGGCCGGCGTCATCCGCACCTCGTACCATTCGGGACGGGTGGGGTCGCGTTCGATGATCTCGACCGGCTGGCCGCTTGCGAAGGCGGTCTGCAGCGCGGCCATGCCGCGCTCCCACAGCGCGTCGGGTACCAGGGTGTGGAACGATCGGCCAACCGCCGCCTGTCCGAATGCCGCCGCGAAGGCCGTTGCCGGTTCGTTGGCGTAGTGGATCATCCCGGCCGAATCGACCACGAAGGTCGGCTCGACGCCGGTCTCGACACTCGCCAGCAACGCGTGCTGGACCTCGGAGGGGAGCATGCAGGATTCTCAGGGAAGCAGACGCCCTGAATCTGCCCCGGTTCCCGCGGGCGCGCACCCCCTCCGCCTAGACTTCAGCCACGCCGCCCCGCCACCCCGGACCGCCATGACGCCGCTCGATCTCGTCACGCCGCTTGCCCACGCCCACGCCCGGGGACCGAACGGCGTGGCGGCGTTTCGCCTCGCGCACGCGGCGCTGCTTGGGCAGCTCGCCCGCCAGCGCCGACCGTGGGATCCGAGCGAGCCGACGCTGCCGATCGTCACCCCCGGGACGCTGGCCTTCGTGCACGCCGAGGCGGTCGCCACCGCGCTTCAGGCGGTCGCACGCACCGCCGACGCGGTGGGGCTGCTGCCGCGCGATGTCGCGGTCGTCTCGTTCGTCGGCGTCGGGCCGGGCGACGCCGTCGATGTCCTGCCGCACCCGGCCTCGCCGATGATCGTCCTTGCGATGGATCAGCTCGCGGCACCGCTCGCGGCCGGCGTCGCCCTCGCCCGCGGGCTGGCCCTCGCCGCGCGCTGGCACAGCCAGGCGCTTCCCACGCCGACCCCGTGGGATCGTCTCGCCGTGCTCGCCCACGTGCCGCTCGCCGAGTGGGTGTACGCCGAAGGGCTGGCCCACCACCTCATCGCGGCGTTGCACCCGGACTGTCCGGCGCACGAGCGCCTGGGACTCTCCCGGGTCGCCTTCGATCGGCTTCGGGCGCGCGAGCAGCGGCTCCTCGCGGCCCTCGAGGCGGACCTCCCGGAGCGGGGCATCGGCCCCTGGGCGCGCTGGCTCGACGCCGCCTCGCCGGTCCCGGAGACGCCGGATGGGAGCCGGCCACCCCGCGGCGCGATCGGCTACCTGTCGTGGCGACTCCTGGCGGCACGGGTGGAGCGGGTGGGGTTGGCGGCGGCGGGGGGGATGGCGGTGGAAGGGTGAAGGGTGGAGGGCGAAGGGTGAAGGGTGGAGGGCGAAAAGCAACCCAAATTATCGTTCATTTATGTGGCAAAGTGTTGCAAAACAACGGGATGCAGAGCGGGCGGCGCACCGGTCGCCCGATCCGCCGCCCGCTCACGACTCACGACCCACGCCTCACGACTTCTTCAGCTTCTGCCGCTCCTTCATGATCAGCCACTGCTGCGGGAGCGCCGCCAGGTTCTGCACCGCGTAGTACAGGTTCAGCCCTGACGCGAACTTCGAGAACATCAACAGGAAGACCGCCGGCATCAGGTACATCATGATCTTCGTCTGCGGGTTCGGCGGCATTCCCATCTGCCCGATCTTGGTCATCAGGTACATCGAGCCCGCCATCAGCACCGGGATGATGTAGAGCGGATCGAAGCGCGCCAGGTCCGGCATCCACAGGAAGCCAACGCCGCGCAGCTCGATCGTGTTCGCCAGCACGAAGAAGACCGCGATCAGGAACGGATACGGCAGCAGCATCGGCCAGCAGCCGCCGAGCGGATTGACGTTGTGCTCCTTGTAGAGCTTGAACATCTCCGTCTGCAGCTTCTGCGGATCCTGCTTGTAGCGCTCCTGCAGCCGCTGCAGCTCGGGCTGGATCGCCTGCATCGCCGTCATCGACCGCATCGCCTTCTGGTTGAGCGGCCAGAGCAGCAGGCGGATCAGCACGCCGAACGTCACGATCACCCAGCCGTAGGCGAGGCCGAGGGACTCGTGCATCCAGACGAAGACGGTGCGGATGCCGACCGCGAACGGCCGGATGATGGTGCGGAAGCCCGGCCAGCCGTACGGGTTCACGTCGTCGAAATCGCGGCCCATCGCGGTGAGATGGTCGTACTCCATCGGCCCGAGATACAGCGTCGCCGCGAAGCCGCCGCTGGTCGGCACCGTGAGCGACGCCGAGACATCCGCCCGCGTCACCGTCTCGTTGGTGTCGCGCACCGCCGCGATGACGCTGCCGATCTGCCCCTTCGGCCCGTCGGTCCGGAGCGAGTCGTACGCGAAGACGCCCATCACGAAGTACTTGTTCTTGACCGCCGCCCACTCGAACGGACCGCCGAACACCTCGGTCGAATCGGGCTCGAGCTCGCCGAACCGGGTGAGCTCGCTCTTGTCCCGCTTCACCACCACGCCGCTTTCGCGGAGGTTCTCCGCAGCCACCGCCTCGGTCTGCCGGAAGCCGTCGCCCATCCCGAGCAGCAGCGTCGCCCCCGTCACCGGGAGGCCGCCGATGGTGCCCGCGACGTCGATGCGATAGTCGTGATGCTGGAAGGTGTAGCGCAGCGTCGCCGGCAGCCCGCGCACGGTGCCGGTGAGCGTGAGGGTCTTCGTCTCGCCCTCGCCCACGACCAGGTTCTCGGCGTCCGCCGTGAAGCCGGTCGCCGCGAAGTCGACCGTGTCGCCCGCGACGATGAGCCGGTTGTCGAGCAGCGGCGCCGCCGCCGGGACCAGCTCCAGCGTGTCGCGCCCCTCGCCCTCGGCGAGCGAGCGGTACTCGAGGAAGCGGGCCGAGACGATCCGGCCGCCGCGCGTCGAGATCCCATAGGCGTAGATCGGCGAGCGCACCTCGATCGTGTCGTCGACGATCGCCGAGGCCGCGGGCAACGCCGCGGTCGTGTCGCCAGCCGCGAGCGCCGGGGCAGGGGCCGCGAGCGGCGGGGCAACCGCGGAGTCGGTCGCGGGCGCCGCGGCGGAATCGGCCACGGCTGGTGGGGCCGGCTTCTTGAGGAAGATGCTCGGCAGGAATGCGATCACCATGATCAGCGCAATCGCAAGCAACGGACGACGATCGTTCACGGCAGACTCACCGTTCGGGTCACGGAACCGGATCGGGACCGCCCGGATGCCAGGGGTGGCACCGCGCGATCCGACGAAGCCCCAACCAGCCGCCGCGCACCACCCCGTACCGGCTCACCGCCTCGAGGGTGTACTGCGAACAGCTCGGCGTGAACCGGCACGCCGGCGGCAGGGCGGGAGAAATGAAACGCTGGTAGCCCCGAATGACGAGGACCACCAGCTGACGGGGGAACCGGAGCACCCCCGAGACCTTCACGGTGTCCCGGTCCCGAGGACCAGGTCGCGCCACCCCAGCAGGTCGTCGCGCAGCTCCGCGAACGAGGCCCGATAGCTCTCGGGACGGGCGCGGATCACCGCGTCGAGGGCCGGCAGCACCGCCTGGCACTCGCGGCGCCAGAGTTCCTTGAGCCGGCGGCGCAAACGATTGCGGGCCACCGCCGACTGCCGGAACCGTGGTACGACCAGTCCGAGTCGAGGGTGGCCCATCTCGCCGACAGCCCACAGAATGTCGAGGTGCGACCGTCGCGACCGGCGCCCCGACTGGAGCACCCGTCGCACGTCAGCCGCGCGAACCAGCCGACGCGAGCGCGGGAAGCGCTCGTCGCCGGTCACGGTCAGACGCGGGCGTGCTTCGACGGCAGGGAGACCGCGAGCCGCTTCCGCCCCTTCTTGCGGCGGCGCGACAGGACGGCCCGACCCCAACGGTCGGCCATCCGCTTGCGGAACCCGTGCTTGGCGATGCGGCGCTTGTTGCGCGGCTTGTACGTCGGCATCATATCCAGAAACTCCGTCCAAAGTAGCCCGGAAGAATACCTGCCTCACCCCCCAGACGTCAAGAGTTTGACTTTTCCACAATGGACCGTACCTTTGGCCTCCCTTGCGACCACCGCAAGCCTTCTATCCGCACCATTCATCCGGTTCCGACACACTGATGCCGCTGTCCGCCAAAGATCTCTGGAAGCGCGTGCTCGAGGGCGCCAAGGGCGCGATCCCCGAGCCGAACATCCAGACCTGGCTGGCTTCCAACGAGGCGATCTCGTGGGAGAACGGCGCGCTGCTCGTCAGCACCCCCGATGATTTCGCGAAGAAGTGGAACGAGGAGAAGTACGGGACGATCCTCACCGAGGTTGCCACGCGTGTCGCCGCCGAGCCGGTGACCGTGGCCTTCCAGGTGGCGGCCGAGCGCACCAAGCGGCCGCAGATGGATCTCTTCGTCCCGACCGCACCCGCGCAGCCCGCGCCGGCGCCGGCCACCCCGGTCAACCCGAGCACGCAGCCGCTCAACGACCGGTACACGTTCCAGCACTTCGTCATCGGCAAGTCGAACGAGCTCGCCGCCGCCGCCGCCCTTGCCGTGGCCGAAGCCCCCGGCAAGCAGTACAACCCGTTCTTCATCTACGGCCCGACGGGCCTCGGCAAGACCCACCTGATGCAGGCGATCGCGCACACCGTCTGTGCGCGGAACCCGGGGACCCGGGTCCTGTACGTGGGGGCCGAGCAGTTCATCAACGAGGTGATCGAGGGGATCCACGGGCGCACGATGCCCGACCTGCGCCGTCGCTACCGCACCGACGTCGACCTCTTCCTGGTCGACGACGTGCACTTCCTCGAGGGGAAGGAAGCGACGCAGGAGGAGTTCTTCCACACCTTCAATGCGCTCTACGAGGCGGGGAAGCAGATCGTCCTCACCTCGGACCGGCTCCCGAAGGAGATCCCCGGCCTCGAGGCGCGCCTCGTCTCCCGCTTCGAGTGGGGGATGGTCGCCGACGTGAAGTCGCCCGACCTCGAGCACCGGATCGCGATCCTCCGGAAGAAGCAGGAGCAGGACCACCTCGAGACGACGATCCCCGACGACGTCCTCCGCTTCATCGCCGAGAACGTCCGGTCGAACGTCCGCGAGCTCGAGGGGTGCATCATCAAGCTCCTCCTCTTCGCGTCGCTCAAGCACCGGGAGATCTCGATCGACCTCGCCCGCGAGGCGCTGGCTGACAAGATGCGCCCCGCCGACGACGGCGACGCGCACCCCAAGGCGCTGCCGACGATCGAGAAGGTGCAGGAGGTCGTCGCCCGGCGCTGGGGCGTGACGCCGGAGGGGCTCCGCTCCAAGGCGCGCATCAAGACGCTGACCGTGCCGCGGCAGATCGCGATGTTCCTCGCGCGCGAGCTGCTCCAGATGCAGCTCGTGGAGATCGGCCAGGCGTTCGGCGGGCGCGACCATTCCACGGTGATCCACAGCGTGGACAAGGTGCAGAACCAGCTGTCGCGCGATCGGCAGTTCCGCGACCGTGTGGACAGCGCGCGGGCCGAGTTGCTCACGACCTGATCCACACTGTGGATCGCGGCGTGTGGGGATGGCGGGACAATCTGGGAAGTCGGGGAAAAGCCGGGGCATCATCCCCATCGCGCACAGACGGTACACAGGTGCGTTGACGCGCAGATGATGCTCCGGACGAGAGTTGCGGATCTGGTCCACATTTCCCGACCCTCTACTGCTACTACTACTATCTTTTAAACACTCTGTTCGTAGAACTACTGGCACTCCGGGGTCATCGATGAAGTTCACCATCACGCGCGAGCAGCTGAAGGAAGGGCTCGACGCCGTCGCCGCTGCGGTGCAGGCCAAGACGACGCTGCCGGTCCTCGCGAACATCCTGCTCGAGGCGACGCGCGACGGGCTGCGGCTCTCGGGCACCGACCTCGACATCGCGGTGAGCACGGTGGTCCCCGCCTCGGTCGACCAGGAGGGTGCCATCACCCTGCCGGCGCGGAAGCTCGTGGAGCTGGTGCGCGAGCTCCCCTCCGCGGGGATCCGCATCACGACCCAGGGCGAGCAGCGCGTGATCATCGAGTGCGGTCGCTCGAAGTTCAAGCTCCTCGGCCTCCCGCGCGAGGAGTTCCCGGCGTTCCCGCAGGTCACCTTCACCGCCGCCTCGCGGACCACCGCGCGCGACCTCCAGAAGCTCGTGGCGCACGTCGCGTTCGCCGCGAGCACCGAGGAGTCGCGTCCGATCCTCAACGGCGTCCTGTGGCAGCTCACGGCCGACCGGATGCGGATGGTGGCGACCAACGGGCATCGCCTGGCGAAGATGGAGGTCCCGGTCCAGGGCGGGGCTGAGCCGGCCGAGCTGATCGTGCCGCCGAAGGCGCTCGAGCAGATCCGGAAGCTCTTCGGCCCGGACGACGAGCTCGAGATCGGCCGTTCCGAGAACCACCTCGGCTTCCGCTCCGCGACGACCCAGGTCTTCACCCGCCTGATCGAGGGTCCGTACCCGAACTACGAGCAGGTCATCCCGCGCGAGAACGACAAGCTCGCGACCGCGGAGAAGGCGGCACTGATGGCGGCCCTCCGCCGCATGAGCATCGTCGCCTCGGACCAGACCCACCGGATCCGGATGTCGTTCGGCGACGGCTCGTGCAAGCTCTCGGTGACGACCCCGGACCTCGGCGAGGCGCAGGAAGAAATCACCGTCACCTACGAGGGCGAGCCGCTCGACATCGGCTTCAACGCCAACTACCTCCTCGAGGTGCTGAAGTACATCCCGACCGAAGAGGTGCGGATGACCTTCAAGGCCCCCGAGCGCGCCGCGACGGTGGAGCCGGTGGGCTGGGACGATCCGTCGAGCTATCTCACGCTGGTGATGCCGTTGCGGTTGATTGACTGAGGGGCCATGGGCCTCGCGCCTTGGGCCTTGAGGGTTCACCCCCAAGGCTCATGGCACGTCGCCTTGCATCGAGGCGCGGGGGCCAGATCCCCGCGCCTTTTTCGTGTCCGGTAACCAATCGCCTCGGCCACGCGTATCTTGCCCGGACCCCCCGCCGTTCGCCGCTCCGATCTCGGATCTCCGATCTCCGATCTCCTCTCGCGAGTCTTCCATGCGCACTGCCCTCGTTGCCTCCTTGCTGCTGATTCCCGCCATTGCACCGGCCCAGTCATTCTGGCCCGACGAAGGGCCGCGCACCTGGAAGCCGCGTCCGACCGTCGCCGCGATCAGCGCCAACGACCTCCGCACTCGGCTCTACCAGCTGGCCGATGACTCGATGATGGGTCGCGAGGCGGGGACCAGGGGCGGCGTGATGGCGACCGACTACATCGCGGCCGAGTTCAAGCGGCTCGGGCTCGTCCCGGCGGGCGAGAACGGGAGCTACTTCCAGGAGATCGGCTACGGCCGACTCCAGTACGACAGCACCACGGTGCGCTTCGTGGCGAACGGGACGGCGCTGCAACCGGGCCGCGACTGGATGCCGGCCCCGCCGAGCGCGGCGTCGATGCTGGTGGGCCGGGCCTCGTTCGCCAACGCCCCGGTCGTCTTCGGCGGCACCTTCGGCGATTCGACCGCGAAGGCGACCCTCGGCGATGTCCGGGGCAAGGTCGTCGTGGTCACCGCACCGCGCACCGTGCAGGAGCGCCTCCCGAGCGGGCAAACCCGGACGATGAACGCCCCCGGCGACTACACCTGGATGCAGCAGGCCGGCGTGGCCGCCCTCATCCAGGTCGGGGCGCCGAATCCGGTGGTGTTCCGGGCCCGCACCGGCCTGATGCCGACCGTGAAGGCCGGGGCGCCGGCCGCCGTCCTGAGTGCCGCGGCCGCCAGCGGCCTCTTCGGTGGTCAGGCGCTGGACCAGCTCGCGGTCGGCACGACGGGATCACCTATTAGTGGTGAGTGGAACTACCAGATCCAGCCGCTGGAATACCCCACCCGCAACGTCCTCGCCGTCCTGCCGGGGAGCGATCCGGCCCTCAAGGGGCAGTACGTCATCATCGGGGCGCACAACGACCACGTCGGGATGGTCCGCGGCGACGTCGCCCCCGACCACGACTCGCTCCGGGCATTCAACACGGTGCTCCGGCCCCAGGGAGCCAACGACCGTGTCGCCCTTGATGCCGTCACCCCGGCGCAGTGGGCGAAGATCAACGACCTGATCGCCAAGGCCCGGAAGGTTCGCCCCGCCCGTCGTGACACCGTCAACAACGGCGCCGATGACGACGGCTCGGGGACCGCGGTGCTGCTCGAGATCGCCGAGGCGCTGGCGAAGGGGCCGCGGCCGAAGCGGTCGATTCTCTTCAACTCGCACGCGGCGGAAGAGAAGGGGCTCCTCGGCTCGAGCTGGTTCGTCGACAACCCGACAATCCCGCTCGACTCGGTCGTCGCGGCGCACAACATGGACATGCTCGGCAAGGGCCGCGTCACCGACGTGAAGTTCGGCGGGCCGAATGCCGTGCAGATGCTGGGGAGCCGGCGCCTGTCCGCCGAATTCGGCGACGTGATCGACTCGCTCAACGCGGTGCGCAGCGAGCCGATGGTGATCGACTACTCGTGGGATCGCACCAACGCGCTCAACCGGTTCTGCCGCTCGGACCAGGTCAGCTACATCCGGAAGAACATCCCGACGACCTACTTCTCGCTCGGCTACTCGCGCGACTATCACCAGCCGACCGACGAGCCGCAGTACATCAACTACGACCAGTCAGCCCGCGTCGGGCGCTTCGTCCACGAGATCGTCTCGGCCGTGGCGAACCGGCCGACCCGCCTCGCGATCCTCCCGCCGGAGCAGCAGGACCGGTCGGCGAGGTGTGGGGGCTGACCAACTCGAGATGAGTGATCGGAGATCGGAGATCGGAGGCGCGCCCTCCGATCTCTGATCGCTGATCTCAGGTCTCCGCCCTGGTCACATCCGGCCCAGGATGAGATTCCTTCGCCACGCCATCCGACCCGGCTTGTAGTTGGGGTTACTACTCCTTGGGTGTGGCAGGGTGCCTGCGAGTGACGCCGCCTGGAAGTTCGTCAGCCGCGCCGCCGAGCGCCCGAAATACGCCCGGCTCGCCGCCTCCACCCCCCAGATCTCGTCCCCCAGCTCCGCCGTGTTCAGGTAGAGCTCCAGGATTCGCGCCTTCGGCAGCGCGATCTCGAGCCGCACCGTCGTCACCGCCTCCTTCACCTTGCGGAGCGGGTTCCGGCTCGGCGAGAGGTAGAGGTTCTTCGCCAGCTGCTGGGTGATGGTGCTCGCACCGCGGACATCGGACCAGTCGGTCCGCCTGATCCCCCGCCAGAGGTCGCGCCGGTCCCGGGCACTCGCCAGGTCGAACGAATCCCGCCGATACCCCAGCGCCTTCCGGAACTCGATCCAGTCGAAGCCGCCGTGCTCGTAGAAGCGATGGTCCTCGGCGACCAGCACCGCCCGCTGCATCGACCGCGAGATCTTCGTTAGTGGTACTGGGTCATACTTCCGCTTCTCGGCGCGCGCCGGATCCTGATCCCGGCGCATGGCCATGAAGGCGGTCTCTCTCGGGAAGTAGAACCGATACCAGAGCGGCGGCGGCCACACGGCGAAGAGGTAGAAGACGAAGAGACACACCGCTGTCGCGGTGCTGCGCGAGAACCACCACCACCGCGAGCGGTTGCGGAAGTACCGCCACCTGGAGCCGGAAGATGCCATGCGGCCTACGGCTCGGTCGTCGGGGCCAGCGCGCGCAGCTCGACCCGCACGATCTGCGTCGTCGGGATCGTCTGCCGTCCGGCCGGGATGGTGATGAACTTCGCGATCGAATCGCGGTGCACCACCTGATCGACTCGGCCGAGCATCGTAACGTAGTATGATGAGCTACGAACGCCTTGGGCCGTCATCGTCATCTCCCGGCCGCCCTGCGACCCCTTGCCGACCTGCTCGAACTGGGCCCTGAGGGTGATTGGCAGGATCGTCAGCCCGTCCCGCGTGGTGCGGGTGCCGGCGGTCCAGCGCGAGGTGCGGCGGTCGGTGGCGGTGAACGCCTCGACGGGGCGGGTGGTCTCGGTGGTGTCGGCCCAGCGGGCCTCGGGCAGGATGCCGCCGCGCGGCGTGCTCGGGAAGAGCGAGCGGACCGCCTCACCGAGGGTCCCGAGGAAGGCATCGCTGCGCGAGGCACGGAGCGGGCCGAGCCCCTGTCGGCTGAGGGTTCCGGTCCAGGTCGCGCCCACGAGATCCTGCATCCCGGTGGCCGAGACCGGGGTGACGCGCAGCGAGTCGAGCCGGATCGTGACCTTCGCGTCCTGGCCGACCCAGATGGTGAAGCGCGCCGCCTGCCCGAGCACTTGGCGCTGCACCGCCCCGGTCGGGAGGGTGATGGCGATCGAATCGGTGCGGCGCAGCGTGTAGCTCCCCGTCCAGCCGGTGGCGAGGCCGATCGCGCCCGGCGTCTTGGCGGGCTCCGGTGCCGGACGCGGCTCGGGGGCCGCGCGCCCGCGGGCGCAGGCACCGAGGCCGAGGAGCATCGTGGCAAGACAGCGGGTCGCGCGCATCGTCGCAGGATCTCCGGGAGGGGCGGCGGGGAAGGTGGCACCGATCGCGTCGCCCCGCAACGCACGACGCCCGCCGCGCGTCACGAGGACGGGCGGCGGGCGTGGCACGGACCGCAGCGGATTACGGCAGCGGGGTGACGGTCACCGTGGTCTTCCCCGTGATCGGGATCGGGGCATCCGCCATCGGCACGGTGATCGACATCGTCTGCGCCGACTCGATGCCGATCGAGGACGCGGGGCCGATGGCCGCCGAGACGACCTTCGCGGTCGACGTGGTCGTGCCCGACATCAGCATCTGCCCGCCCTGCTGCTCGCCGCTCAGCGTCCCCTCGGCCTTCGCCGTGAGGGTGAAGACGCCGCCGGCGAGGCCATCCACCGTCCACGTGGTGATCGTGGTGCCGGTCTGCGAGCCCTGCTCGTTGGTGTTGTTGATGTTGGTCGTGTCGGTCCAGGTGTCGCCGACCTTGGCGCCCTTGATCGGGTTGAAGAGCGAGCCGATCCCCTGCTGGATGATCGCGACCGCCTGGCTCTCCTTCGACGGCTTCGGCGTCCCCTCGATCTTGCCGTTCACGATGTAGAGGTGCCAGATCGCACCCTTCGCACTGTCGGCGAGGAACGGCGGCAGCGCCCCGGCGGCGGCGCCGGTCGCGTTCAGCGTCATCGAGTCGAGGACGACGTGGGCGATCTTGCCGCCCGCGGTGTCGCTCATCGTGATCGAGACGAAGCCGATCGCGTCGACGTTGTTCTCCTGGGGCCCCTGTCCGAGGGCGGTCAGGTCGACGGTCTGCGCCTGCTTCACTTCGATCTTGAACCGCTGCGGTGCGCCATCGGGGCCGCCAGGACCGGCGGCGAGCAGTGAGAGCGCAAGAAGACCAGCAACCATTGCCATCCCTTTCGTGGTGTCGTGGCCCCCGCAGCCCGCGCCGCGGGGGGTGAGGTCGGACCGTAAGCCGAGTCCTGTTCCCGGCCCGAAGGCGCGGGTGATGATCATCTCTCTGGGATGCCGGTCGCCCGGCACCTCAAGCAGCCTACCCGTGGCTCCGACGGTGCGGGCCGCACCTCGCCACCTATTTGGCCTTGCTCCGACCGGGGGTTGCCGTGCCGTTCCCGTTGCCGGGACCGCGGTGGGCTCTTACCCCACCATTTCACCCTTGCCTGTACCCCGAAGGGCCATCGGCGGTGTCTTTCTGTTGCCCTGTCCGTCGCCTTGCGGCGCCCAGGCGTTACCTGGCGGTCTGCCCTGTGGAGCTCGGACTTTCCTCGGTCGGGTTGCCCCGACCGCGATCATCGCGTCCAACCTCGCCGGTGAAGTCTAGTCGGCGTTCCTTCTACGCAACATCCGGGGAATCGGTGTCAATCGCCTGATCTCCGGGGTGGGTTGAGCGGTCGTTGTCGCCCGCAGGCGAGCGTGCGTCCTCACCCTCATCCCCGGAGGTCCCGATGTACGACCGCGTGCTCGCGCCGCCCACCATCGCGGCCGTGCTCGATCCGCTCGAACGCCCCACGGCCGAGGCAGTGGGCGATGGCTGCTTCGCGCTCGTCCACCGCGACTCGGTCCGCGAGGCGCTGCGGATGGTCCGCGAGCGCACGGTCGACGCCGTGCTGGTCTCGGTGCGCCGCGGCGCCGACGAATCGTCGACACTCGAGCAGTTCGCGCGACGCTTCCCGTCGATCCCCACGGTGGCGCTGGTCACCCGGCACGACCCGGCCGACGCGGAAGCGCTGCTGCGGGTCGGGGCAACCGGCGTGCGGCAGGTGGTGGATGCCTCGCACCCCAACGGGTGGCGCCGGCTTCGCGAGCTGCTCGGCGGGGCGTCGGCGGATCGCGGCGCGGCGCTGCTCAGGCCGATCTGCGAGGCGATCGGCCCGATGCCGGCGGGGGCGCTGCGCTTCTGGGAGGAACTGGTGCACGCCGCACCCGAGACCGCCACGGTGCGGCGTCTCGCACGGCGGATGCAGATCACGCCATCGACGCTGGTGTCGCGCTTCGCGCGGCACGAACTGCCGAGTCCGAAGGATCATCTCGTCGCGGTGCGGCTCTGCCTCGCGGCGCGGCACTTCGACTCGGGCGAGCTCACCGTGGCCGATGTGGCGTATCGTCTCGACTACGCGTCGCCGCAGAGCTTCGGACGACACGTGCGCACCGTGCTCGGGATCACGCCGAGCGAGTTCCGCGCGCGCTTCCCGTATCCGATGGTGCTGGCGCGCTTCCTGGATCGGTTGGTGGTGCCGCACGCGGCGACGTGGCGAGAATTTGATCCGCTTGCGGCCGGCAGGCGGTGAACGAAGAGAGGGGGGATCGGAGATCGGAGATCCGAGGGTGCATTCTCCGATCTCCGATCTCTGGTCACCGATCTCGCGCAGCTACAGTCCCAGTTCCTTCGCCGAGACCAGCGCGCGCACGGGCACTCCAGCGTCCTGGATCGTCGCGACGCCGCCGGCGGCACGATCGACCACGGCGAGCACGCCGACGACGGTGCCGCCTTCCTCGCGCACCGCCTCGATCGCCTGCAGCGCCGAGCCGCCCGAGGTGATCACATCCTCGATCACCACCACGCGGTCGCCGGCGGCGAAGTTCCCCTCGATGCGGCG
Organism: Gemmatimonadales bacterium; assembly: GCA_035712665.1. Taxonomy (GTDB): domain Bacteria; phylum Gemmatimonadota; class Gemmatimonadetes; order Gemmatimonadales; family GWC2-71-9; genus Palsa-1233. The sequence goes on from DASTAN010000098.1 coordinate 31,425, forward strand.
GCCGGTGCCGTGGGCCTTCGCGGCCTTCCGCACGCTGAACGCGTCGAGCGGGACGGCGTCGTCGGCGCTGGCCGCGGCGATCGCATACGCGACCGGATCGGCCCCCATCGTGAGGCCGCCCACCGATCGGACATCCCACCCCGCCTCACGAATGGCTGCAAGGCCGAGGCGGCCGATGAGGCGCTGGCCCTGCGCCGACATCGTGGTGAGGCGGCAGTCGATGTAGTACGGGGAGCGGGCGCCGGACGCCAGCACGAAGTCGCCGAAGCGCACCGAGCGCTCGCGGAGCAGCGCCACGAGGGCGTCGTGGTCGGTCATCGTCGATCCTGTGGGTGGCGCGCGGTCAGCGCTTGAACAGCGAGGAGAAGAAGCCCTTCTTCTCCGGCTCGGCGGTCGCGGCCTCACAGAAGGCGGTGACGAACTCGGTCACCGTCTTCCAGCGCTTGCTGCGATCGCGGGCGAGCCCCTTCATCACCACTTCCTCGAGCCGGGCCGAGAACTTGAGCCCCTTGGTCGCCGAATTGAGCGGCGTCGGGTTCTCGGTGAGCAGCTGCTGGAAGAGCTCACGTGGGTTCTTGCCGGGGAACGGCGTCACCTCCGTCAGTGCCTGGTAGGCAATGACGGCCATCGAGTAGACGTCGGCCTGCTCGCCCACCAGCTCGCCCGACAGCGCTTCCGGGGCGACGTACTGCAGCGTCCCGACGAAGAAGCCGGCCCGCGTGAGCCGCTCCTCGGCCGGTTCCTCGGCGTCGCGGGCGATCCCGAAGTCGAGCAGGCGCACCTTCTGCTCGGCCGGGTCGTACATGATGTTCGCGGGCTTGAGGTCGCGGTGGATGATTCCCTGCGCGTGCGCGGCCTCGAGGGCAGCGCCGAGCTGCTGGATGATCCCGGCGACGACCGGCGGGGCGAGTGCACCCGAACGGGTCAGGAACGTCTCAAGCGGCTCACCGGCGGCCCACTCGAGCGCGAGGTAGTAGACCCCTTCGGCCTCGCCGAAGTCGAAGGTCCGCACCACGTTCGGGTGGACGACGCGGGCCCCGAACTCGGCCTCGCGCAGGAAGCGCTTGACCGCGATCGGGTCCTGGGCCAGTCGGCCGCGCAGGATCTTGAGCGCCACCTCACCCCGCTCGGGGTGCTGGGCCCGGTAGACCGCCGCAGTGCCACCTTCGCCCACCGGCTTGGCGAGGGTGTAGCCGGCGATCGTGCGTCCGACGAGAGGATCTTGTGCCATGGGAGTCCCCAAACGTACCGCCCGCCCCCGAGCCTCGGCAAGGCGAGACCAAAACCCGGATTCAGGCGTATACTCCACAATGCCCACTCTGACTCGTCGTGCCGCCCTGCTGCTCGCCGTGGCGCCCCTCGCCGCCTGCACCTCGTGGCAGCGCGTCGGTGACACCACCTCGCCCAATCCCGAGGCGACGCTCACCCAGCTCTTCAACCCGGGCCCGCTCTACGCCCGCCTCGGGCGGCTGGTCTCGACGGGGCAGATCCCGTTCATCGGATCGGTGGCGCAGCTGCCGGGGCCGGGCGACTCGACCCGCGTCCTCATCGGCGTCTCGCTGGCCAATCGGGCCTTCACCTTCGAGCGAGTCGGCGATCGCTACGAGGCGCCGTATCGCATCGAATACACGCTGAGCCGCCCCGAGGCGCCGCCGCGCACCGTGCGCCAGGAGTCCTCGCTTCGCGTCGCCACGCTGCAGGAGTCGCTGCGCACCGACGAGTCGCTGCTGCTGCAGCAGGAGATCGACGTCGCGCCCGGGACCTACCAGCTCACCGTCCGCGTCACCGATCCGCGCGGCAACCAGGTCGGCACGGCGCAGCAGGAGATCGTCGCCCGCCCCTTCGCGCCGGGGACGATTTCGACGCCGATGCTGGCCTACCAGGCCACCGGGCGCGGCGCGCGCGGCGACTCGCTCGCCGTGGTGATGAACTCCCGCGGTGCGATCGCGTACGGCGGCGACACGCTGATGGTCTACCTCGAGGGCGTCGGCTTCACGCAGCCCACGACGGTGCCGGTCGAGGTGCGCGACGAGCGCGACAGCGTGGTCACCCGCGTCGCGCTCCGCTTCACCGGGGCCCGCGAGATCGAGTCGCAGGTGATCCGCGTCGCCCCTGACTCGGCCCCCCTCGGCCAGCTACAGGTGATCGTGCAGGGCCCCGACACCGTGCGCACCGTGTCGGCGCTGGTGTCGTTCTCCGGCAACTGGGTGATCACCAACTTCGACGACCTCCTGTCGCTGCTCCGCTACTTCGGCGAGGACACCCGCCTCGAGCAGATGCGCGACGCGCCGATGCAGGATCGCATCGAGCTCTGGCGCGACTTCTACCGCCGCACCGACCCGAACCGCCAGACGCCCGAGAACGAGGCGATCGACGCCTACTTCGCCCGTGTCGCGATCGCGAACCTGCGCTTCCGCGACGAGGGGATCCCCGGCTGGCGCACCGATCGCGGCGAGGTGTTCATCACCTTCGGCAATCCCGACGAGGCGTTCGACGCGTCGCCGCTCAACCAGGGGCGCTACGTGCGCTGGGCCTACAACGACCTCCGCCTGATCGTCTTCTTCCAGGACGTCACCGGCTTCGGGCGCTTCCGACTCACCCCGCAGTCGCGCGCCGAGTTCGAGCGGATCCGCCGGCGGGAGCTGCGGCCGGCACAGTGAACGGTAAGTGGTGAACGGTGAACGGGGGTGACACGCGACAGGGGACAAGAGACATGGATCCAGCGTCCCGTGTCCCTTGTCCCGTGTCACAGGCCTAGATTTCGCCAATGCAACAAGTCTTCCTCATCGACGGCTACGCGCTGATCTATCGCGCGTTCTTCGCGCTCATCACCCGGCCGCTGCGCACCGGCAAGGGCGAGAACACCAGCGCCGCGTGGGGGGTGACGAACTTCCTCCTCCGTCTCCGCGAGAAGTACCGCCCGGACTATGTGGTCTGGGTCAACGACGCCGGCGACTCGTTCCGCACCCAGGCCTACGCCGAGTACAAGAGCACTCGCGAGAAGCTCGACGACGAGCTGCAGGCGGACTTCGACACCGCCGTCGAGCGGGTGCGCGAGCTGCTCGCCGCCTTCCGGATCCCGCTGGTCGAGGTCGACGGCTACGAGGCCGACGACGTGATCGGCACGCTGGCGAAGCGCGCGGCCGCCGCGGGGCTCGAGGCGGTGATTGTCTCGGGCGACAAGGACTTCTATCAGCTCATCGGCCCCGGGATCGCGCTGCTCAACCCCGGGCGCGGCGGTCCGGCCGGGGTCGACGAGACCTGGGTCACCGAGGCCAATGCCTCCGAGCGACTCGGCGTCCCGCCCCACCAGGTCACCGACTGGCTCGCCCTGGTCGGCGACTCGTCCGACAACGTCCCCGGCGTGAAGGGGATCGGCGAGAAGGGCGCGGTGCAGCTCCTCACCGAGTACGGCGACCTCGAGACGCTGCTCGCGCGCGCGGCGGACGTGACGGCGAAGCGCGCCCGCGAGGCGCTGCTCGCCCACGCCGACAACGCCCGCCTCTCGAAGCAGCTCGTGACGATCATGACCGATGTGCCGGTCGAGCTCGATCTCCACGCCCTCGAGGCGCACGCGCCCGATGTCGCGTCGCTGGCGCGGGTGTTCAACGAGCTGGAATTCCATTCGCTGTTGCCCCGACTGGAAAAGATCGAGAGGGGAGATCAGCGATCGGAGATCGGAGCAGGGGGACACGGGACACGGGACACGGGACAGGAGGCGGGTGACGGGGCCAGTGCCCCCGCCCCCCTCACCCCTCACCCCTCACCGGTCGCGACGACGGTCATCGAGGATGCATCAGCGCTCCCCGGCCTGATCGCCGAATTGCGCCGGGCCGGGATGGTCGCCTTCGACACCGAGACCTCGTCGCTCGAGCCGCGCGACGCCGAGCTGATCGGCCTCGGGCTCGCGATCACGCCGGAGCGCGCGTGGTACCTGTCGTTCGGGCATCGCGCACCGGGGGCCGATCTCTTCGGCGATGGCGCGGGCGGCGACGTGGTGCCGGTGCGGAACCTCCCGCCGATCACCGATCCGGCGTGCGCCGAGCTGAAGGCGCTGCTCGAGGATCCGACGGTGCCGAAGGCCGGGCACAACCTGAAGTACGACGTGCAGGTGATGCGTCGCGCCGGGGTGGAGGTGCAGGGGCTCGCCTTCGACTCGATGCTGGCGTCGTTCGTCCTCGACCCCTCGCGCCGCTCGCACGGCATCGACGCGCTCTCGCTCGAGTTCCTCGGCCGACCGATGACGCAGTTCACCGACCTCGTGGGGAAGGGGAAGGCGCAGATCCCGTTCGCCGAGGTCGAGGTCGCGAAGGCCGCGGCGTACTGCGGCGCCGATGCGGCGACGGTGCTGTCGCTTCGTGATCGCTTCGATCCGGAGCTCGACCGCCACGCGCTCCGGACGCTGCTCGAGACGCTCGAGATGCCGCTGATCCGCGTGCTGGTGGACATGGAGTGGACCGGGATCGCGATCGACCCCGCCCACTTCGCGAAGCTCGCCGAAGAGCTCGGCCACGACCTCGACGTGCTCGATGCCGAGATCCGTCGCGTCGCGGACGAACCGGGGCTCAACATCAACTCGCCGAAGCAGCTTGCCGAGATCCTCTTCACGAAGCTCGAGCTCCCGGTCATCAAGCGCACCAAGACCGGCCCCAGCACCGATGCCGAGGTCCTCGACACGCTCGCCGAGCAGGGCCACGAGCTGCCGCGCCTCATCCTCGGCTATCGCGAGCTGCAGAAGCTCAAGAGCACCTACGTCGACGTCCTCCCCGCGAAGGTGCGCCGCGACACGGGGCGGATCCACACCTCGTTCAACCAGATCGGCGCGCAGACCGGGCGGCTCTCGTCGAACGACCCGAACCTGCAGAACATCCCGATCCGCACGCCGCGCGGCGAGGCGATCCGCCGCGGCTTCATCCCGCAGGCCGGGTGGCAGTTCGTGGTGGCCGACTACTCGCAGATCGAGCTGCGGCTGATGGCGCACCTCTCGGGCGACCCGGCCTTCGTGCAGGCGTTCCGCGAGGGCGGCGACATCCATCGCCAGACGGCAGCGCTGATCTTCGGCGTGCCGGTGGCGGAGGTGACGCCCGAGATGCGCGCGCGCGCCAAGACGATCAACTTCGGGACGATCTACGGGCAGGGGCCGTTCGCGCTCGCGAAGCAGCTGGGGATCACGCAGGACGAGGCGAAGGCGTTCATCGGCGACTACTTCACCCGCTTCAGCGGGGTGCGGGCCTACCTCGACCGCCAGGTCGAGATCGCGCGCGAGCAGGGCTACGTCGAGACCCTCTTCGGGCGCCGGCGCTACATCCCCGAGATCCGCGACAAGAACTTCAACCTCCGCTCGTTCGCCGAGCGCACGGCGCAGAACACCCCGCTGCAGGGGTCGGCCGCCGACCTCATCAAGCGCGCGATGCTCGCGGTGCACGCCGCGCTCCCCGCCGAGGGGCTCCGGTCACGGCTGCTGCTGCAGGTGCACGACGAACTGGTGGTCGAGGCCCCGGCCGAGGAGGCCGAGCGCACCGCGGAGGTGCTCAGGCGCTGCATGGTCGGCGCGGCCCAGCTCGACGTGCCGCTGGAGGTCGGGATCGGGATCGGGGGGAACTGGAAGGACGCCAAATAGGACGAGAGGGGAGATCGGCGATCGGAGATCCGGGGGCGCGGTCTCCGATCGCCGATCACTGATCTCCCATCTCCTTCTTCCGCTTCCACCCCGGCCACCAGTTCCACTCCCCTGCGATCTGCATCAGCGACGGCACCAGCACCATCCGGATGATCGTCGCGTCGAGGAGCACCGCGACCGCGAGGCCGAAGCCGACGAACTGCATCAGCAGGATCCGCGCGAAGGCGAAGGCGCCGAAGACCGCGATCATGATCAGCGCGGCCGAGGTGATGACGCTGGCGGTGGCGCTGAGTCCCTCGCGCGTGGCCAGGGTGTTCTGCCCGGTGCGGTCGAACGCCTCCTTGATCCGCGCCAGCAGGAAGACCTCGTAGTCCATCGAGAGGCCGAACACGACGGCGAAGACGAGAATCGGCACCAGGACGTAGATCGCGTCGGTGGGGCCGCTGATCCCGAACGCCGCGCCGCCGGTTCCCTGCTGGAAGACGAGCACGATGAGCCCGAACGTCGCCGCCACGCTGAGCGAGTTCATGATCACGGCCTTGATCGGCACCAGCACCGACTTGAAGACGATCGCCAACATCACCGCCGTGACGCCGAGGATCAGCGCCACGACCAGCGGGAAGCGCTCGAGCAGCAGCGCCTGGAAGTCGAGCGCCCCCGCGACATAGCCGCCGACCTTGCTCTCGGCGTTCCGCAGCTGGCGGATGCTGCCGCCGGCGATGACGCCGCGGACGTCCTCGACCACGTCCATCGCCGTCGTGAGCGACGTCGTGTCGGCGAGGATCACGTCGACCAGGGTGATCCGCCCGTCGGTGCCGAGGTACGCATCGAGGAAGTCGGGATAGCGCGCGCGCACCGTGTCGGGCTCGCTGTAGAGCAGCGAGTACTCGAGCAGCGTCGTCCCGGGGGCGAGGTCCACGAGCGAGCGGACGTCGCGGATCCGGGGGTCGGTGCGCAGCGTGTCCGACAGCCGCTTCAGGCCGCGGAGCGCGGTGGCGCCGGTGGCATCGGTCCCCTCGGGGAACTCGACCAGGATGCGGATCGGCTGGATGTAGCCCGACATCCCCATCCGCTCGAGCGTCGCGACCCCGGCACCGGCCTCGGTCTGCTCGGGCCACCAGTGCCGGCTCGGCAGGCCGATCCGCAGCTGCAGCACCGGCAGCGTCAGCAGCGCGATGATCGCGGTGCCGATCGCCGCGGCGCGATACGGGTGCCGCGAGAGCGAGCGCGCCCACCGCTCCCAGATCTGCGGGCGGTGGTACCACGCGAGGCGCGACGCGAGCCACTTCGGCCGGTCGATCTGGCGGCCCAGCACCGCGAGCAGCGCCGGAAGCAGCGTCGTCGAGAGCGCCACCGCGACCGCCACCACCACCAGCCCCGCGATCCCGACCGAGCGCGTCTCGGTGAGCGGCGTCAGCAGCAGCGCGCCGAAGCCGACCACCACCGTCGCGCCCGAGGTCACGACGGCGTGCCCCGCGGTCTTGAAGGTGCGCACCGCGGCTTCCGTCGCGCGGAGCCCGGCGGTCAGCTCCTCGCGGAACCGGGTGACCACCAGCAGCGAGTAGTCGATGCCGACACCGAGCCCGATCATCGAGACCATGTTGAGCACGAAGATCGACATCGGCATCACGGTGGCGATGACGCCGACCGCCGCGAGGGCGATCGCGATCGCCATCACCCCGACGATGATCGGCAGGGCCGCGGCGACCAGCGCGCCGAAGGCGAGCACCAGGATCGCGAGCGTGATCGGGATCAGCTTCCGCTCGTTGCGGCTGGCGTCCTCGGCCGTGACCTGGCGGATGTCGAGATCGAGCGGGGCGCGCCCGGTGACCTGCACCGTGTAGGCGTCGCGGTCGGGGAAGCGTCGCACCACCGAGTCGAACGCCTGCCGGAGCGGGGCGACGTGCTTCGCGACCTCCGACCCCTGCTCGTCGAGCGCCACGAGGAAGAAGGTCGTGCGGCCGTCGCGGGCGACGAAGGTGGAGTCGTTGGTCGAGCGGTACGAGACCGTGCCGCTCACGCCCGGGTGCCGCTTCGCCGTGGCGAGGAGGGCATCGAGGAGCTCGCCGCCCTGGCCGGCGACCATCGTCGATGGCCCCTGGACCGTGACCGCGAAGAACTCGGCGATCGGCCGCGCGAAGCGCGAGGTCAGGAGGGCGTCGGCCTCGCGGGCTTCGGTGATCGCCTGCGCCGACGAGCGCAGTTCGAGTCGCTCGACGGTGTCCCCCGCCCGGAGGGCGGCGACCACGCCGATGACGGCCCACGCCGCGATGACGGCCCACCGCCACCGGACGAGGGCTTTGCCGAAGGACTCGAACACGGCACAATGGTAGGACGCGCCCGCCCCTGACGCCAGCGTGACCCCTCGCGCCGCCGCGTTCCCGTGCCGATATTCCCCTCTTATGTCCCCCCGCATCCTTGGCGTCATCGCCGCCGCGCTCGTGGCGCTCATCGTCCTGTCGCGTGCCCAGCGTCAGGACGCGCCGGCCGCGACGGTGATCAACGCCGACACCGACGCCCTGGTCACGGCCGGGGCGCCGACCCAGGGCGCGGTGGCCCGCGGGCCCGACTCGATCGGCACCCCGTCGATCGATCTCCTCGCGCGGCTGGCGATCCGGCGCCGTCTCGAGCGCGACCGCGGCCGGGTCTACCTCGACTCGCTGCTGCTGCAGACCGACTCGACGCTGGTGCGCTGGCCCGATCGGGCCGACAAGACGATCCGGATCGCCCTCGTCGCCGACACCACGGTGCCCGGCTTCACCCCGGCGCTGCTGGACCACGCCCGGGCGGGGATGGCGGCGTGGCAGTCGAACGAGGCGGGACTGCAGCTCCGCGAGGTCGACGATCCGCTGACGGCGGACATCCGTGTCGAATGGGTGACGATGCTCCCGGATTCCGCGCAGCTCGGCCTCACCGAGATCTCGTGGGAGGGCAACGGGAGCGCGAACCGGGCCCGCATCCAGCTCGCCCTGCGCACCAACCCCGACTCGCAGGTCGTCCCGGCGGCGATCGCCCGCCGAGTCGCGGCCCACGAGTTCGGGCACGCGCTGGGGCTGCCGCACTCGCCGGTCGACACCGACCTGATGTTCCCGTCCTCGCCGGTGGCCGCGCCGTCGCGCCGCGACCAGGCCACCCTGCTGCTGCTCTACGCCGTCCCGTCGGGACCGCTCAAGGATCCGTGACACCTCGCGGGGCACCGGAACGTCTCCGGTGGTGATGCGCTCGCTCCTCGTGCTCCGCCTCGCCTGGTTCGCCCTCCTGATCGCCGCGCCGCAGCCGGCCTCGGCGCAGGCATCACGCATTGACGCCGCCGTGCGCGATGGCATCCGTCGCGGCACCTTCCCCGGCGCGGTCGTGGTGGTGGGCCGCGCGGACACCATCCTGTATGCGCGCGGCTACGGTCGCTTCGCCTGGTCCGGCAACAGCAGCGTGCCCGATCCCAGCCGCACGCTCTGGGACATTGCCTCGCTGTCGAAGGTGGTCGGCACGGCGAGCGCGGCGGCGGTGCTCGCTGGCGAGGGACGGCTCACGCTCGACGCGCCGGTCGCGGCGTTCCTCCCCGAGTTCACCGGCGGCGGGAAGGACAACGTCACCGTGCGGATGCTGCTCGACCACACGTCGGGGCTGCCGGCGTGGGCGAAGCTGAACGGTCCCGGGATCACCCCCGACGAGGCCGTGCGTCGGCTGCTCGCCGTGCCGCTGGCGCGGGCGCCGGGGGCGACGGCCGAGTACAGCGACCTCAACGCGATCCTCGCGGGAATGGTGCTGGAGCGCGCGGCCGGCACCACGCTCGACCGCCTCACGCGCGAGCGCGTCTTCGCGCCGCTCGGGATGACCAGCACGGCGTGGCGTCCGGCGCCGACCGACCGCACCCGCATCGTCCCGTCCGCGCGCCTCGCCGATGGCACGCAACTGGTCGGCATCGTCAACGACGAGAACGCGCGCGCCCTGGGCGGCGTCGCGGGGCACGCCGGCCTCTTCTCGACCGGCCTCGATCTCGCGCGCTTCGCGCAGGCGTGGCTCCGCGGCACGCGCCGCGGCGACGCACCCTGGGCCTCGGCCACCACCCTCGCCGCCTTCCTCGAGCGACGCCCGACCACCGGCACGCGGGCGCTCGGCTGGGACACGCCGCGCACGCCCGACGACGGCAAGCCCTCGCTCTACGGCGCGTGCGCGACGAGCACCACGGTCGGCCACACCGGCTGGACCGGCACGGCGCTCTGGCTCGATCCGCAGGCGGATCTGTTCGTGGTGCTGCTCACCAACCGGAGCTACGCGCCGCGGCGCGGCTCACGATCGTTCGACGAGATTCGATTGGTGAGGGCCGCGGTGAGTGATGCGGCGAGACGGATCGTCGGCGGGGGATGCTGAGAGGAGAGATCCGAGATCGGAGATCGGAGGTGCGATCTCTGATCTCCGATCACCGATCTCCCCTCTCCTGCCTGCTCAGTGCCCCAGGAATGCCCGGACCCTGGGATCCATCCGCTCGGGCGTCCAGTACGGCTCCCACACCAGCTCGACATCCACCGCGGTGATTCCCTCGAGGTCGGCGAGGGTCTGGCGGACATCCTCCATGATCTCGGCGCCTGACGGGCAGCCCGGCGAGGTGAGGGTCATCTTCACGTGCGCCGCCCCCTCGTCGGTGACGGCAACCTCGTAGATCAGGCCGATGTCGATGACATTCAGCCCGAGTTCGGGATCCTTCACGGCCCGGAGCGCCTTGCGGGCGATCTCCGGGGTCGGCACGGGCGAGACGTTCGGCGTGGTCATCTGGTAATCCTACTGGTTCGGTCCCGATTCGGGGAGGGTGTGCAGGGTGGCGAGCAGCGCCTCCCCGATCGCCGCGGCCTGCCAGCGGCGGACCTCCTCGATGGCGGCCAGCCCGGCAACATCCTCGGGTTGAACACGCGCGATCGCCTCGAGGGTTCCGTTCGGGCAGAGGACCCCCGGCTGCAGCCCCAGCTCCTCGGCGAGCCGGTTGCGCGTCTTCTTGAGCGCCTCGACCCGCGCCTCCCAGGCCAGGTCGGGGACGCGCCGCGGCGGTCGCTCGACCTTCGGCAGGGCCGAGTCGGGAATCGCGAGCCCCCGTTCGATCGCCGCGAGGACCTCCGGGCCACGGCGTTCGGCGACATCGCGACCGATCCCCTTCACGCGGCCCAGGTCGGCGATGGTGCGGACCGGCCGCTGGGCGAGCTCGAAGAGGACCTCGTTCCCCATCACCCGGAACGACGCCCGGTCGAGCCGGGCGGCCGTCGCCTCGCGCCAGTTGTAGAGCTCACGGAGGATCGCCATCGCCCGACGCTCGAGGGTCTTGGCCCCCTTGAGGCGGAGGTAGCCGGACTCCAGGTCCTCATCGACCGGCGTGGTGCGGAGCAGCTCGAGGCGCTCGAACTCCTCGGCGGCCCAGCTCTCGCGGCCCATCTCGACCAGCCTGGCTAGAAGTAGCGACCGCAACTCCTCAAGGTGGTGCGTGTCGCCGGCCGCGTAGTCGAGCATCGCCGGCGAGAGCGGCCGCACCGACCAGTCGGCCCGCTGGAAGCGCTTGTCGGGGCGCACGTCGAAGTACTTCTCGAGCAGTGCCGCGAGGCCGATCCCCGGCTCGCCCAGCAGCTGGGCGGCGATCCGGGTGTCGAAGAGCCGGGTCGCGGTGAAGCCATACTGCTTGTGGAAGAGCCGCAGGTCGTAGTCGGCGTCGTGGAAGATCTTCTCGATGCTGCGGTCGGCCAGGATCGCCCCGATCGGCTCGAGCGAGCCGACGCCGAGGGGGTCGATCACCACCGTCAGGTCGGGGGTCGAGAGCTGGATCAGGTAGATCCGGTCGTGATACCGGTGGAACGACGCCGCTTCGGTGTCGAGTGCGACGCGGGGCGCCCCCTCGACCTCGCGCAGGAGCACCGCGAAGTCGGCAGGCTGGTCGATCAGGCGGACGGTCACGTCAGTCCCGGCGCTTCGCGGCGACGTCGATCCCCTCGGCGGCCTGTTCGAGCGCCTTGGCGAGCGTCTTCAGGTACTCCGGGTCGAGCACCACGGGGGTGCCCATCGAGGCGTCCATCGCGAGCTGGCGGGTGAGCCGCGCGGCGTGGCGGATGTAGTCGGTTGCTGGAGGCATCCTTCAAGCTAGTCGTGGCGACGGGCAGAGAGGGGAGATCGGAGATCCGAGATCGGAGGGTCTATCCTTCCCTCTCTGGTCTCCGATCTCCGATCTCTGATCTCCGCGAGGCGAACATGACGATCCACCTCACCGTCTACCCCGACGAATGCGATGCCTTCGGCCACCTGAACCAGGCGTCCTACCTCGCGCTGTTCGAGCGAGCCCGCTGGGAGCTGCTGGCGCGCGGCCCGGGAATGGATGTCTTCACGCGCGCGGGGGTGTGGCCTGCGGTGCGGCGCGTGACGATCGACTACCTCGCCGGGGCGTGGCCGGGGGACGTGCTCGCCTTCACCGTCGAGCTCACCGGGCGGGGGCGGACATCGTTCACGCTCAAGCAGCGGGCCGAGCGCGTCTCCGACGGTCGGCTGGTCGCGACCGCGGAGCTGGTCTTCGTCTGCATCGATCACGACGAGCGGCCGGTCGAGGTGCCGCCGGGGATTCTCGCGGCGCTCACCGAGAGTCCGCGCCGCGTGACGCTGCCGAGCGGCATCACCTACGCCGTCGACGAGCGCGGCGAGGGCGACACGGCGGTGCTCTTCCTGCACGGCTATCCGCTCGATCGCACGCTGTGGCGCGCGCAGCTCGACGGGCTTCGCGGGCATCGCCTGCTCGCGCCCGACCTGCGCGGCTTCGGCGGGTCGGAGCATCGCGATCCGCCGCGCACGCTCGAGGCCCACGCGGATGAACTCGCGGCGCTCTGCGATGCGCTCGGCGTGCGCCGCGTGATTCCCGTCGGACTCTCGATGGGCGGCTACCTCGCGCTCGCGTTCGCGGAACGCCACCGCGAGCGGCTCGCCGGCCTGGTGCTGATGGACACGCGGGCGAGTGCCGATGACGAGGCCGGTCGCGCGAATCGTGACGCGGCGATCGCGACGGCCGAGCGCGACGGTGCGTCAGCCATCGCCGACGCGATGGCGCCGAAGCTCTTCGCCGAGCAGGTCGAGTCCCAGGTGCGCGACGGGATCGTGCGGGTGATGCGCGCGGCCCCCGTGGCGGGGATCACGGCGGCGCTCGCGGCGATGCGCGATCGCGCGGATCGCACCGCATTGCTGCCGACCCTGACTGGCCTGCCGGTCCTGGTGATGGTCGGGACCGAGGATCGGCTCACGCCGCCCGATGCGGCGCGCGCGATGGCGACGGCGATTCCCGGGGCCGAGCTCGTGGAGGTGGAAGGGGCGGGGCACCTGCCGCCGGTGGAGCGCCCCGCGACCGTGACCGAATCGTTGCAGCGCTTCCTCGACCGCGTGTGAAACCTTTGCCCCCCTCAGGCGTTTAAGAGGATGGCGCTCCCGATGGAACCTCTCCCTCCATCAACGCCAGACCGTAGTTGTCCTACCACAAAACCTCGCCCCCGGATGCGTGAGCGTCCGGGGGCGGAGTCTTTTGTGGGTCATGGGCCTTGGGCCCTGAGCCTTGAGCGCTGCCGTGTGATGATCTGCTCACGGCTCGCGGCCCGAGGCTCACGGCCTACTTCCGGGGCCGCCCCGGGGGCGTGTCGCTGTCGAACGCATCCTTGTTCTTCGCGATGAACTCCTGCAGCCCGGCGGGGACGTCCTCCTCCGGGTAGATCGCGCTGACCGGGCACTCCGGCTCGCAGGCGCCGCAGTCGATGCACTCGTCGGGGTGGATGAAGAGCTGCTCCTCCCCCTCGTAGATGCAGTCCACCGGGCAGACATCCACGCAGGCCCGATCCTTCACGCCAATGCAAGCTTCGGTGATCACGTACGGCATCGGAAAACAGCTCCTCCGGGCAGGGCCGGGTGGGGTGGCGACTGGGGGGACAGGTCGCGACGCTGGCGGACAGTAGGAACCGCTCCCGCGCCGCGCAAGGGGGTGTCGCGCTAGCTTCTACCGCGATGCGCTCCCAACGTGCCCTTACCGCCATCGCGCTGGCGGCCGTGCTCGCCGCACCACCGCTTGCCGCGCAGGCGACGGTGCCGGCGTGCCAGGTCGGTCGCACGGCGCTGGTGCTGAGCGGCGGCGGTGCGAAGGGCCTCGCGCACATCGGCGTGCTGCAGGCGCTCGAGCGCGCCGGGGTGCGTCCTGACCTGATCGTCGGCACCTCGATGGGCGCGGTCGTCGGTGCCCTCGCCGCCTCGGGCTACACCGCGACGCAGCTCGACTCGATCGCGCGCGCGCTGCCGCTCGCCGATGTCTTCCGCGCGCAGGAACCGCGCGGCCCCGGCGCGTGGGGCCCGCTCCTCCCGCTGGTGCTCTGGGAAGAGGGCGACGACGGCTTCGTGCTGCAGGGCGCGAGCGTGCGGCAGCACAGCGTGAACGGGATGCTGAGCGCGGCCCTGCTCCGCGGCAACCTGCTCGCGCGCGGCGACTTCAATCGCTTGCCGATTCCGCTGCGCGTCGTCGCGACCGACCTCGCGGATCGCACGCCGGTGGTGCTGGCCGGCGGCGACCTCGCGCAGGCGGTGCGCGCCTCGATCGCGATCCCGCTCGTGTTCACGCCGGAGAAGATCGGCGAGCGCATCCTCACCGATGGTGGGCTGTCGGCCAACATCCCCGTGCGCGCGGCCCGCGCCGCAGGTGCGCAGCGCGTCATCGTGAGCGATGTCACCGAACTGCCAAGCGACACGCTGAACCTTGCCTCGCCCCTCGTGGTGGCCGATCGCCTGCTCAACTGGCTGTTCCGCCAGCCCGACGATTCGCTCGGTCCCGAGGACCTGCGCGTGCGCCCCGCGGTCGATGGCTTCAAGGCGCTCGACTTCTCGCCGCGCGCGATCGACTCGCTGATTGCCGTCGGGCGGGGTGCGGGCGAGGCGATGCTGGCCACGTGGGGCTGCGCGGCCTCCCTCGGCGGACGCGACGCCCCGGTCGTGCCGCCGTTGCCGCGCACCGTGCTCGCGCTCGCTGGCGAGGCGCGCGATCCGGTCGGGACGCGGCTGGTCCGGCGTGCCCTCGGGCTCGAGGAGGGGGCGACGATCGACGTGCCGGAGCTGTCGCGCCGCCTGGTCCAGCTCAGCGAACGCGAGGTCTTCCAGGAGGTCTGGCTCGGGCCGGTCGGCGACGGCGACGCCATCGTGGTGCGCCCGACGCTGCGACGCCTGCCGCGGCGCGTTGGCGGCATCGGCCTCGCGTACGACGGCGAGCTCGGCGGCCGGCTCTGGGCGGGTTTCGTCGATCGCTCGCTGCCGCTGCTGCAGTCGGAGGGGTCGGGCGTCCTGATGCTCGGCCGCTTCAAGCGGAGTGCCCAGCTGCAGGTGCGGCGGCAGACCCTGCTCGGGCAGCCGACCGTGACGCCGATCGCCACGCTGCTCCTCGCCAACGAGGATATCCGTCGCTTCGACAGCGAGGGGCTCGAGCTCGCCACCGACCGCTTCCGCGAAGTCGTGGCGGCGGGCGGCGTCGAACGCCAGCTCGGCCGCGGCTATCGGATCGGGATCCTCGCGGAGGCGCGCGCCTGGCGCGAGGTCGATCTCCGGCTCCGGTCGACCGCGGTGCGCGATGCCGTCGGCGGCCATCTCGTGCTGGAGAAGCTGACCGCCGGGCAGGGACGGCTGGCGCGGTTCGACCTGATCGCGAACACCGCCTTCACGATGGCGTCGCTTGATGTCCGCTTCCGTGGCCGGATCGGTACGGTGCGCCTCGAGCACCAGCTCCGCGCCGGCTGGGGGAGCGACCTGCCAGCGCAGCTCACCTTCCCGCTGGGCGGCGAGGATGGCTTCCCGGGTCTCAACCTCGGCGAGCGGCGGGGTGACCGCGAGCTCTTCACGGCCATCACCCTGTCGCAACCGGTGGCGGGGTCGCTCTCGCTTCGCCTCACCGGGGCGGTCGGCCGCACGGCGTTCCGGGACGAACTCAGCACCGCCATCGGCCCGCGCGACCCCGGGTTCTGGGTCCCCGGCGGCTTCTTCGGCCGCGAGGGGTGGCTGGCCGGCGTCCGGGCCGGCGTCGGCTCCGTGACCCCGATCGGCCCGGTCCGGGCGGAGTTCGGGTGGACCGCCGACGGACGGAGCGAGGGGTTTCTGCGGCTGGGGCGGTGGTTTTGACAGAGATGGGTGATCGGAGATCGGAGATCAGAGGGGAAAGGGACACGAGACAAAGGACGTCCCCCTCACCCCTCACCCCTCACCACTCACTTTTTCACCGTTCACCGTTTCCACCATTCCTCTGGTGGGAATTGACGAATCCCGACTCCCGGGCTAGGATTGCCGGTCTATGGCATCCTTGGCCCTCCTTCGCGCGGCAGAGGCCGCCGGTCCGAGTGGACCGGTGGGGCATCGGGGCCCGCGCGGGGTCATCCTCCTCCACCTGAAGCGCGAGGGTGGGGCGACGGCCGGGGCACTGGCCGAGGCGCTGGGGTACTCCCTCAATGCGGTGCGGCACCACCTCAAGGAGCTCGAGGCCGAAGGGGTCGTGACCTACGACCGCACCCCGCAGGGGGTGGGGGCGCCGGCGCACACCTATCGGCTCACCGCGTCGGGGCACGCGCTCTTCCCCGATCGGTATGAGCGGACGGTGGCCGACCTCCTCGACCACGTCGTGAGCACCGGCGGGCGCGAGGCGGCGGTGGCCCTGCTCGAGCAGCAGTACCGGACGCTGGCCGAGCGGCTCGCCGTCGAGACGCAGGGGGTCCCGGCGGAGCGGCGCGGCGAGGTGGTCGCGCGGGTGCTCGACGCCGAGGGGTATATGGCGACGTGGGTGAAGGCGGCCGAGGGTGGGCTGCTCACCGAGCACAACTGTCCGCACCGGCTGATCGCCGAGCGGTTCCCGGAGGTCTGCGCGGCCGAGGAGCGGTTCCTCGCCGAGGTCTTCGGGGCCCCGGTCGAGCGGCAGTCCCGCATCGCGGGTGGCTGCGGCACGTGCAGTTATCGGATCGCGATGGGCAACGCCCGCGAGGGCGAGGAGCAGGGATGAGCAACGACACCGAACTCGAGACACTCGTCAATCGCGAGTACCAGCACGGCTGGGTCACGGACATCGAGATGGACACCCTTCCCCCCGGGCTGACCGAGGAAACGGTGCGCTTCATCTCGGCCACGAAGAAGGAGCCGGAGTGGCTCCTCGACTGGCGCCTGAAGGCGTTCCGTCGCTGGCAGGAGATGGTCGAGCCGACGTGGCCGAACGTGCACTACCCGCCGATCGACTACCAGGCGATTGCCTACTACTCGGCGCCGAAGACCCAGAAGCCGCTCGGCTCGCTCGACGAGGTCGACCCGAAGCTGCTCGAGACCTACGAGAAGCTCGGCATCCCGCTCAGCGAGCAGAAGCTGCTGGCGGGCGTCGCGGTCGACGCGATCTTCGACTCGGTCTCGGTCGGCACGACGTTCAAGGAGACGCTCCGCAAGGAGGGCGTCATCTTCTGCTCGTTCGGCGAGGCGGTGCAGGAGCATCCCGAGCTGGTGCAGAAGTACCTCGGCTCGGTCGTGCCGGCGTCGGACAACTACTTCGCCGCGCTCAACTCGGCTGTCTTCTCCGACGGGTCGTTCGTGTACATCCCGAAGGGCGTGCGCTGCCCGATGGAGCTGTCGACCTACTTCCGCATCAACGCCGCGAACACCGGGCAGTTCGAGCGGACGCTGATCGTGGCCGAGGAAGGGGCGTACGTCTCGTACCTCGAGGGGTGCACCGCGCCGAAGCGTGACGAGAACCAGCTCCACGCCGCCGTGGTCGAGCTGGTGGCGCTCGATGACGCGACGATCAAGTACAGCACGGTGCAGAACTGGTACGCCGGCGACGAGCACGGCGTCGGCGGGATCTACAACTTCGTCACCAAGCGCGGCAAGGCCGGCGCACGGGCGAAGATCTCGTGGACCCAGGTCGAGACCGGCTCGGCGATCACCTGGAAGTACCCGTCGGTGATCCTGCAGGGCGACGACTCGATCGGCGAGTTCTACTCGGTCGCGGTGGTGAACGGGATGCAGCAGGCCGACACCGGCACGAAGATGATCCACATCGGCCGCAACACGAAGAGCACGATCGTGAGCAAGGGGATCAGCGCCGGGAAGGGGCAGAACTCCTACCGCGGGCAGGTGAAGATCCTCCCGAAGGCGCACGGTGCGCGCAACTACACGCAGTGCGACTCGATGCTGATCGGGAACGCCTGCGGCGCGCACACCTTCCCGTACATCGACGTGCAGAACAGCACGTCCGACGTCGAGCACGAGGCGAGCACGTCGAAGATCGGCGAGGACCAGATCTTCTACTGCAAGCAGCGCGGGCTCAACACCGAGCACGCCATCAGCGTGATCGTCAACGGCTTCTGCAAGGAAGTCTTCCGCGAGCTCCCGATGGAGTTCGCCGTCGAAGCGCAGAAGCTGCTGGGGATCAGCCTCGAAGGCAGCGTCGGCTAACACCGAGAGGGGAGATCGGAGACCGGAGATCGGAGGGCGCGATCTCGGATCTCCGATCCCCGATCTCCGATCTCATTCTGAGGACATCATGGCACTGCTGGACATTCAGGATCTGCACGCTTCCGTCGACGACACGGCGATCCTCAAGGGGATCTCCCTCACCGTCAACGCCGGCGAGGTGCACGCCATCATGGGGCCGAACGGCTCCGGCAAGTCGACCCTGGCGCAGGTGCTCGCGGGCCACCCGGCCTACGAGGTGACCGGCGGCAGCGTCACCCTCGACGGCGCCGACCTGCTCGACATGGAGGCCGAGGAGCGCGCGTGGGCCGGCGTCTTCCTCGCCTTCCAGTACCCGGTGGAGATCCCGGGCGTGACCAACGCCTACTTCCTCCGCCAGGCGTACAACGAGATCCGCAAGGCGCGCGGCCTCGACGAGCTCGACCCGATGGACTTCCTCGACCTCCTCGAGGAGAAGCTCAAGGTCGTCGAGTGGGGCCCGGAGATCATGGAGCGCGCGGTCAACTTCGGCTTCTCCGGCGGCGAGAAGAAGCGGAACGAGATCCTGCAGATGGCGGTGCTCGAGCCGAAGCTCGCGATCCTCGACGAGACCGACTCGGGGCTCGACATCGACGCGCTGCGCATCGTGGCCGACGGCGTCAACCAGCTGAAGCGCCCCGACAGCGCGACCATCCTGGTGACGCACTACCAGCGCCTCCTCGACTACATCGTGCCCGACTACGTGCACGTCCTCGCGGGCGGGAAGATCGTCAAGTCGGGCGGCAAGGAGCTCGCCCTCGAGCTCGAGAAGCGCGGCTACGAGTGGCTGACGGGCGTCGCGGAATCGGCGGCGCTGGCATGAGCGGGACGACCACCACGCTCCCGTTCGTGGAGCTGTTCGGTCGCGCCGAGGCCGCGGGCGGCCCGTCGTGGCTCTCGGCCCGGCGGCGCGCGGCCTTCGATCGCTTCGCCGAGGTCGGTGTCCCGACTTCGAAGGTCGAGGACTGGCGCTTCACCCCGGTGCACGCGCTGGCCACGACGCCGTTCAGCGCGCCGGCAGCGGCCGGCGTCCCGAGTGCCGCGACGCTCGCCCCGTACTGGACCGGCCCCGACAGCTGGAGCCGCCTCGTGCTGGTCGACGGCGCCTTCGCCCCCGCGCTCTCGACGCTCCGCGACGGCGTCGCGGTCCGCTCGCTCAGGGCGGCGATCGAGGCCGGCGACCCGCTGGTCGAGCGGCATCTCGGGCGCACCGCGACCGCGGAGGCGACGCCGTTCGCGGCGCTCTCGCTCGCGACCTTCACCGACGGCGTCGTGCTGCACCTCCCCGCGGGCACGCAGGCCGAGTCGCCGGTCGAGGTGCTGCACGTCACGACGACCGGCGCCGACAACGCGCTGGTCTCGACCCGCGTGCTGCTCGTCGCCGGCGACAACGCCGAGGGCGCGCTGGTCGAGTCGTTCGTGGCCCTCGGCTCGGCGCCGTACCTCACGATCCCGGTGACCGAAGTCGTCCTCGGCGCCAATGCGCGCGTCGAGCACGTCCGCATCCAGCGCGAGGCCGCACCGGCCTGGCACATCGGCTTCACGCACGCCGACCAGCAGGCGACCTCGCACTACCGCTCGTTCTGCTTGAGCGTGGGGGCGAAGCTCTCGCGCCACGACCTGCACGCGAAGCTCAACGCCTCCGGCATCGAGACGCTGCTCTACGGCCTCTCGCTCGCCGATGGCGAGCAGCTGGCCGACACCCACTCGGCGATCTTCCACGACCAGCCCCACTGCAACTCGTGGGAGGTCTACAAGGGGATCTTCGGCGGGCGCGCACGCGGCGTCTTCAACGGCAAGGTCTTCGTGCAGCCGATCGCCCAGAAGACCGACGCCAAGCAGACCAACCGCAACCTGCTCCTGTCGGACACGGCGCAGGTGGACACCAAGCCGCAGCTCGAGATCTTCGCCGACGACGTGAAGTGCACCCACGGCGCCACCGTGGGCCGCCTCAACGAGCAGCAGCGCTACTACCTGCGCTCGCGCGGCATCGGCGGCCAGCTCGCGCAGCAGATCCTGACCTGGGCCTTCGCGGCCGAGGTCATCGCCGAGGTCACCATCCCCGAGACGCGCGCCGCGCTCGAGCAGCTGGTGCGCACCCGCCTCGACGAGATGACGTCGTGATGGACGTCGCTGGCCTGCGCGCGGAGTTCCCGATCCTCGGGGCCACCTCGCGCGGCCAGCCGCTGCACTGGCTCGACAACGCCTCCACGACCCAGAAGCCGCGCGCGGTGCTCGATGCCGTGCACGGCTTCTCGTCGTCGTGGAACGCGAACATCCACCGCGGCGTGTACGAGTTCTCCGAGCGCGCCTCGCTCGCGTATGACGGCACCCGCGAGACCGTCGCCCGGTTCCTCGGCACCGGCGACCCGCACGAGGTCGTCTTCACCCGCGGCACGACCGAGAGCATCAACCTCGTTGCGCACGGGTTCCTCGCGCCGGGGGCGACCGTGCTCGTGAGCGAGATGGAGCACCACGCCAACATCGTCCCGTGGCAGCTCGCCGGGGCGCGCACCGTGCCGATCCCGGTGACCGACCGGGGCGAGCTCGACCTCGAGGCGGCGGCACGGTTGCTGGCCGACGGGCCGGCGCTGCTCGCGGTGGTGCACGTGTCGAACGCGCTCGGGACGATCAACCCGATCGCCGAGCTGGTGCGGATGGCGACGGCGCACGGCGTCCCGGTGCTGGTCGATGGCGCCCAGGCGGTCGGGCATTTCCCGGTCGATGTCGCCGCGCTCGGCTGCGACTTCTACTGCTTCAGCGGCCACAAGCTCTTCGGCCCGACCGGCGTCGGCGTCCTCTGGGCCCGGCGTGCGCACCTCGAGGCGATGCGGCCGTACCAGGGCGGCGGCGACATGATCGACATCGTCGGCTTCGATCGCACCACCTTCGCCCCGGTGCCGCACCGCTTCGAGGCGGGGACGCCGAACATCAGCGGGGTGATCGGCCTCGACGCCGCGATCCGCTGGGTGATGGCGCACGACCGCGACGCGTGGGCCGCGCACGAGGAGGCGCTCTTCGCCGACGCCCTCGCCGCGGTACGCGAGATTCCCGGGCTCCGGCTGCTGGCCGAGCCGCGCGAGCGAGTGGCGGTGCTGACGTTCACGATGGACGGGGCGCACCCGCACGACATCGCGTCGATCCTCGACGGCGAGGGGGTCTGCATCCGCGCCGGGCACCACTGCACCCAGCCGCTGCATCGCCGCCTCGATGTCGGTGCGTCGGCCCGCGCTTCGTTCGCACCCTACAACGACGCCTCGGATGTCGCGGCGCTGGTGCGCGGCCTCCGCCGGGTGCAGGAGCTCTTCGGCTGATGGCGAGCATGGACCAGCTCTACCAGACGCTCATCATCGAGCACGATCGCTCGCCGCGAAACTTCCGCACCCTCGAGGCGCCGACGCACGAGGGGCGGGGGCGGAATCCGCTCTGCGGCGACGAGGTGTCGCTGCAGCTGCGGCTCGACGCCGACGGCCGCGTGGCCGAGGTCGGCTTCCAGGGCCGCGGCTGCGCGGTGAGCAAGGCCTCGGCCTCGATGATGACCGGCGCGATCCAGGGGAAGACGGTCGAGGAAGTGCGGGAACTCTTCGATGCCTTCCACGCGTTGCTCACCGGTGGCGAGGCCGACCGCGACCGCCTCGGCAAGCTGGTCGCATTTGAAGGATTGAAGACGTATCCGATGCGCGTGAAGTGCGCCACGATGGCGTGGCACGTTCTGAAGGAAGCCGTGAGTCACGAGTCGTGAGTCGTCAGAGGGGCATGTTCCTTCTCACGACCCACGACTGACGACTCACCTCTCAACAAGGAGCCCGATACCAATGCCGTACCCCGAAATGATGATCGCCCCGATGCGTGCCGAAGTGACCCGGCTGGGCGTGCAGGAACTGAAGACCGTCGAGGACGTC
>DASTAN010000099.1:0-5590 GCA_035712665.1 Gemmatimonadales bacterium
CGCGCGCACTGCGTCGCCGACCTACCGCCAGTCGCTGAATGATGCTGACCCGGCGGAAGTCTCGCTCCGGGCGGCACGGGCGGGGCTGTTCCCCACCCTCTCGACCAGCGGGGGCGTGGGCTACACCGGCGCGGGCCGCAGCACCTTCGGCGGCTCCTTCTTCAACCAGAGCTCGCCGGCGCTCTCGTCGAGCTACTCGATCGGCGCCGAGTGGAGCATCTCCGCCGCGACGCTGATGGCCCCGAAGCAGTCGAAGGCCGAGCTCCGCGCCACCGAGGAGAATATCGCCGCGGCGAAGGTCTCCCTCGATGCCGACGTGACGACGCAATATCTCACCGCGCTCCGGGCGGTGGCATCGGTCGAGGTCGCCGAGCAGCAGGTGAAGCGGAACCAGGAGTTCCTCGACATCGCCAAGGCGCGCTTCGAGGTCGGTCGCGCCAACCTGATCGACGTCCGCCAGGCCGAGGTCACCAAGGCGCAGGGCGACGTGCAGCTGCTGCGCGCGCGACAGGCCGCCGTGGAGGCGAAGATCGAGCTGCTCCGCCGGATCGGCGTGCCGGCCGGCGCGATCGTCGACTCGCTGGTGCTGACCGAGGCGTTCCCGCTCTCGGCCCCGTCGTGGGAGCTGGGCGACCTGAAGCGCCTGGCGCTCGAGGCGAACCCCTCGCTCAAGGCGCTCGAAGCGCGGCGCGAGGCGGCGACGATCGGCGTGCGCTCGGCCAAGTCGGCGTACCTCCCGTCGTTCCAGATCAGCACCGGCCTGCGCGGCTTCACGCAGCAGTTCACGGACGAGAGCGTGCTGATCAACAACGCCCTCGGGAGCGCGGTCGGCAGCGCCAACAACTGCCGCTTCCAGAACGGCATCCTCGAGCGGCTCACCTCGCCGCACCCGGCGCCGAACGGCGGGATCATCGCCGACTGCAACAGCTTCGCGGGGCTCGATGCCACCGGGGCCGCGCTCGACCCGCAGATCCGGCAGGCGATCCTCGACCGCAACAGCGTCTTCCCGTTCAACTTCTCGCGCCAGCCATGGTCGATCTCGCTCGGCATCTCGCTGCCGATCTGGGACGGGTTCCAGCGGTCGACGCGGATCTCGCAGGCCCGCGCGCAGGAGGACGACGCGCGCGAGTCGCTCCGTGCCCGCAAGCTGGAGCTGGACGGCGCCATCCAGGGCCGGCTCGCCGGGGTGCGCACCGCCTTCGAGGCCGCGCGCATCCAGGACGTGAATCGCACCGCCGCGCGCGAGCAGCTGCAGCTCGCGCAGGACCGCTACCGCCTCGGGAGCGGGACCGCCCTCGAAGTCGCCGACGCGCAGAATGCCGTGACCCGTGCCGAGGTGGACTACGTGTCCGCCGTGTATGACTATCACCTTGCCGTCGTCGCGCTCGAAGCGTCGGTCGGCCGCCCCCTTCGCTGAGCGAAAGAGGAACCTGCAGATGTCTCGTGGAGCCAAGATCGGACTCGGAATCCTCCTGCTCGTCGTCGTCGGCGGCGGTGCCGCCGTGATGAAGGGCCGCGCCTCGAAGGGCGAGGTCGAAGTCCGCCAGGAGCAGGTCGCCCGTCGGGATCTCGTCGCGGCCGTCACGGCCAGCGGCCAGATCGAGGCGAAGAGCCAGGTCGACATCCAGTCGGAAGTCACCGCGCGCATCCTGACCATCACGGTCAAGGAAGGCGACATGGTCACGAAGGGTCAGCTGCTCGTGGAGCTGGACCAGGTGCAGTTCCGCGGTGCCGTCGAGCGGAGCTCGGCGCTCCTCGCCTCGGCCGAGGCGTCGCAGCTGCAGGCGCGGGCGAACCGCGACCAGGCGAAGCGCGCCCTCGACCGCACGCTCGCGCTCAAGAAGAGCAACCCGAACCTCATCGCCGACGAGGCGGTGGAGCAGGCGCAGCAGGCGTTCGATGTCGCCGAGGCGGTGCTCCGGAGCAACGAGGCGCAGGTGCTGCAGTCGCGCGCCTCGCTGCGGGAGGCGCAGGACAACCTCGCGCGGACGAAGATCTACGCCCCGATCTCGGGCCGCGTGGTGCGCCTCGCCGTCGAGGAGGGCGAGGTCGCGGTCCCGGGCACCTTCAGCCGTGACGTCGGCCTGCTGATGCGCATCGCGGACCTCTCGGTGATCCAGGCGAAGGTGAAGGTCGACGAGACCGACGTCGTGCGCCTCGCCCTCGAGGACTCGGTGGCGGTCAGCATCGACGCCTTCCCCGACACGACCTTCGTCGGCCGCGTCACCAAGATCGCCAACTCGGCCGCCGCCCTCGCCGCCAGCGGGCAGAGCACCGACCGCGCGGTGGACTTCGAGGTCGAGGTCACGCTGGTGAACCCGCCGGCCGATGTCCGCCCCGACCTCTCGATGACGGCGCGGATCATCACCGACGTCAAGAAGAACGTGCTGAGCATCCCGATCATCGCCCTCACCG
This sequence comes from Gemmatimonadales bacterium, assembly GCA_035712665.1. Classification (GTDB taxonomy): domain Bacteria; phylum Gemmatimonadota; class Gemmatimonadetes; order Gemmatimonadales; family GWC2-71-9; genus Palsa-1233. The sequence continues at coordinate 2,416 of DASTAN010000099.1, forward strand.
CGCGTCCGGACACCGTGGTGAAGACGACGGCGTCGGACACCGCCCCGGCGGCGACCCTCGGCGACAGCACCCGGGCCAAGCCGAAGGACATCGAGGGCGTCTTCATCATCGAGAACGGGCTCGCGCGCTTCCGCCCGGTGAAGGTCGGGATCGCGGGCGACGAGCACTTCGAGGTCCTCGACGGCCTCAAGGAGGGCGAGACGATCGTGGCCGGCACCTACCAGGCGATCCGCGACCTCGCCGATTCGACCAAGGTGAAGGCGGCCACCCAGGGCGCGCCGGCGAAGGCGGGGAGCTGATGTCCGCGATCATCCGCCTGCAGGGGATCACCCGCGAGTACCAGATGGGGAGCGAGCGCGTGCTCGCCCTCCGCGGGGTGGACCTCGAGATCCAGCGCAACGAGTACGTCGCGATCATGGGGCCCTCGGGCTCCGGCAAGTCGACGATGATGAACGTCCTCGGCTGCCTCGACACGCCGAGCGGCGGGTCGTACTGGCTGAACGGGCACGAGGTCTCGACGATGGTCGACGACGAGCTCGCCCGGATCCGGAACCGCGAGATCGGCTTCGTCTTCCAGACCTTCAACCTGCTGCCGCGCGCGACGGCGCTGGCCAACGTCGAGCTGCCGCTGGTGTACGCCGGCGTCACGACGCGCGAGCGGAAGCGCCGCGCCGAGGCGGCGCTCGAGCGGGTCGGCCTCGGGCAGCGGATGCACCACAAGCCGAACGAGCTCTCGGGCGGCCAGCGGCAGCGCGTGGCGATCGCGCGCGCGCTGGTGAACGAGCCGTCGATCCTGCTGGCCGACGAGCCGACCGGCAATCTCGACTCGACCACCTCCGAGGAGATCATGCGCGTCTTCGGGCAGCTGCACGCGCAGGGGCAGACGGTCGTGCTGGTGACCCACGAGCCGGACATCGCCGAGCACGCGCGCCGGGTCGTGGTGCTGCGCGACGGGCGGATCGACACCGACCGCCGCAACGAGCACCCCAAGGGCGCGGCGGCCTAGGATGCCACTCTTCGAGGCGGTCCGGCTGGCCCTGGACTCGATCCGCGCGCAGAAGCTGAAGAGCTTCTTCTCGCTGATCGGCGTGCTGATCGGCGTGACGTTCCTCATCGCCGTGGTCTCGATCGTCCAGGGCATGAACGTCTACATGACCGACAAGTTCGCCGGCGCGTTCATCGGCATCAACACCTTCCAGGTGCGCTCGCGGCCCAACATCACGATGGGCAACGTGACCGAGGAGATGTGGCGGCAGTGGCAGCGCAACCCGCGCGTCACGACCGAGGACGCCGAGTATCTCGTGGAGCGGATCCGCACCCCCGCCCGCTTCGCCCGCGAGGGGTTCGACCGGCTCGCGGTGACCTTCAACGGCAAGACCGCGAAGGACATCAACGTCCACACCGTCGACGCCGACTTCTTCGCGATCAAGCGCTGGAACATCGCCGAGGGCCGCGCCTTCTCGCAGCCCGAGGTGAACGTCGGCGCCGAGGTCGTGGTGCTCGGCAGCGAGCTCGCCGAGCGGCTCTTCGAGGGGCGTGACCCGCTCGGCAAGACGGTGCTGGTCGGCGGCCTGCCGCATCGCGTCATCGGCGTGGTCGAGAAGCAGGGGACGCTGTTCGGCATCTCGATGGACAAGTTCGCGGTGACGCCGATCACCTCGTCGGCCCGGCGCCTCGTCAACCGGCCGCACGTCATCGACGCGCTGCACGTGCAGACGACGGACGTCCCGACGCTGCGGGCCGCGCAGGAGGAAGTCACCATCCTGATGCGCGCGCGGCGGGGCCTCCGCCCGAGCGCGATCGACAACTTCCACGTCGAGACGGCGGAAGGCGCCCTCTCGGAGTGGAACAAGATCTCGAAGGTGCTCTTCATGGCGCTGCCGGGGCTGGTGGCGATCTCGCTCGTGGTCGGCGGCATCGTCATCATGAACATCATGCTGATGGCCGTCGCCGAGCGGACCCGCGAGATCGGGATCCGGAAGGCGCTCGGCGCGAAGCAGCGCGACATCCTCGCGCAGTTCATCGTCGAGTCGGCGACCCTCTCGGTCACCGGCGCCATCTTCGGCATCGCCGCCGGGATCGGCCTCGCCTTCACGGTGCGCGCCTTCACGCCGCTCCCCGCCGCCGTGGCGCCCTGGTCGATCGGCGTCGGCGTCGGCCTCGGCATCCTCGTCGGGATGGCCGCCGGGATCCTCCCGGCGCGGCAGGCCGCCAAGCTCGACCCCATCGCAGCCCTGAGGCAGGAATGAGCGCCGACTACGGACGCGGCAACCTGCTCGCCCGTGCCGGCGAGGGCGTGACCCTCGCCCTCGACGCGGTGCGCGCCAACAAGAGCCGGGCCGCCCTCACCATCCTCGGCATCGCGATCGGCGTGATGGTCGTCATCGCGATGGCCTCGATGATCACCGGCATCCAGTCGACGGTCAGCGAGGTGGTGAAGCGCGCCGGCCCGAACAACTTCATGGTGATGCGCTACTTCCGGGACGGCATCCAGGTCTCCGACGGCTCGGACGAGATGTCGCCGTGGCGCCGTCGCCCGCGGATGACCCGTGACGACGCGGAACTGATCCGCAAGCTTCCCGGGATCGGCGAAGTGAACGTCATCGAGTTCGACCAGTCGCGGATCACGTACCGCGACAAGGACCTCGGCACCGTCAACATCATGGGGATGGACCCGACCTGGATGCGCGTCGAGGGCGGCACCCTCGCCGACGGCCGCAACTTCACCCCGGTCGAGGCGGCCGCGGGCGCGTACGTCGTCGTGCTCAACATCCACGCCGCCGAGAACCTGCTCCCCAACACCGACCCCGTCGGCAAGGTGATCAAGATCTTCGGGCTGCCGTTCACGGTGGTCGGGCTCTACCAGGACCCGGCCGACATGTTCAGCGACAGCGACGAGCCCAAGGTCATCATCCCCCACGGCACGCTGGCGAAGGCGGGCAATGGCGAGCGCGGCTGGCTGCGCATCAACGTCTCCCCGCTGGAAACCGTGACCGCGGCCGATGCGATGGACCAGGTCACGGCTGCATTGCGCATCGACCGGGGCCTGAAGCCGACGGAGGAGAACAACTTCGACCTCGTCTCGGCCGACCGCTTCCTCGAGTCGTTCAACTCGATGACCGCCGGCTTCTTCCTCGTGATGCTGGTCCTCTCGAGCGTCGGGCTGATGGTCGGC
>DASTAN010000100.1:0-10118 GCA_035712665.1 Gemmatimonadales bacterium
GAGCAGCGGGAACGGGCACGCGACATTCTGGGTGCCGATCCGATCGGAGGGCGTCCACCCGGCGCCGCGACGCTCCTCGCCGATGATCGGGCAGGTGCTCACGCTCCACGCCACCGCGCCGCGGGGCACGGTGACGGTCACTTCAAGCGACTCCGAGGTGACGAGGCGCGCGCTGACCACGGGCGGCAGCGGGGAGGGCGCCACGCTGTCGGTGCAGGCCGAAAGGAGTAACACCGCAGACAGGGGCAGGACGAACGCGGACGTGTGCATGAATGACCCTCAGGGGAAGAGGAACGGGAGCAGGGCGCATCCCGAGTGTGGAAAAAAAACTCCCACGCCAGATCCACAATCCCAGCGCGCGCTACTCCTCTCCCGCGACCGTTCCCCACGCATACCCGTCGTCGAATGCGCGTCGGAAGTCGTACACCTCGGCGAAGTCCTCGACGCGGTCGCCGGGCTGCGTGCTCAGCAGCCCGACCTGCACCAGCGCATACACGATGTGGCCCCAGTCGAGGGTGGTGCGGACGCCCCAGTGCTCGAGGACGCTCCGCGCCAGCAGCCCGAATCGCTCGAGCGCGAGGTCACGGCACGCCCAGGCGAGCTCCTGCCCGGTGACGTGGCGCCGGACGTCGAGCTTCGCCTGCAGGAACTCGATGCCGGCCAGCACGAAGAGGTAGGCGCGCTCGTCATAGCGCCGCTCGCCGGCGGCACGCAGGCGGGCCAGCACCCCCTCGGCGAACTGCAGCTCGGTCATCGGCCGCGTGCTCAGGCGGTCGTCGCGTAGAGCGGGAACTTGCCGGCCAGCTCCTCGACGTCGCGCTTCACCCGCGCCAGCGCATCCACGTCGTCCTTCGAGGTCAGCGCCTCGTCGATGAGCCGTGCGACCTGCACCATCTCGGCGCGCCCCATCCCGCGCGTGGTGAGTGCCGGGGTGCCGAGGCGGATCCCGCTGGTCACGAACGGCGACTGCGGATCGTCGGGGATCGTGTTCTTGTTGACCGTGATCCCGGCGAGCCCGAGCACCTTCTCGGCCTCCTTGCCGGTCAGCGACTTCGGGCGGAGGTCCACCAGCATCAGGTGCGTGTCGGTGCCGCCCGAGACGATCGCGTAGCCGCGCTCGATCATCGCCTCCGCCAGGACGGCGGCGTTTTCGACCGTCTTGTGCGCGTAGCGCTTGAAGTCGTCGGTCAGCGCCTCGCCGAACGCGACTGCCTTCGCCGCGATGACGTGCTCGAGCGGCCCGCCCTGCCCGCCCGGGAAGACCGACTTGTCGATCGCCTTGGCGTGGGGCTCGTGGCAGAGGATGATCCCGCCGCGCGGACCGCGGAGCGTCTTGTGCGTCGTGCTGGTGACGACGTGCGCGTGCGGCAGCGGGTTCGGGTGCGCCCCGCCGGCGACGAGCCCCGAGAAGTGCGCCATGTCCACGAGGAAGAGCGCGCCGATCTCGTCGGCGATGCTCCGGAAGGCGGCGAAGTCGATGATGCGCGCGTAGGCCGAGCCGCCGGCGATGATCAGCTGCGGGCGCTCCTTCCGGGCCAGCTCACGGACCTGGTCGTAGTCGATGCGGCCGGTGTCGGGACGGACGCCGTACTGCACCGCGCGCCACACCTGCCCGGTGTGGTTCACCGAAGCGCCGTGGGTCAGGTGGCCGCCGTGCGGCAGCGAGAGCCCCATCAGCGTCTCGCCCGGCTTGATGAGCGCCATGAAGGCCGCAAAGTTCGCCTGCGCGCCCGAGTGGGGCTGCACGTTGGCGTGATCGGCGCCGTACAGCTGCTTCAGCCGGTCGATCGCGAGCTGCTCGACCTGGTCCACGACCTCGCACCCGCCGTAGTACCGCTTCCCCGGGTACCCCTCGGCGTACTTGTTGGTGAGGCAGGTCCCCATCGCCTCCATCACCGCCCGCGAGGTGAAGTTCTCGCTGGCGATCAGCTCGAGCCCCTCGCGCTGGCGGCGGAGCTCCTGGCCGATCAGCCCGGCGATGACCGGGTCGGCGGCGGCAAGCGATGCGTCGTGCTGCAGGGTCTGGCTCACGAGGCGTCCTCGATCTTGGCGATGCGGCGGGCGTGGCGCCCGCCCTCGAACGGCGTGTCGAGCCACGCGCCGAGAATGGCGCGGGCCGTGTCAGGGTCCACGAAGCGGGCCGGAAGCACGAGGACGTTGGCGTCGTTGTGCTCACGGGCAAGCTTGGCGATCTCCGGGGTCCAGGCCACCGCGGCGCGGACACCGGGGTGGCGGTTGGCGGCGTAGCTCATCCCGAGGCCGGTGCCGCACATCAGCACGCCGCGCTGGGCCACACCGGTCTCGACCTCGCGCGCCACCGGGTGCGCGTAGTCGGCGTAGTCGGTGGACTCGTCGGAGTTGGTGCCGACGTCCTCGACCTCGAAGCCGCGCTGAAGCAGCTCCTCGACGAGGATCTGCTTCAGCGCGAAGCCGGCGTGGTCGGCCCCGATCGGGATGCGCTCGGCCATCAGCGGTCGCCCGCCACCCACATGTCCTTGAGGGCGGCGACGCTCTTGATCCGCTCCTCGGCCAGGCGGTCGGCCGCCTCGAACGACGGGATCCCGTCGCGCGACGCGATGTTGAAGACGCGGAGCAGCGTGTCGTAGATCTCCTGCGCCTTCCGCTTCGCGCGATCCATCGTCCAGCCCTGCAGCTCGCCGTAGACGTTGATCACGCCGCCGCCGTTGATCACGTAGTCCGGCGCGTAGAGGAGGCCCTTCTCCTCGAGGAGGCGGCCGTGGCGCACCTCGGCGAGCTGGTTGTTGGCGCCGCCGGCGATGACCTCGACCTTGAGCCGGCCGATCGTGTCGTCGTTGATGATGCCGCCGAGCGCGCACGGGGCGAAGATGTCGGCCTTCGCGTCGAAGATCGCATCGGGCGCGACCGCGGTGGCGCCGAGCTCGTCCACGACGCGCTGCACCTTCTCGGCGTCAATGTCGGTGACGATGAGCTTGGCGCCCTCCTGCTTGAGGTGCGTCATCAGGTAGTAGGCGACCTTGCCGCAGCCCTGCACCGCGATCGTCTTCCCGGCGAGCGAATCCTTGCCCCACTTCGCCTTGGCCGCGGCCTTCATCCCGACGTAGACGCCGTAGCCGGTGACCGGCGACGGGTCGCCCGAGAGGTTCAGCAGCCCGGCGACGTGCTTCGTCTCGCGCTTGATGAACTCCATGTCGGTCGGCGAGGTGCCGACGTCCTCGGCGGTGATGTAGCGGCCGCCGAGGGTCTCGACGAAGCGGCCGTGGGCGCGGAAGAGCGACTCGCGATCGGCGCGCTTCGGGTCGGCGACGATGACCGCCTTGCCGCCGCCGAGGTTGAGGCCGGCGACCGCGCTCTTGTAGGTCATCCCGCGCGCGAGGCGGAGGACGTCCTTGATCGCGGCCTCGGTGCTCTCGTACTGCCAGACGCGGGTGCCGCCGAGCGCCGGCCCGAGGGTGGTGTCGTGGATCGCGATGATCCCGAAGTAGCCGCAGGAGGGCTCGTGCGAGAAGACGAGCTGCTCGTGGCCCCAGGTCTGCATTTCCTTGAAGGTATCCATGCTCACGCCTTGCTGTAGTCGTAGAAGCCCTTGCCGCTCTTCCGCCCCAGGTGTCCCGCCGCGACCATCCGCTTGAGGAGCGGGCAGGCGCGGTACTTGTCGTCGCCGAGCCCCTTGTGGAGCACGTCGAGGATGGCGAGGCAGACATCGAGGCCGATGAAATCGGCGAGGGTGAGCGGCCCCATCGGGTGCGCCATCCCCAGCTTCATCACCGTGTCGATCGCCTCGGGCGCGGCGACGCCCTCCATCACGCAGAAGATCGCCTCGTTGATCATCGGCATCAGCACCCGGTTGCTGACGAAGCCCGGGTAGTCGTTGACCTCGACCGGCACCTTGCCGAGCGCCTTCGAGAGCGCGACAACGGTGGCGGTGGTCGCATCCGAAGTGTCCTGCCCGCGGATCACCTCGACGAGCTGCATCACCGGCACCGGGTTCATGAAGTGCATCCCGATGACCTGCGACGCCCGCTTCGTCTTCGCGGCGATCTCGGTGATCGAGATCGACGAGGTGTTGCTCGCGAGGATGGTGTCGGGGCCGCAGACGGCGTCGAGCTTCGCGAAGACGTCGAACTTGATCGCCGGGTTCTCGCTCGCCGCCTCGACCACGAGCGCCGCGTCGGCAGCGAGCGCGAGGTCGCTGCCGGTGGTGATCCGCCCGAGGATCTCGACCGGCGCCTCGGCCGCGAGCACGCCCTTCTTCACCTGGCGGTCGAGGTTCGCGGCGATGGTGGCGCGCGCCTTCTCGAGCGCGGCCGGGTTCACGTCGATCAGCGCCACCGGGTGGCCGTGCTGCGCGAAGACGTGGGCGATCCCGTTGCCCATGGTGCCGGAGCCGATGACAGCGATGCGCTGGATCATGTCGTGTGATCTCAAGTTCTGGGTTGATGCCTTGGGCCTTGGGCCTTGGGCCTCGAGGGATGCGACCTCAAGGCTCATGGCTCATGGCTCAAGCCTCCCGACTCACGGAGAGCGCCACCGCGTTCCCGCCGCCGAGGCAGAGCGTGGCGAGGCCGGTCGTGGCACCGCGGTCGTGCATCGCGTGGATCAGCGTGGCGAGGACGCGGGCGCCCGAGGCGCCGATCGGGTGGCCGAGGGCGATCGCGCCGCCGTGCACGTTGACGCGGTCCCAGTCCCAGCCGAGCCCCTGACCATCGGCGATCGCCTGCACCGCGAACGCCTCGTTGGCCTCGATCAGGTCGTAGTCGTTGATGCTGGTGCCGGCCTTCGCCATGAGGTGCTGCACCGCGACGATCGGCGCGAAGAAGAGATCCTTCGGCGCGCCGCCACCGGTGGCGTAGGCGGTGATGGTGGCGAGCGGCGTCAGGCCGTGCGCCTTGGCGAACGCCAGCGAGGCGACGACGACGCCGGCGGCGCCGTCATTCAGCCCCGGTGCGTTGCCGGCGGTGACGGTGCCGTCCTTCTGGAACGCGGGCTTCAGGGTGCTCAGCACCTCGATGGTGCTGTCGGCGCGCGGCGACTCGTCGGCGCTCACGAGGACCGAGCCCTTGCGGCCGGCGATCTCGACCGGGACGATCTCGGCCGTGAACTTCCCCGCCGCCTGCGCCGCGACCGCCTTGGCATGCGAGGCCGCCGCGAAGGCGTCCTGCTGCTCGCGCGAGATGCCGGCCTTCTCGGCCGTGTACTCGGCGTAGGCCCCCATATGGTTGTTGCCGAACGAGTCCCAGAGGCCGTCGTGGATCATTCCGTCCACGATCGTCTGGTTGCCCGCCTTGATCCCGTTGCGGTAGCCGTAGAGGTAGTGCGGCGCGCCGGACATCGACTCCATCCCGCCGGCCACGATGCACTGGGCATCGCCCGCCTTGATCGCCTGGGCGGCGAGCATCACCGCCTTGAGGCCGGAGCCGCAGACCTTGTTGATGGTGAGCGCGGGAATGGTGTCGGGGAGCCCGGCGTGGATCATCGCCTGGCGGGCGGGGGCCTGCCCCGCCCCGCCCTGCACCACGTGGCCCATGATGACCTCGTCGACCGCGCCGCCGTCGATCCCGGCCCGGCGCACCACGTCGGCGATGGCGAGGGCGCCGAGCTTCGTGGCGGGCAGCGCGCTCAGGGCGCCCTGGTACTTGCCGATCGGCGTGCGGCAGGCCGCGAGGATGACGGGTGTGGTCGCGTCGGACACGGGTCAGGCTCCGGTTGAATACGGCGCCAAAGATAACCGCGTGGGCCGCCGCCCGGACGCGCGCCTACAGCGCCCGGGTCGTGATCGCCTCGACCAGCCGCGCGGCGAAGGCGTCCACCGCGAGGATCTCCTGCTTGCTTCCCTCGCCGCGCGCGCGCACCGCCACGGTCCCGCCTTCGGCTTCGCGCTGGCCCACGACGGCGAGGAACGGCACCTTCGCCAGCTCGCCCTCGCGGATCCGATAGTTGAGCGTCTCGCCGCGATCGTCGAGCGCGGCCCGGATCCCGGCATCGCGCAGCTGCGCCACCACCGCCGCGGCCGCGTCGCGCTGGCCGTCGGCGATCGGGAGGACGCGGACCTGCTCCGGCGAGAGCCAGAGCGGGAATGCCCCGGCGAAGTGCTCGATCAGGATCGCGATGAAGCGCTCGAACGACCCGTTCACCGCGCGGTGGATGACGACCGGGCGGTGCGTGGCGTTGTCGTCACCGGTGTAGGCGAGGTCGAAGCGCTCCGGCGCGGCGTAGTCGAGCTGGATCGTGCCGAGCTGCCAGGCGCGTCCCAGCGCATCGGTGACATCGAAGTCGATCTTCGGGCCGTAGAAGGCGCCATCGCCCGGCTTGAGCTCGTAGGCGAGGCCGGTCGCCTCGAGTGCCGCCCGCAGCGCGCCCTCGGCGCGGTCCCACATCGCGTCGTCGCCGATCCGCTGCTCGGGCCGGGTCGCGAACTTGAGGCGCGCCTCGAGGCCGAAGATCCCGTAGTAGCCGAGGATGAAGTCGACGAGGCGCTTCACCTCGTCGGCGATCTGGTCCTCGCGAAGGTAGATGTGGCAGTCGTCCTGCGAGAACTGCCGCACCCGCGTGAGCCCGGACAGCGCACCCGACACCTCGTTCCGGTGGAGCGGGTCGTAGGTCACGTAGCGGATCGGCAGCTCGCGGTACGAGTGCTTCTTCGACGCGTAGAGCAGGTGGTGCGAGGGGCAGTTCATCGGCTTCAGCGAGAAGTCGTGCTCGCCCGTCTCGCTGTCGAGGACGAGGAACATGTTCTCGCGGTACTTGCCCCAGTGGCCCGAGATCTCCCAGAGCCCCTTGTTGAACATCAGCGGGGTGCGGATCTCGCGATAGCCGTCGCGCTGCAGCTCGCGCATCACCCGGTTGAGCTCGTTGTAGATCGCCGTCCCCTTCTCGGTCCAGAACGCGGCACCCGGCGCGAACGGATGGAACATGAAGAGGTCGAGGTCGCGGCCGAGCTTCCGGTGATCGCGCTTCTTCGCCTCGTCGAGGCGATAGAGATGCTGCGCGAGGTCGTCCTTCTTGTGGAAGGCGGTGCCGTAGATGCGCTGCAGCATCTGGCGGTTGGAGTCGCCGCGCCAGTAGGCCCCGGCCCCCGTCAGGAGCTTGAAGTGCTTGAGGCGGCCGGTGCTCGGGATGTGCGGCCCGCGGCAGAGGTCGACGAACGGGCCGTCGGTGTAGATCGTGATCGTCTCGTCCGCGCCCAGTTCGCTGATCCGCTCGAGCTTGAGCGGGTCATCGGCAAAGCGGGCGTTGGCCTCCTCGCGGGAGACGACCTCGCGGACGAACGGATAGTCCGCCGCGACGACCTCGGCCATCTTCGCCTCGATCGCCTCGAGGTCCTCGGGCGTGAACGGGCGCGGCACGTCGAAGTCGTAGTAGAAGCCCTCGTCGATCGCGGGGCCGAAGCCGATCCCGGCGCCCGGGAAGAGCTGGCGCACCGCCGTGGCGAGGATGTGGGCGGCCGAGTGGCGGAGGACGCCGAGCGCATCGGGGTCACGGTCCGTCAGGATCGCCACGGTGTCGCCATCGGCGAGCGGGCGCTCGAGGTCGCGGATCTCGCCGTTGACCCGGACAGCCAGCGCGGCCCGGGCGAGGCCGGCGCCGATGGCGGCCGCCAGCCCGGCGCCGGTGGTCCCCGCGGCGAGCTCGCGCACGGAGCCGTCGGGCAGGGTCACGCGGATCGGGGCATCGGCCGTCGTCGTCATTGCTGGAATCGCCTTGCATCGCAGGTCACGGGAACCGGCGCGGGGATGGGCCGCGCCGGACGAGCCTTGTAGTTTACCACGATGCCACGCTTCGCTGTACGTCATCGTGAGGGCGCCTCGCCCGCTGCCGCCGCCGGGGCCGTCGCCGTGGGGCTCGCCCTCGGTGCCCTCGCCGGCTTCGTCCTGGGCGAGTTCTTCGGGCCGCGCGCCCGTCGTGCCACCCGCACGCCGCGCCCGCTGCCGACCGATGCCACCCCCGCCGACCGGGTGCGCGCCGCGGAGGCTGCGCTCGCGGGCGACCCGCTGCTCGCCGAGCTCGGGCTGACCGTCCTGGCGGTGCGCGGCCGTGGCCTCGAGCTGCACGGCTGGGCCCCGTCGCGCCAGCTCCGGAGCCGCGCGCTCCGCGTGGTGCGCGAGGCGATCCCGGGGCTCGACGTGGTCGACGCCCTCCTGGTGCGCGGCGAGGATGACTTCGCCCCGCTCGCCCTCGCCGACGATTCCGCCGACGAACGCATCGCATGACCGAGCCGCTCGCGCCCCAGTACGACCCGTCCGCCATCGAACGCCCGCTCTACCAGTGGTGGAAGGCCTCGGGGGCGTTCCACGTCCCCGCCGACCACCCCGGCGCGCCCTACGTGATCCAGATGCCGCCGCCGAACGTGACGGCGGTGCTCCACGCGGGCCACGGCCTCAACAACACGATCCAGGATGTCGTCATCCGCTTCGAGCGGATGCGCGGCAAGAAGGCGCTCTGGGTCCCGGGCACCGACCACGCCGGCATCGCCACGCAGAACGTGGTCGAGAAGCAGCTCGCGAAGGAAGGGCAGACCCGATTCGACGTGGGCCGCGACCCGTTCGTCGAGCGCGTCTGGACATTCGTGCGCGAGACCGGCGGGGTGATCCTCTCGCAGCTCGAGGCCCTCGGCGCCTCGTGCGACTGGGAGCGGACCTACTTCACCCTCGATGACGACCTCTCCCGTGCGGTGCGCGAGGTCTTCGTGCGCCTCCACGAGGAGGGGCTCATCTATCGGGGCAAGTACATCATCAACTGGTGCCCGCGCTGCCTCACCGCCCTCTCGAACGAGGAGGCGGAGAAGGAAGAGACCGACGGCCGCATCTGGCACCTGCGCTACCCGCTCGCCGACGGCAGTGGGCATATCACCGTCGCGACCACGCGGCCGGAGACGATGCTCGGCGACACCGCGGTGGCGGTGCATCCCGAGGACCCGCGCTATGCCGCGCTGATCGGCACGGAGCTGGCCCTGCCGCTCACCGATCGCCGCATCCCGATCGTCGGCGATGCCGCCGTCGAGAAGGACTTCGGCTCGGGCGCCGTGAAGGTGACGCCGGCGCACGATCCGACCGACTTCGAGATCGGCAAGCGCCACGGCCTCGCGCAGCTCGACGTGATGACCGACGACGCGCGGATGAACGACACCGTCCCCGAGCGCTTCCGCGGGCTCGACCGGTTCGAGGCACGGAAGCGCGTCGTGGCGGAGTTCGAGGCGCTCGGCCTCCTCGAGAAGGTCGAGCCGCATCGCCACGCGGTGGGACACTGCTACCGCTGCGACACCGTCGTCGAGCCGCGCCTCTCGGACCAGTGGTTCGTGCGGATGCAGCCGCTCGCGGAGCCCGCGCTCGCGGCGTACCGCGAGGGCCGGGTGCGCTTCCTCCCCGAGCGGCAGGGCGACTCGTACGAGCAGTGGCTCACCGGCATCCGCGACTGGTGCATCTCGCGTCAGCTCTGGTGGGGCCATCGCATCCCGGTCTTCTACTGCGACACCGAGGGATGCGGCCGCACCAGCGTGTCACGCACCGACCTCACCGCCTGCCCCGGCTGCGGCGGCGCGGTGCGGCAGGACGAGGACGTCCTCGACACCTGGTTCTCGTCGTGGCTGGTGCCGTTCTCGTCGCTCGGCTGGCCCGACCAGACCGCCGACCTGAAGGCGTTCTATCCCGGCAGCACGCTCGTCACCGCCCCGGAGATCCTCTTCTTCTGGGTCGCGCGGATGATCATGGCCGGGCTCCACTTCATGGGTGACGTCCCGTTCCACACCGTGTACCTGCACGGCACGGTGCGTGACACCCAGCATCGCAAGATGTCGAAGTCGCTCGGCAACGGGATCGACCCGCTCGAGGTGATCGACCGCTACGGCGCCGACGCGCTTCGCTACACGCTGGTGAGCGGAATGGCGGTCGGCACCGACGTCATCCTCGACCCGGCCGACCTCGAGGCGTCGTTCGCCCCCGGGCGCAACTTCGCCAACAAGCTCTGGAACATCGGGCGCTTCCTGCTCGGGCATCTCGGGCCGGACACGCCGCGCCTCGCCGACATCCCGGCAAGCGAGCTCACGCTGGCCGACCGCTGGATCCTCGCGCGGGCCGAGGCGGCGATCTCCGCCGCGACGCAGGACTACGAGCGCTTCCGCCTCAACGAGGCCGCCGCCACGG
>DASTAN010000101.1:0-6193 GCA_035712665.1 Gemmatimonadales bacterium
TCGGCGGCGGACCATCGGGCGGCAGCGCATGGAGGATGATGGTGCGCGAGACCGTGCCCGGCGCCTCGCCGCGGGCGCGCCCCGCGAAGACCCGAATCCCGCCCATCGCGGGCAGCTCGTCGCCGAGCTCGGCGGCACCGCCGAGGGCGAGGCGCAGGCGAAGGGCGAGGGCGTCGCTCATCCCGGCTTCGTCACCATCACCCAGACGCCGGCGAACAGCAGCGCCGTCGCGAGCCAGCCGATCACGCTCCAGCGGAGATAGAGCCGCTGGAAGCGCGGCGCGTCATCGGGCGGGCAGCGCTCCATCCGGAACTGGTCCGGCAGCAGCGAGACCAGCCACACCAGCGAACTCGCGGCCAGCAGCAGGATCCCGGTCCGAAGCCACCCCGGCTCGGTCCACGTCGCGCGGAGCGCCGGCGTGATCCGCACCATCTGGATCCCCGCGATCGTCATCAGCGCGCCGCCCCCGAAGGTGAACCAGAGGTCGGTCCAGAGGATGCCGTGCGCGATGCGACGCAGCGGCACCTCGTAGCGATGCCGCCAGAGCAGGATGGTCCACACCCCGGTGACCGTGACGTTGCCGACCATCAGCACGGCCCCGACGACGTGGAGCGCCTTCCAGAAGAGATAGGGATTCGCCATGGGATGCCCGTAAGATGGCGCGGCGCGCGCGACGGCGCACCCCCGCCCCTAGCCGTTGCGCTCGTCGTACTCGTCGATGAGCCCCAGCCGGTGCCGCACCCGATCCATCCGGACGTTGATGCTCGACTTGCCCGCGATGAGCGTGTCGTACCCCTCGAACCGCTCGACCGCGATGTCGGCATCCAGCGCCGCGACCGTCGCCGTGAGCCGCTCGGCGATCGTCGCCGTCAGCGCGGGTCGCCCGAGCGCCGCCGCCTCGCCCGCCGCGTACTCCCACGGCGTGCCGACCAGGATCGCGGCCATCGGCAGCTGCTCGGTGGTGAACGGATAGCGGAACGCGACCGGCACCACGCGGATCGGCCCGGCGTGCCGCGCCAGCATCCACGCCGCACCGTGCTCCAGATGCTCGAGCGGCTCGGCCGCGGGACGCCGCTGCCCCTGCGGATAGATCCAGACGAAGCTCTCGGGGGCGAGGCACGCCGTCGCCACCGCGAGGTCGCGCATCGCCTGCGTCCGCGAGCGGCGCTCCATCGGCAGCGCCCCGATCTGCAGGAAGGCGCGATACCGCTCGAGGTTGCGGCGCTCCATCAGGATGCGGAAGTGGCGCCCCATCGCGCGCCCGACCTGGTGCGACAGGAAGCCGTCCCACCAGTTGGTGTGGTTCGCGACGACCAGCGTCGGCCGCGGCGGCCACGCGCGCCAGTCGGTGGCGCTCCGCCACAGCACCTCGTGGAAGGTGCGGCGCGCGAGTCGGGTGATGTACCACGAAAAGGCCCAGGCCGCCTGGGACCTGGGCACGGCAGGCGGCACGGGCAGCGCGCCGCGGTCGCTCACGCCGACGAACCGCTGGGGACGGCGTCGGGGAGGAAACGCTCGTACACGAACGCGCGGGCGAGGATGCCGAGCTTCCGCGTGGTCGTGGTGTAGGCGCGCTTCCGGAAGACGTCGTAGCCCTGCGCCTCGATCACGTCGAGGATCCCGGCATAGGTCTGCTGCAGCAGCCGCACCGTGAGCCGCGAGCCGTCGCGCGGGAAGAGCCCGACCACCGGGTCGGCATTCTGGAAGTAGCGCCGGGCGCGCGCCACCTGGAACTGCATGAAGCGGACGAGGTCGGGGGTCATCTCCCGGCGCTCGAGATCGGCGCGCGTGAGCCCGAAGCGGCGCAGCTCCTCGCGCGGCAGGTACACGCGGTCGCGGTCGAGATCCTCGCCGATGTCGCGCAGCACGTTGGTGAGCTGCATCGCGACGCCGAGCCCGATACCGGGGTCGTGGAACTGGCGCGGCGGCGCGCCGAGGACCGGGCCGAGCATCAGCCCGACGCCGCCTGCGACGTACTTGCAGTAGCGATGCAGCGTGGCGTAGTCCTCGAACTCCACCGGCTCGAGGTCGATCGCCACGCCGACCAGCAGGTCGGTGAGCGGCTCGAGCGGCACCGGGTAGCGCTGCAGCGTGTCGTGGAGTGCCAGCCAGCGCGTCTCGGTCGGCACGCACCCGGCGTGGATCGCCCGCACCTCGGCATCGAGCGCCGCGATCTCGTCACGCACCTCGGGGATCGGGCGCTCGCCGCGGTCGTCCACCAGGTTGTCGGCGTGCCGGCAGAAGTCGTACAGCGCGAAGATCGCCCGCTTCTTCTCGAGCGGCAGGAAACGCGAGGCGAAGTAGAACGACTTCGCCCAGTGGGCCGTCACCTGCTCGGCCGCCGCGTAGCTCCGCTCGAGCGCCTCGCTCACCCGCGCGCGCCCTTCCCCTGCAGGATCCGGTCGGTGGTGCACTGCGCCGAGATCAGCGCCATCGGCACGCCGCAGCCCGGGTGGGTGCTCTGCCCGACGAAGAAGAGGTTCCGGTAGCGCGCGTGCTGGTTCGCCGGCCGGAAGGCGCCGATCTGCATCAGGTTGTGCGACAGCCCGAACGCCTCGCCGCGGAGGTTGCCGTAGTTCGCGGTGAAGTCGGCCGGCGTCACGAAGCGCTTGGTGACGATGTGCTTCCGGAGGTCGGGGAGCAGCCAGTGCTCGAGCCGCTCGAGGAGGCGCGCCTCGACCTTCGGCCCCTCGACCGCCCAGTCCATCCGCTGCGCCGGATCGGGATGGTCGCTCGGCGCGAGCGAGAGGACGAAGAGGTTCTCGCACCCCTCGGGCGCCTGGCTCTTGTCGGTGCGCGTCGTCGAGACGAGGTAGATCGGCGACTCGTCGGGCATCCGATGGTCCTCGAACAGCATCCGACACGCCTCGCGCATGTCGGGCGAGACGAGGAAGTTGTGGTGCTCGATGTTCGGGTACTCGCGGTTCGTGCCGATGTACATCAGCACCACCGAGCACGAGAAGCGCTTCTTCTCGATGTTCGGGAGCGGCTCGCCGAGGAGATGCTGGTACGCCCACGGCAGGTCGGCGTTGACCACCACGCTGTCGCCCGCGACGCGCTCGCCGCTGGCGAGCACCGCGGCGCTGATGCGCGCGCCCTGCTTTTCGAGCGAGGCGACCGGCGCGTTGTAGCGGTAGGCGACACCGAGCTCGCGGCCGAGCTTCTCAAGCGCGAGCGGGAGCTGGTGCATCCCGCCCATCGGGTAGTGCACGCCGCCGCCGAGCTCGGTGTACGGCAGCAGCGCGTAGATGCCGAGCGCGTCGTACGGCGAAAGGCCGAGGTAGAGCGCCTGGAACGAGAGCGCCTGCTTCAGCTTCTCGTTCGTCACGTACTTGCCGATCAGCTTCTGCAGGTCGCCGAGCGCGCCGCTGGTGGCGAGCGAGCCGATCCCGCTCCCCTTCACCATGTCGAGCGGCGAGTCGAAGTTGCGCGAGATGAACTGCAGCCCGGTGTCGTACAGCCGCTTCGCGTGCGCGAGGTACTCGAGCACCTTCGGCCCGCACCCCGGCTCGATCTGCTCGAGCTCGGCGAGGAAGGTGTTGAGCCGCGTCGTCATCTCGATCGTGGTGCCGTCGGCGAAGTGGACCCGGTAGTTCGGGTCGATCTGCCGCACGTCGAGATAGTCGGACATCCGCCGCCCCGCGAGCCGGAAGATCTCCTCCCAGTACTCGAGCATCAGCATCAGCGACGGGCCGGTGTCGAAGGTGAACCCCTCCGAGTGCCAGCGCCCGTTGCGTCCGCCGGGGATCGCCGCCTTCTCGAGCACGGTGACGCGATGGCCCGCGACCGCGAGGCGCACGGCGGTGGCCAGACCGCCGATCCCGGCCCCGACCACGACGGCGGTCGGCCCCGAGGGCGTGGCGGCGGGCGCGGGAACGTCGGTGACCGGCGCGTCGAGGACGGCGTCGGCAGCGGGCTCGAAGGTCATGGCGATTCCAGGGAGGGACGCGGGAGGTACCGCGTCAAATCTAATGGGCGAATGACGCGGCGGCGCGATCGGCGCCGAACGCGTCGAAATCGAGGCGGAAGCCGACCTCGGTGAGCACGTGCGCGCGCCCCTCGATGCCGCGGCCGCCGATCACCGGCGTCACGCCATCCGGCAGCGACGCGGGGAAGCTCAGCAGCTCGTCGAGCGAGAAGGCACAGGTCTCGGGATCGCTCACGCTGAGCGCCACCGCTTCGGGGCGCAGCTGCCACGCGGCACCGACCACTTCCCGGAGCGGGAGATCCGGCCCGAGATACTGGATCCGCCACCCGTTGTCGTGCACCCGGGCCAGCGTGCAGAGGAACCCCCACTCGTGGCGCTCGCCGGGGAGGCCGGCGCAGACCACCAGCGGACCGCGAGACCGGCCGTGTCGGAGTCCCGCCTTGAGCGCGTGCACGATCACCTCCGACGCGAGGTGCTCGGCCGAGATCGGCAGGCGGCCGAGGACCCAGAGGTCGCCGATCACTTCGCCGAGCGGCCCGACGATCTCGTCGGCGAAGCGCTTGAGGCCGCGCAGCGCGAGCTGCTGGGCGATCAGCGATTCGAGGGTGTCGCGGTCGAGTGCCTCGATCGCCCCCATCAGCGCACCGAGGGGGGTGCCATCCGGGGCCCAGGCATTGGCCTCGGCGACCACGTCGGCCGGATCGCGCTCGACGAGATCACCGATCCGCGCCCCGCGGCCTACCAGCTTGGCGTAGGCCCGGAGCAGCGCCACCTGCGCCCCGGTGTAGGCACGGTAGCCGTTGGGCTGCCGCTCGGGGCGGATCACGGCGTAGCGACGCTCCCAGGCACGGATGCGTTCCGGGGTCAGCCCGGTCAGGGCTGCCACGTCCTGGATCTCGTAGGTGCGGCCAGTCTCGCTCATCGGACGCCGGTGTCAGGCAAAGTGGACATCGTGCAGGTACTACCAAGCAGGGTCCGGGAAGTTTCGGGAGGGTAAGTTACCCCATGCACGACCTCCTGATTCTCGGCGGCGGCATCAACGGGGCCGGGGTCGCCCGCGACGCCGCGATGCGGGGCCTCTCGGTCGTCCTCCTCGAACGGCGGACCATTGGCTGGGGGACCTCGTCCCGGTCGTCCCGGCTGATCCACGGCGGGATCCGCTACCTCGAGATGGGCGACTTGGGGCTGGTCCGGGAGGCGCTCCGGGAGCGCGGGACCCTGCTCCGGATCGCCCCGTCGCTGGTCCTGCCGGCGCCGTTCCTCTTCGTGCTCGACCGGGGGGCGTGGTGGCAATGGCTCCGGATCGGGGTCGGGGTCGTCCTATATCGCATCCTGGCCGGGCGCGCCTCGCTCGGGCCCCATCATCCGCTGACCCGCAGCGGGATCGTCGCCCGCGAGCCGCTCCTGGCCGGGGCGCCGCTGCTGGGCGGGGCGCTGTATCAGGATGCCCGGGGGGACGACCTCGGGCTGGTCCGGGCGAACGCCGAATCGGCACGTGCGGTCGGGGCCGAGATCCTCGAGAACACCGAGGCCACGGTCCGGCTCCTCCCCGGTGGCGCCGGCGTCGAGGCGACCCTCGCCGACGGGCGGGTGATCAGCGCGCGCACCCTGATCCTCGCGGTCGGCCCGTGGACCGATCGGGTGCGAGCGGCGATCGGGCTCCCCGAACGGCATCTCGTGGGCGGAACGAAGGGGGTGCACATCACCATCCCCTTGGTTCGGCTGCCGCTGGGGCACGCGCTGGCGCTCCGGCACCCCGATGACCGGCGGGTGATGTTCTGCATCCCCGAGCCCGAGGACGGCCACGTCCTGGTCGGCACGACCGACACCGTCACCGACGAGCCGCCCGATGCGCTCACCGTGGGTGAGGACGACATCGCCTACCTGCTCCGCGCGGTGCAGCATCTCTTCCCCGCCCTCGGCCTCGGTCGGGGCGATGTCGCCGACGCGTGGGCCGGAGTCCGGCCGCTCCTCGACCAGCGCGGCAGCGCCAGCAGCCGAAGCCGGGAGCACCTGCTGCTCCGCGAGGGGTGCGTCCTGACGATGGCCGGCGGGAAGCTGACGACCTACCGCGCCCAGGCCGAGGAGGCGGTGGACGAGACGGAGCGGCTGCTGGGGCGGGGGACGACGCGGAGCAGGACGGCGGAGGTCGTGCTGGCCTGAGAGGGGCGATCGGAGAGCAGAGATCCGAGGGTGCAGCCTCCGATCTCTGATCGCTGATCTCTCATCTCCGCTCAGTCCCCCCAGGGACTGAGCGTCTCGATC
>DASTAN010000102.1:0-38294 GCA_035712665.1 Gemmatimonadales bacterium
GCCGAGGTCGGTCCGACCATTCTCGGGCTCGGTGTCGCCGGGGCGCTGGTGCTGGGACTGGCGGTCGCCCAGACCCGCAAGACGATCTGAGCCCGGGGCGGGGGGGGAACCCGCTCTCATCGGGCGGCGTTCCGCGAATTACCTTGCAACGCAGTCCCCGTTTCCCGGATCCGATGAGCGCTCCCCCGCTGTCCCGCTCCCTCTTTGACCGACTCGGCGAGAAGCCGGTGGTCCGGGTCGCGGCGTACTACGTCCTGCTCTTCTCGGAGGCGGCGCTCCTGGGCGAGTTCGTGCCGGCCTTCCGTCGCCTGCTGGATGCCAACGACTACGGGGCCGTCGCGACCGGGGCCTCCCTCTTCGAGCCGTCGGTGGTGCAGATCCCGACCGGGGCTGCCGCGGCACTAGCAGCGCTGGCCGGCGGGATCGGTGCCGTCCTCCTGATGCTGCCGGTGGCGTGGGTCTATGTCCTCACGCGCGCCCGGCGCGGCTATCGGCAGTCGCTGGTCCAGACGCTGCTCATCCTCCCGATCGTGGTTGCCGGCGTCGTCGCCATCGTGAAGTACTCCGTCGCGCTCGCGTTCGGCCTCGCCGGCATCGTGGCGGCGGCGTCGACGTACGCCTGGACGGGAACGCCCGCAAGGAGGCGCCGGTCAAGGCGTCGCGCGTTCCACACGAGGCCGCCGATGCCGCCGAACGCCGGCCCGAAGACGCGAAGCTGCGGCGCGCTGAATCGCGCGAGGCCGAGCAGCACGCCGTCGAAGCGCGAGAAGGCCTGGTCGCGGTCCCGCGGGATCGGCAGCCAGCGTGTCTGGCCGGCGGGGAGGACCCATCGCCACTGATCCTCGTGTCGGTCCCAGTCGCCGATCAGCAGGTCTGCGAGGCGCGCGACGAGATATGCCGTGGTGTCGAGGGTGGTCGCCGGGCGGCGCTCGAGCTCGCGCAGCAGGTCGTCGGTCGAGACGACCTCGCCGCGCAGGTCAGGCCGTCCCGGCACCGGAGCGTCGTCGCTCGGGCGGGCCTCGAGCCACCCGGCGCGTCCGCCGAATTCCGTTCGGAAGGTGTCGAGGGCGACGTGGTCCGCCAGCACGACCAGCGTTGGCGTCGCGTGCGGGATCTCGAGAGCGGCCAGGATCGGTGCCGCGAGTCGCGGCGCCAGTGGATGCGCCGCACTCAGCTGGTCCGCCACGATGTCGGCGATCTGGGTCCCGCGAAGCGACGGCGGCAGCTGCGCGGTGAAGTCCTTCGCCATCGAGCGGAAGACGAACTCGCGCCCGTCCGGGGCGGCGAAGCGCAGTGAGCGAGTCTGCTGCCCGCCACCGACCTGCGTCGGCACCAGCCCCCCCGCGATCGTGTCCACGCGGACGATCGGCGCCGACAGCGGGCGCAGCCAGGCGTCCCGCCAGTGGGCGCCGAACCAGGTGCGGTGCGCACCGCCCGCGGCGTACTGTGGACCGGGGGTGAACGTGGTGTCCTGCGCCGAGAGCACCGCGGGCACCGCAAGCGCGGCGAGGCGGAGGGACCAGGGGCGGCGGGGCATGCTGAAAGGTACAGCGAGATCGGTGATCCGAGATCCGAGATCTGAGATCCGAGGGTGCATGCTCCGATCTCGGATCGCTGATCTCCGATCTCGTGTCGTTCACGCCGCGCTGATACGCCGCAGTCGATCCAGGAGCTCGTCGGTCGTGAACGGCTTCTGCAGAAACTTGCCTGCCTCGACGACATCGGCCGGAATCTGCACTGCATCGCCGACATAGCCGGAGACGAAGAGCACCGGGAGGTTGGGCTTCTCGCGCGTCACGCGCACGGCGAGTTCCTGGCCGTTCATCCCCGGCATCACGATGTCGGTGAGGAGGACATCGATCTCCTCGAGGCGCCGCTTGAAGAGATCATAGGCCTCCTCGCCCGAGCCGGCCGACACCACCGTGTACCCCGCGCGCGCGAGTATCCGTTCCGTGACCGCGCGCACCGCCGGCTCATCCTCGGCCAGCAGGACGGTCAGCGAGGCAGGTCCGGCCCGCAGCGGCTCGTGGGTGACCAGGGTCGGACCGCGGTCGCGATCGAGTTGCGGCGGGAAGTAGAGCCCGAAGCGTGTCCCCGCACCCGGCGCCGATTCCACCGTGAGATGTCCGCCCGCCTGCGCCACCACGCCGTGCACCGAGGAGAGTCCCAGGCCGGTGCCGCGGCCAGGTCCCTTCGTCGTGAAGAACGGCTCGAAGATCCGCCCGAGCACATCCGCTGACATCCCGACGCCGGTATCCGCGACCTGCAGTCGGACCCACCGACCCTTGGGGATCCGCACCTTGCCGATGCTCGCGTCGGCGGCCAGGCTCACCACGTCGGTCGTGAGCGAGAAGGTCCCGCCCTCGGGCATCGCGTCGCGCGCATTGGCGGCGAGGTTGAGGACCATCTGGTCGAGCTGCACCGGGTCGAGAAGGATCGGCGGCTGGTCCACGGCGTGGTCGGTCTCGACGCGCACCGCGCGCGGCAGCATCCGGACCAGGAAGGTGCGCAGGTCCTCGATCGCCCGGTCCAGCGCCATCGGCCGCGGCGCCGTGACCTGCTTCCGCGAGAAGGCAAGGAGCCGCTGCGTGAGCCCCGCCGCCCGGTCCACGGCGCGGATCATGTCCTCGATCTCCGGGCGCAGCGACGGATCGAGGCGCGTGTCATCGAGCACGAGGTCGGCCTCCGCGCGCAGCACCGTCAGGAGGTTGTTGAAGTCGTGCGCGACTCCGCTGGCCATCCGGCCGAGCGCATCAAGCTTCTGCGACTGCTGCAGCTGCTCCGCGAGCTGCACTTCGTCGGTGACCTCGCGGCAGGTGACGGCGACCGTCTCGTCGGCGGGGAGGAGCTGGTACCGGAACGTCCGCACGTCGGACCCCGACGTGACGCGCTGGGTGGCCTCGACCGAGTGCCCGGTGCGCAGCACCTCCGCGACCTGTGCCGCGAGATCGGCCGGCAACGGACAGTCGATCGGATGCATCCGCTCCCACGCCTGCCCGACCAGCGACTCACGCGGGGCGCCGAGCATCTCGGCCGCCCGCTGGTTCACGTCCAGCACGCGCAGGGACGGCGTCGGCGTGCCGCTCGCGGGCTCGAGGAGCATGAAGGTGTCGAACCCGCTCTCGGCCGCCGCCCGGAAGCGTGACTCGCTGCGCCGCACGAGCGCGGCGGCCTGCTGGTCGAGTCGCCGCTGGATCCGCAGCGAGAGGAGCGCGCCGAGGGCGAAGAGCAGGGAGGCCGCCGCCGCGAGGAGGGCATACCGTCGCCAGCCGGCCTCGACGCGCGCGGCCGTCTCGCGTCGCTCGGCGAGCAGACGATTCTCCTCGACCCGCAGCGCCGCGACGATCGCCTCGGCCTTGCGCCCGAACGCCACCGAGCTGTCGAGTGCGGCGTCCCGGTCCGCGGGGAGTTGGCCGCCGCGAAGGAGTGCCGCCCGCACGGTCATCAGTTGCCTGAAGTCGGCGAGCCGCGCCTGTTGCGCCGGATTGTCGCGCGTCAGCCGCTCGAGTCGACCCAACGTCGAGTCGATGACGGGGCCGAGCGCGCGGCCGGTCTGCAGTGCGGCTGCTTCGTCGCGCGTGATCCACAGCAGCGTCGCCACCTCGCGATCGCGGCGCAGCGCGGCGAGTTCCGAGGCCGTCGACAGGACATCCGTGGTGTGGAGCACTGCGGCATTGGCCTCCGCGAGCGCTTCGGATTGGCGCAGGCGGGCGGCCGAGATCACGACCAGCACCACCGCCGCGGCGGCCAGGATGATATAGCTCACGCGGCGGGGAAGCGGCACAATCACCATGGGGACCGCTCCACGGAGGGCAGGGGAGGCTCCTCAGAGTACGGCAAGGGGCCGGGTGGGGCAAGAGACCGGAGACCAGAGATCCGAGATCCGAGGGTGACCCCTCCGATCACCGATCGCCGATCTCCGATCTCACCTCCACCACCACGCTCCCATCCGCCAGCGACATCGTCGTGCCCACCCGCCACCCGTGGCCCTCGAGGAGCGCGCCGAGCGGGGTCGGGTGGAACGGCAGCGCCACCCGGAACGGCCCGGTCGCGTCGCGCGTCCGCTCGATGATTGCCAGCAACGGCTCCGGCGCGGGGAGGTCGCGCAGGTCCCAGACACCGTCGGGGACCGGGCTGGCCTCGATCGGCGCGGCGGCTGCGGTCGGCATCGCGGCGAGCGCTTCCTCGTCCGCGCGCCAGAACCAGGTCGACCAGTCGTCGTGCCCGAACATCGTGCTGTGGTGGCGGAAGCCGCGCTCGGCCATGACCCGGTACAGCGGCAGCGGCTGGAACGGCGAGCGCAAGTGCAGCACGCCGCCCGGCGGCAGGGCCTCCGAGGCCGTCAGGATGTCGCCGAGCGGCTCGCCGCCGCGCTGGATGATGTCGCGCACGTCGAGGTCGCGGACGTGCGACGGGTCGAAGTTCGGTGGAGTGGTCATGGGGAAAAGGTCGGCGTGCCCCGGGCGACGCGCCGTGACGGAAGTCTCACGTCCCCTCGCCGCGGGCGAAGGCGCGCAGCCGTTCCCCGGGGACCAGCACCAGCGCCATTCCCTGGCGCGAGCGCACCAGCCCCTTCTGCTCCAGCTGCTTGAAGGCCCGCGACACCGACTCGCGCGCGGTGCCGATCTCGGTCGCGAGCTCGTCCTGCGTGCGGTCGAGGGTCAGCGACACGCCCTCGCCGGTCAGGGCGCCGTGGCGCTCGGCTTCATCGGCCAGCAGCATCGCGAGTCGCGCGGCGACATCGCGGAACGACACCGTCTCGACGAGCTGCACGAGATG
The DNA here is from genome assembly GCA_035712665.1 of Gemmatimonadales bacterium. Taxonomy (GTDB): domain Bacteria; phylum Gemmatimonadota; class Gemmatimonadetes; order Gemmatimonadales; family GWC2-71-9; genus Palsa-1233. Next base: position 4,780 of record DASTAN010000102.1, read on the forward strand.
CCGCAGTCGTCGCCCCAGCGCGCGCACCACGGCCGAGGCGACATCGGGATCGGTGCGAAAGGCGTGCTCGAACTCGGCGCGCGGCAGGAAGACCAGCCGTGAGGGGACGGTGGTCACGGCGCTCGCGGGATACGGACCGTCATCGAACATCGGCAGCTCGGCCACCGCGCGACCGGCCCCCTCGAGCGCCAGCGTCTGCTCCCGCCCATCCGGCGCGCTCCGATAGATGCGCACCCGCCCCTCGAGGATGAAATAGGTCCCCTGCGACCGATCGCCGGCGCGGAAGAGGGTGAACCCGTCGCCCACAGTGCGCGGGACGCACCGCGCGGCGAGGCGGGCCAGCACGGTGTCGCTCAGGTCGGCGAAGATCGGCGCGCCGCGAAGCAGGGCCACGAGATCACTCATCCCACGAATAAGGCCCGGCCGACAGCACGTGACAAGCGTCACGGCGACGCCCCGCCTCCCGGGGCGACACTGCGGGCAACCTCAACCCGGAGCGATCCGATGACCCGTCCGCATGGCGCCCACGAGGCGTCCTCGCTGCGCCGCCCCACGATGTCCGAGAAGGTCGACACCCCGGATGGTCGGCGCTTCCACCTGTCGTTCGCGCCCGGACAGGCGCTGCCGGACCATCGCAATGCCTCGCGGATCCTGGTGTCGTGCACTGCCGGCGAGGGGGTGATCGAGATCGAGGGCGCCGGGCCGCGCTGGCTCCGTGCCGGCGAGAGCGTGCAGATCGAACCCAACGTCCCGCACGCCCTCGAGGCGATGGACGTGGCGTGGGAGGTGGACGTCCACCTCATCGAGGGCTGCTGCCCGGGATGCGCGTGATGGAGCGCTTCGTCACGGGGTTCCTGCGCGCGTCGCTCACCTGGTTCGTGCTCGGCACGACCCTCGGGGCGGCGATGGCGATGCATCCGGCGTGGATCGCGTATCGCCCGGTGCACCTGCACCTCCTGCTCCTCGGCTTCGTCGTGATGATGATCGCCGGCGTCGCCTACCACGTGATCCCGCGCTTCACGGCCGCGCCGCTCCACGCACCGAGGGTGGCGCTCGCGCACCTCTACGTCGCGAACATCGGCCTGGTGCTGCTGGCAAGCGGCTTCACGGCGCGGGTGCACGGACTCACGGTCACGCCGTGGCTGCTCGCGAGCGGCGGCGCGCTTTCCGCGCTCGGCGCGTGGATGCTGGCGTGGAATCTCTGGCGCACGCTCGACAAGGCGGTCGTGCCGCCGAGCCAGTTGCCTCGGGCGCGTCCGCTCCGCGTCGCGCAGCCGACCGGCTGAGCGATGCCGGCGATCTCGCGCTGGCTGCTCGCCTCGGCAGCCACGGCCCTCGTGCTGGGCGTCACCCTCGGGCTCGTGCTGCTGGTGCGGCGCGAGCTGGTCGGGGCGTGGCCACACCCGCACCTGGTGAGTGCCCACGCCCACCTCGTGCTGGTCGGGAGCGTGATGCCCACCATCGCCGGGGTGGCGCTCTGGATGTTCCCCCTGCCGCGCCGGGATGCGCCGCGCCCCGCGGCGTGGCTGGCGTGGGGCGGCTGGCTCGGGCTTGGCCCCGGGACGCTGCTCCGCGCCGTCGCCGAGGCGAGTCGGGCGTGGAGCGATGCCGCCGCGCTGCGCGGGCTGGTCGTTGCCGGCGGCGTGATGCAGGTCGGGGGGATGCTGCTGGTGGTGCTGGCGCTGCGGGGGCGCGTACGCGCGGCCGGGGCGGGGCACCGGGCGGCGGTGTGAGGTCCGTCACGGCGGGGGCCGCCGGCGGAGGGGAGTTTCAGATCAGGCGGTGCGCACTGACGACCGCCACGGACCACGGCCCCCGTTCGGGCCGCCACTTTCGAGGCGCGCAATGACGCACCGCTCCGTTCTCCTTCCGCTGGTCGCCGCCGTCGTCGCGGCCTGCGGTGCCCCGCAGCAGGGGTCCCTCGTCACCGGCGACGCCGCACAGCGGACCTACGTGCCGCCCGGGCAGCACGACGAGCTCTACGCCTTCATGTCCGGCGGCTTCAGCGGCAACGTGACGGTGTACGGGCTGCCGTCGGGCCGCCTCCTCAAGACCGTCCCGGTCTTCTCGCAGTTCCCGGAGAACGGGTACGGCTACGCCGAGGAGACCAAGGCGATGCTGGAGACCTCCTACGGCTTCGTGCCCTGGGACGACACCCACCATCCGCAGCTCTCGCAGACCGGCGGCAACGCCGACGGCCGGTGGCTCTTCATCAACGCCAACAACACGCCGCGCATCGCGCGCCTCGACCTCACCACCTTCGAGACCGACGAGATCCTCGAGATCCCGCACGCGGCCGGCGGGCACGCCTCGCCGTTCGTGACGCCGAACAGCGAGTACGTCGTCTCGGCGATCCGCTTCTCGCTCCCGGTGCCGAACAAGGACGTGCCGATCGACACCTACAAGCAGTCGTTCAAGGGATCGATCTCGTTCGTCAAGGCCAACGAGCCCGGGAAGATGGACATCGCCTTCCAGATCCTGATGCCCGGCTACAACTATGACCTCGGGCGCGCCGGCAAGGGTGCCTCGGAGGGGTGGTTCTTCTTCACGACCTACAACTCCGAGCAGGCCTACACCAAGCTCGAGCTGAACGCGTCCAAGAACGACAAGGACGTCATCGCCGCGGTGAACTGGAAGCGCGCCGAGCAGTGCGTGGCCGACGGCAAGGCGAAGTCGGTGCCGTCGAAGTACCGCCACAACCACATGGACGCCGCGACGCGGACGGCGACGAGCGAGCTGCGCACCTCCGTGAAGATGCTGCTGCCGGCCGACTGCGAGGGGATGCTCTACTTCCTCCCGACCCCGAAGTCGCCGCACGGCGTGGACGTCGACCCGACCGGCGAGTACATCGTCGGCGGCGGCAAGCTGGCGTCGGTGATCCCGGTGCACTCGTTCAGCAAGATGCTGAAGGCGATCGAGGCGAAGGCCTTCGACGGCGAGCTCGAGGGGATCCCGGTCCTCAAGTACGACGCGGTCCTCGCCGGCGAGGTCGACAAGCCGGGCCTCGGCCCGCTCCACACCGAGTTCGACGGCAAGGGCTACGCCTACACGTCGATGTTCATCTCGTCGGAGATCGTGAAGTGGAAGCTGGGGACCTGGGAGGTCGTCGACCGGATGCCGGTCTACTACTCCATCGGGCACCTGATGATTCCCGGCGGCGACAACGTGACGCCCTACGGCAAGTACGTCGTCGCGATGAACAAGATCACCAAGGATCGCTACCTCCCGACCGGGGGCGAGCTGACCCAGTCCGCCCAGCTGATCGACATCACCGGCGACAAGATGGAAATGCTGCTCGACTTCCCGACGCAGGGCGAGCCCCACTACGCCCAGGCGCTGCCGGCGACGCTGATCAAGGACAAGCAGGTGAAGTTCTTCTCGCTCGCCGACTCGAAGCACCCGTGGGTGGTGCGGGCCGAGAGCGAGGCGGGGGTCGAGCGCCGCGGCAAGACGGTGCACGTGAAGATGGTCGCGATCCGCAGCCACTTCGCGCCGGACGTGATCGAGGGGATCGAGGTCGGCGACACCGTCCTCTGGCACGTGACCAACGTCGAGCAGGACTGGGACATCCTCCACGGCTTCGCGGTGCTCGGGATGAACAACGCCGAGATCATCCTGCAGCCCGGCGAGACCCGCACCCTCAAGTGGGTGCCCCAGCAGGCCGGGGTCTTCCCGTTCTACTGCACCGACTTCTGCAGCGCGCTGCACCAGGAGATGCAGGGGTACGTCCGGGTCGGCGAGCGCGGGGCCGGGCAGGCGCTCAGCGCCCGTACCAGCGAGCGCGCGAAGACGCAGCAGGCCCGCGCCCCGAAGTACGCCGCGCCGGCCGCGCCGGCCGCGCACGACCACGGTCACGCGAAGGGAGAGAAGTGAGATGCTGACGCCCCGGGCGCGCCTGCTTGTCGCCGTGGCCGCACTGGTCGGCCTCCTGGCCCTCCGGCTGCCGCTGTGGGAGGTGCGCCTCGGGGCGCCGCAGTACCCCGAGGGGCTCGGCCTCCGGATCTTCGCGCACACCGTGGCGGGGATCAAGCCGAACGACCTGCAGAACATCAACGGCCTGAACCACTACATCGGGATGAAGGCGATCGAGCCCGATGCGATTCCCGAGCTGCGGTTCATGCCGTGGATCCTCGGGCTCCTCGTCGCGACGGGCGTGCTCGTCGCGGCGCGGGGGAGCCGCCGCCTCCTGGCCGGGTGGCTCGTGGCCTTCGCCCTCCTCGGCGCCGTCGGACTCTGGGATTTCTGGCGCTGGGAGCACGACTACGGCCACAACCTCGACATGGACCAGGCGATCATCGTCGTGCCGGGGATGACCTACCAGCCGCCGCTGATCGGCAGCAAGCAGCTGCTCAACTTCACCGCGACCGCGTGGCCGGGGGCCGGGGCGATGGCCCTCGGCATCTCGTTCCTGGTCGCCGCGGGGGTGCTCGTCGCGAGCCGCCCCCGGCGGGAGGCGTGATGACTCGGCGCGAACTGTTCGCGCTCCTTGCCGCGGCGGCGGTGCTGCCGGCCGGGTGCGACGGCGAGGCGATCCCTGCGGTCGCCTTCGGCCACGACGCCTGCGACTGGTGCCGAATGACGATCAGCGATCGACGCCACGCCGCGGTCGCGCGCACGGCCGGCGGTCGCACGGTGCGGTTCGATGCGATCGAATGCCTTGCCGCCTGGACCGCGGCGCAGAGCGATGCGCCCCGCGGTGCCTGGGTGACCGCGCGCGGCGCCAGCGCCCCGATGCTTGCCGTCGCCGAGGCGCGCTTCGTGCGCGACGCGAATGCCGGCACCCCGATGGCGGGAGGGTGGGTGGCGCTTGCGACCGGGAGCGCGCTCGATGGGGTGCGCTGGGACGCGGTGCTGGCGGCGGTGCGTCGCGATGGCCTCGCCCCGACCGGCCTGCCGGCGAGCGGGGTGCCGTGATGCTCGCGCTCGTCGCGGTGCTCGCCCAGGTCACGCTCGCATCGGCGCCCGGCGTCGCCCAGCCGACGATCACCGCCGCGCTGGCGCGCGCGGTGCCGGGGGACACCGTGCGGGTACCCGCCGGCGTCTGGCGCGAGCCGACGCTGCGCGTGCGCGTGCCGCTCGTGCTCCTCGGCGCGCGCGGGGCAATCCTCGATGGCGAGGGCCAGCGCGAGCTGGTGGTCCTCGAGGCGCCCGGGGTCACCGTGCAGGGCTTCACTTTCCGCAACACGGGCCGGGCCTACCACGAGGACCGCGCTGCCGTGCACGTCAACGAGGTCGGCGACTGCGTGGTGCGCGGCAACCGCTTCGAGGCGACCTTCTTCGCGATCTACCTGCAGCGCACCACCGGATGCACGGTGGTCGACAACGTCATCATCGGCATTCCCGACGGCGAGGCGGCCACCGGCAACGCGATCCATTCCTGGGGCTCGTCGAACCTCGCGGTGCGCAACAACCGGATTCGCGGCCATCGCGACGGGATCTATCTCGAGTTCACGCGGCACGCGGAGGTGCGCGGCAACGCGAGCGAGCGGAACCTGCGCTACGGGCTGCACTTCATGTACGCCGACTCGTCGACCTACGCCGACAACGCGTTCGTGGCCAACGGGAGCGGCGTGGCGGTGATGTACTCCAAGGTCGTCGCGATGCACGGCAACCGCTTCGAGCACAATCGCGGTGCCACGGCGTATGGGCTGCTGCTCAAGGAGATCGCCGACGTGACGCTCCGCGGCAACCGCTTCACCGACAACACCACCGGCCTCCTCGCCGACGGCGCCGAGCGCGTGGCGGTCGAGGACAACACCTTCGAGGCGAACGGGTGGGGTGTCCGCCTCCTCGGGAGCACGACCGGCGGGCACTTCACCGGCAATCGCTTCCGCGGCAATTCGTTCGACGTCGCGACCAACGGGCGGACGACGAGCGCCACCTTCGCCGCCAACTGGTGGGACGGCTACCGCGGCTACGACCTCGACCGCGACGGCACCGGGGACCTGCCGCATCACCCGGTCCGCCTCTTCGCCCTGATGGTCGAGCGCTCGGAGCCGGCGATGCTGCTGCAGCGCTCGTTCTTCACCCGCGTGCTCGATGCCGCGGAGCGGGTGCTGCCGGTGCTGACCCCGAAGGACGTGGTGGATGCGACGCCGCGCATGCGGCCAACCCCGGGAGGGGTGCGATGATCGCGATGCAGGGGGTGCGGAAGCGCTTCGGCGCGCGGGTCGTGCTCGACGGGCTCGACGTCACGCTGCACCGGGGCCGCGTGACCGTGCTCGTCGGGCCCAACGGAGCGGGGAAGACGACCCTGCTCAAGCTGGTGCTGGGGCTGGCGCGTCCCGATGCGGGGACCATCGCCGTCGGCGACCACCTGCTCGACGGGACACCGGACTACCGCGCCGCGATCGGCTACATGCCGCAGATCGCCCGCTTTCCGGCGCACCAGACCGGCCGCGAGCTGCTGGCGATGCTCGCCGCCCTGCGCGCCGAGGCGACCGCGCCGGACCTCACGCTGGCCGATGCCTTCGGGCTCGGCGAGCAGTTCGACCGGCCGCTCGGGGTGCTCTCCGGGGGCACGCGCCAGAAGGTCAACGCCGTGCTCGCCTTCGCCTTTCGGCCGACGCTGGTGATCCTCGACGAACCGACCGCCGGGCTCGACCCGCTCGCGAGTGCGGTGCTCAAGGATCGGCTCGCCGTCGAGCGCGCCCGCGGCACGACCGTCCTCGTGACCTCGCACGTGCTGGCCGAGGTCGAGGAGCTCGCGGATGACATCCTCTTCCTCAGCGAGGGCCGCGCCACCTGGCAGGGCGGCGCCACCGAGCTCAAGCGCCGCACCGGCACGGCCACCCTCGAACGTGCGGTCGCGCGCCTGCTCGGCGGCGGCGCCGCCCTGGCGGTCGCATGAACACGACCTGGCGTCTCCTCCGTCCCGCCTTGCGCGAGGCGGTCCGTGGTCGGTGGCTGATCGGCGTGGCCATCGGCCTGGCGCTGGTCGGCGAACTGCTGCTCCGCTTCGCGGGGAGCGGCGTCTCGTCGCTGGTCTCGCTGCTCGATGTCGTGCTGATCCTCGTCCCGCTGGCGGGGCTCGTGGTCGGCACGATGCAGGTGCATCACGCGAGGGAGCTGATCGAGCTGCTGCTCGCGCAGCCGATCCGGCGGACGCGGCTGTTCGCGGGACTCTGGCTCGGCATCGCCCTGCCGCTCGCGGTGGCGCTGGCCCTCGGACTCGTCACCCCCTTCGCGGTGCACGGCATGCTGGTCGGCGCACTCGCCGGTCGCGTGATGATGCTGGTGCTGGTGGCGATCCTGCTCGCCTTCATCAGCACCGCGTTCGCCTTCGTGATCGCGCTGCGCCAGGATGATCGGGTCCGCGCCCTGGCCGTCGCCCTCGGGGCGTGGCTGGTGACGGCGATCCTCTGGGATGGCGTGGCCCTCGCGATCGCGATGCTCTTCGGCACGCGACCGATCGAGGGGCCGCTGCTCGCGATGCTGGCGCTGAATCCGGTCGACATCGCGCGGGTGCTCCTCCTCCTCGGCAGCGACACGGCGGCGATGCTCGGCGCCAGCGGCGCGGTGCTGGCCCGGACCCTGGGCGGCGTGCGGGGACAGCTGATGCTGGGCCTGCTGCTCGTGGCGTGGGTCGTGCTGCCGGTCTGGTGGTCGGCGCGCACCTTCGCCCGCAAGGATTTCTGAACCTCGTTCGCGATGGGTGCGTGCCACCATCGCGGGCGTCATTGACACGGCACGCGACGTACGGGAGAGGAACCAATGACCACGAACATCGCTGCGGCGCTCGCCGCGGTTGTCCTGATGACCGCCTGCGGTGGCGGCGAGGCCCCCGCGCCAGCGGGCGAAGCCGGCACGCCTGCCCCGACCGCCGCGCCCGCGGTGGCGGCGACAGGTGACACCGTCATCGTCGAGATGATCACCGATGGCGACGGCAACTTCTTCAAGCCGGCCGAGATCGAGGTCGAGCCGGGCGACGTGATCCGGTACACGCTGGTGAGCGGCGTGCACAACGTGCACTTCCTCGCCGACTCGAATCCGGGCGCGCCCAACCTCCCGGCGACGAGCGACATGCTCCAGCTGCCGGGGCAGACCTATGACGTGACCGTGTCGATGGCCCCCGGGCGCTACTTCTACCAGTGCGACCCCCACGCGCTGCTCGGGATGGTCGGCCACGTCGTCGTGAAGGCAGACGACGACGACTGAGTCGGGACGTTCCGTCCTCACCCTCTCCCGAGGGCGGGGCGGCGCCTCACCGGTCCAGTGGCCGGTGGGGCGTAGTTCGTTCCGAGAGGAGAGATCGGCGATCGGCGATCGGAGATCAGAGTTCGGCCCCTCCGATCTCCGATCGCTGATCTCCGATCTCGTATTATTCGACCATGCCGGTCCTGCTGCTGTTCCTGCTCTGCTGGCCCCTCGCCGCCCAGTCACCGGTCCGCCACAGTTTCGCGCTGCTGTCGGGCGCGGGCGACACCGTCCTGGTGGAGCGATGGGTGCGCGCGGGGACGCGGCTCGAGTCATCGCTCTGGATGGGCGGGCGCCCGTGGCTTCGCGTGCGCGCCGATCGCGACATCGAGGGGAGCGTCGAACGGCTGCTGGTGGCGTCGTGGAATCCTGGGCGGAGCGATGGTCCGCAGTGGCTGCGCGAGGTGATCGTGCAGGGGACGCGCGCGCAGGTGCGTGACGGGGAGACCGGGGCCCTCCTCGACTCGCTCGTGGTGCGCGAGGGCACCGTCCCGCTGCATCCCGCGTCGCTGGGGCTGCTCGAGCGCGAGGTCGGCCGGGCCGAGCGCGTCGGCGACATCTGGTACAACGGCGCCTTCTGGTCGCCGGTGCTGGTGCCGAGCGGCGATGGGGCGATGCTCGACACGCTGGCGTTCTATGCGCGCGGCATCGACTCGCTCCGCGCATTCGTCGCGCAGCAGCACGTCGACCTCGCGCTCGATGATGCCGGCGAGGTCCAGGGTGCCCGGCCGGTCTCGCCGTGGCTCGGCCTCCGCTGGGTGCCGATCGCCCGGGAGGAGGCCGCGATGATTCCCTGGCCAGCCGCGGTGCGCACCCCGCTGGTCGGCGAGTCGGATGTGCGCATCACCCGCGGCAATGGCGTGGTGCTCGCCGGCAGCTTCGTGGCCCCCCGCACGCCGGACGGGCGTGCGCCGGCCGTGGTCTTCCTCAGCGGGTCGGGAGCGCAGGACCGCGATGGCGGCGTGCTGCCGGGCCAGCGCCCGTTCCGGGAGCTGGCCGATGCGCTCGCGGACGCCGGCATTGCCTCGCTCCGGCTCGACGACCGCGGCATCGGCGGATCGTCGGGCCGCTACGACGAGGCGACCATCGCGCAGCTCGCCGGCGACGCCCGCGCGGCGGTCGCGTGGCTGGCGCGGCACGAACGGATCGATCCCGCCCGGATCCTCCTGCTCGGGCACAGCGAGGGCGGACTGGTCGCGATCGAGGCGGCGGTGCGCGGCGCGCCGATCGCGGGACTGGTGCTGCTCGGCGTCCCCGCGCGCACCGGCCGGGCGATCATCGCGTGGCAGCAGGAGCAAGGGGTCGCGCGCGCGGTCCGCGATTCGGCGGCCACGCGACGCACCGCGATCGCCGACCAGCTCCTCGCGTCCTCACGCGATGCGGTGGCAGAACTGGCGCGCCTTCGGGCACCATTCCGGTACCTGCTCGACTACGATCCGCGCGCCATGGCGGTGCGGCTGCGGCTCCCGGCCCTCCTGCTCCACGGGATGACCGACCAGCAGGTTCCCCCGAGCGAGGCCACGCTGCTCGCCGAGGCACTCGCGTCGCGCGGGGCTCCGGCGACGGTGCGCCTCCTCCCCGGGCTCGATCATCTCCTGCTGGCCGATCCGGATGGCGATCCGGCCGGGTACCCGCTCCTGCCGTCGCGGGCGCTGCCGCCGGTGGTCACGGGTGAGGTGGTCGACTGGGTGCGGCGCGGTATCTTCAGGGAATGACCCGCCACCACCTGCTTCCGATCGTGCTGCTCGCCGCGTGCGCGCGCGAGCCGCAGCTCCCCCCGACCGAGTATGTCGCGTCGCCGGCTGCCGATACCCTCGTCGCCGCGGTCGTCGGACTGAGCGAGGCCGTGCGCCGCAGCGACGGTTCCTACGTGCTGCTCGCCCCGCTCGAGAGTGCGGTGCTCGTCGCTGACTTCGCCGCGAAGACCGTCGGGCCGCACCCCGGGATCACGCGCGAGGAGGTGCCCGGTGCCTCGGTGCTGCTGGCCGCGGGCGACACCGCGATCGTCGGCGACTGGGGCCTGCGCCGGATGACCAGCTGGCTTGCCGACGGGACCCGCACCGATGCGGTACCGATTCCCGATGCTGCCCGTGGGGCGCTGCCGCGAGCGCGCGACGCGGCGGGGCAGTGGTACTTCGCGATCGGGCCGAATCCCGGGCGCGACGGCAGCGGCAACACCGATTCAACCGCCATCGTCCGCGCCGACGCGATGCTCGCCCGCTTCGACACCGTCGCGCGCCTGTCGCCGCCCGACCTCGGTCCGATGCAGGCCGATGGGCAGTCGCGCATGCAGATTCGCGCACTCTCGGGGCGCGATGCGTGGGGGGTGCTGCGCGACGGAACGCTGTGGATCGCCCGCGTGAACCAGAACCAGCTCGAATGGCATCCGGTCGCGGGCGAGCGCTACCGCACCCGACCGCTGCCGGACCCGATCCTCACCGTCACGGAGATGGATCGCCAGATCTGGCTGCGCCGCTTTCCCGAGGAGCAGCGCGGGATGGCACGCTCGACGCCGTTCGCGCTGGTGAAGCCGCCGTTCGAGCGCGCCTTCGCCGAGCCGGACGGCCGCATCTGGCTGTTCAAGAGCGCGCCCGCGCTCGACTCGGTGCGCACCTTCCAGGTCGCCGACAGCGGCGGCGTGAAGTTCCTGGTGAAGGTGCCGTCGCGCGGCGAGGCGCTCGCCGTGGGCGACGGCTACATCCTGATGGGGGAGGAGTTCCCCGAGGGGGTGCGCCTGCTCCGCTACGCCATCCCCCCCGAGGCGCGCCGCTCAGTCGAGTAGCGGCGCCGCGTCCGCGTCGTCATCGTCGGCCGGCGTCGTCGCCTTCGGGCGCGACGCCTCGCGCTCGAACCACCACGCGCGGGTGATCTCGCCGGCGAGCTGCGTGTTGCCCAGGCCGAACGCGAGGCCGAACGCCAGCGCCAGCGCGCCGAGGACCAGCGTGAAGCCGGCGATGACGATCTCCTCGGCGACGCCGACCTGCTGCAGCGCCATGAACACCGCGATCACCACCACCGCGCCCTTGGCGATGTTGGCCAGCGTCGGCACGCCCTCCACGGTGCCCGCCGAGGCGAGGATCAGCCCGCGCACGAACTCGCCGACGACCATCCCCAGCACCACGATGATGATCGAGGAGATCAGCGTCGGGATGAAGCCGAGCATGATGCCGAACATCTCGTTGATGCTCTCGAGCCCCAGCGCCGCCGACGCGAGCAGGATCACGATCAGCATCACCAGCCAGAAGAGCAGCTTGCCGACCGCGTGCACCGGGTCGAGCCGCGCCCCGGTGCGATCCACGACCTCGCGCAGGCCGCCGGCCTCCGCGACGCGGTTGAAGTCGAGCCGCGCGAGCGTGCGGTCCACCCAGCGCTCGATGGTGCGCGCCACGAAGTAGCCGGTGAAGAAGATCAGCCCGGCGCCGAGCAGCGCGGGGAGGACGCCCCAGAGCTCCAGGGCGCCGGTGCGGAGACGATCAAGCAGTTCGTTCACGGATGGGCCTCGAGGACCACTTTGCCGAATTGGCGCGCGTCGGCGAGATGCCGATACGCGGCCGGTCCCTCGGCAAGGGGGAACACGGCATCGATGACCGGTCGCAGCAGCCCGGCCTCGCCAAGGGCGACGACCGCCGCGAATTCGCGCGGTGTCCCCATCGTCGAGCCGAGGAGCGACCACTGGAACCAGAACAGCCGACGCAGGTCGAGCGAGACGTCGTGGCCCGTGGTGGCGCCGCACGTGACCAGCCGCCCGCCGGGACGCAGCGCCTTGAGCGAGCGCTGCCACGTCGCGGTGCCGACCGAGTCGACGATGACGTCGGCGCCGCGTCCCGCGTGTGCCTTGAGCGCCGCCCCCACGTCCGCGGTCGTCGCGTGGTTGATCGCGAGCTCCGCGCCGAGGGCGGTGGCGCGCGCCAGCTTCGCATCGGACGAGGAGGTCACGGCCACGCGAGCCCCGAGGTGTCGCGCGATCTGCAGCGCCTGCAGCGCCACGCCGCCGCCGATCCCCCAGATGAGGACCAGCTCGCCCGGCTGCACCGCCGCACGGGTCGTGAGCATCCGCCACGCGGTCAGGGTCGCGAGCGGGAACGCCGCCGCCTCGACCCAGCTCCAGTGGCCGTGAATCGCCGTCGCGGCGCGGGCCGGGATCACGATCTCCTCGGCCGCGGCGCCGGGGCGATGCTCGCCCATCACGCCGAACTGCCGGCAGAAGACATCCTCGCCGCCGGTGCACGCCTCGCAGCTGCCGCAGCCCCAGCCCGGATTGATGAGGACGCGGTCGCCGACCGCGAGATGGGTCACCGCGGGACCGACCTCGAGGACCTCGCCCGCTCCGTCGGTCGCGACCACGTGCGGGAAGGACGGGATGGGGACGCCCGGCAGGCCATCAGCGACCCAGAGATCGAGGTGGTTGAGCGCGACCGCGCGGATCCCGATGCGCACCTCGTCGGCGCCAACGCGATCGGGGCGGGGCACCTCCAGCACGGCGAGGTGATCGGGGCCGCCAGCGGCGGTCAGGCACAGCGCGCGCATTCGCGAAGGGACACCTTGCAGAAGCTGGGGACTCTCGCGACATATAATAGCGACCCGCGCGCCGCAAAGCGCCGCGCGACAGGTCGTTCCGCCGATCCCACGTCCCGCCCTGCAGGAGCCTGCCCGATGTCCGACGAAGCGTTCTTCCGCGGTTCGCTCGAGTCGCCCGGCCACCCGACGCCGCGGCCCCCCGTGCTTCCCGCGTTCGACATTCCCGAGCCCGCCCCGAGCACCGCCCCGGCCCCGGCCGTCAGGAAGCGGACACCGCCGCCACCGCCGAAGCCGAAGCCGGCCCCGAAGCCGAGCCTCGCGCAGGTGGCCGCGGCCGCCAAGGCTGCCGCGAAGGAGCTGGCGCGCGAGGCCGCCGAGGAGGCCGCCGACCTGAAGAAGGCCGCCAGCAAGGCGATGGCCGACCTCAAGGAAGAGGCGGCGGAGGCGAAGCAGGCCGCGGGCAAGAAGCTGGCGGAGCTCAAGAAGGACGCCGCCAAGGCGTCGAAGCAGGCCGGCAGGAAGGTGGCCGAACTGAAGAAGGATGCCGCGAAGGCCTCCAAGCAGGCCGAGAAGAAGGTGGCGGCATTGAAGAAGGACGCCACGAAGGCGCAGAAGTCCGCCGCGAAGACCGTCGGCAAGAAGGTCGCCGAGCTCCGGAAGGATGCCGCCAAGGCGAAGAAGACCGCCGGGAAGAAGGTCGCCACGCTCCGGAAGGACGCGTCGCGCACCGCCACCAAGGCGAAGAAGGCGACGACCAAGGCCGTGAAGCAGGCGAAGGCCGCGGTGAAGAAGGCCGTGGCCAAGGCCCCCGCGAAGAAGGCGGTCGCCACCAAGGCCAAGGCCGCGACGAAGCAGGCCACCAAGGCCGTGAAGAAGGCCGCGGCGAAGGCACCGACGAAGAAGACGGTGAAGAAGGCCGTGAAGAAGGCGGTCAAGAAGGTGGCGAAGCGCAAGTGACGCGTCGCCTGCGGTGGCTCCCGGTGCTGCTTGCCCTGGCGTGCGCCGATCCGGGCGACGGCACCGGAGTCACCGCGCTGACCGGCGCGGCGGTGGTGGATGTCGCGACCGGAACCACCCTCCCCGATGCGGTCGTGCTGATTCGCGACGGCCGCATCCTCGCGGTCGGCTCGCGCGCCGACGTGCGGATTCCCGGCAACGCGCAGGTCGAGGAACTCCCCGGGCGCACGCTGATTCCCGGGCTGATCGATGCGCACGCGCACCTGCAGCCGTGGGGGCTCGCGTCGTCGGTCGCCGCAGGGGTCACCGCGGTGCGCGACCTGCACGACGGGATGTCGCTCGCGGCCGAGCTGCGCCGCCGGGCCGCCACGTCGCCGTCGCCTCGCCTCTTCCTCGCCGGGGCGATGCTCGATGCCCCGCCGACCACGTACCCCGATGCGTTCGGCGTCACCGACAGCGCATCGATCGCCGTCGCGGTCGATTCGCTCGCGCGGAGCGGTGCCGCGTGGATCAAGGCCTACACGAAGACCACGCCCGAGCTGCTCGCCCAGGTCGTGGCCGTGGCGAGCGCCCGCGGGCTGCCGGTCGCGACGCACCTCGGCCTGACCGACGCGCGCACCGCGGCGCGGCTCGGCGTGCGGAGCATCGAACACCTGAGCGGCATTCCCGAGGCGCTTGGGCGCGAGGCCGCCCTCGGTGCGGCACACCGCCGCGGCTTCTTCAGCGGCTGGACCGCGTTCGAGTACGCGTGGGGGACGCTCGACACGCTGGCGCTCGACGCCCTCGCGCGCGACCTCGCGCCGACCGGCATCATCCTCGTGCCGACGCTCGGCTTGCACGAGACGTTCTCGCGACTCGACGATTCCTCGGTGTACCAGACGCCTGACGTGCGCGGCGTCGCCGATTCGGTGCGCACCAACTGGAACGTCCCGGGAATGATCCGCCGTGCGGGGTGGGACGCGAATGACTTCCCCCTGTTCCGCGAGGCGCGGCCGCTGCAGGATCGCTTCGTGCGCGCGTTCGTGGCCGCGGGTGGGCGCGTGGCGACCGGCACCGATGCCTCGAACCAGCTGCTGGTGCCGGGCGGCGGGGTGCACCTCGAGATGGAGCTGCTCGTCCGTGCCGGCCTCACCCCGGCCGAGGCACTCCGGGCGGCGACGATGCACGGGGCCGCGCTCCTCGGTGCGGACTCGCTCGGGGCGATCGTCGAAGGGAAGCTCGCGGATCTGGTCGTCCTTGGCGGCAACCCGCTCGGCGACATCCGACTCTCGCGGCAGGTGCAGCGGGTGATGATCGGTGGCAGGTGGGTGAAATGAGGAGAGGGGAGATCGGTGATCCGAGATCAGAGAACGGTAAGAGGTGAACGGCGAATGGTGAAAAGTGAACCGGGCCATGTTCCTATTCACCGTTCACCATTCACCGTCTACCGTCACCCCTCACCCCTTCCCAACCATGACTCGCTCCCTCCTCGCCCTGCTGCTCCTCGCCACGCCCCTCGCCGCTCAGTCGCCGATTCCCGGGCCGGCCCCGCATCGTCTCATGCCTGCACCGCACGTGACGTCGCCGTCGCCGGTCGCGGTGGTGCCTGCGGTCCGCGCCTCGCGCGCGCCGCGCACCCTCGGCATCATCGGTGCCGTGCTCGGGGCGGCCGGCGGAACGTTCGTCGGTGCGGCCGGCTGCTCGTACTCGGACGACGACCAGCGCAACTGCACGACCAAGATGCCGCTCTACGGGTTGAGCGGGGCGGTCATCACCGGCGGCCTCTTCTGGCTGATCGGCAAGGCGGTGAGCTGAGGGGCGGGGATGTAGATTGGTGACGTTCGCTGAGGTGGCACCGACCGAGATCCCTCGCGGCGCTCGGGATGACGACCCCCTCACCCCTCACCCCTCACCCCGCCGCCCATGCCCTTCCGCTGGACACCCGACCGGATGGAACAGCTCGAGCACGCCGTGCAGAAGCGGAAGCGCGTGCTGCTGCGCCGGCGCGGCAACGAGTACGTGGTGACGGCGGTGCGGCTCACGACGCACCGCGGGCGCGAGGCGCTCGCGGGGCTCCTCTCGATGACGGGCGAGGAACTGCCGTTCATCCTCGATGATCTCGACTTCTTCCAGGTGATCGACTCCTGACCGCTGCCCCACTCCCCATCGCCGTCCTGCACCTCGACGAATCCTGCCTCGGCAACGGCAAGCCCGGCGACAACCCCGGCGGTGCCGGCGGCCTCGTCGAGATTCGCACCCCGAAGGGCGTGCAGCGCCGGGATTTCTTCCTCCACGCGCCGTCGACGACCAACAATCGGATGGCGCTCGCCGGCGCGATCGCCGCGCTGCAGCTGCTCGGACAGAAGGGGAACCGCCTCCGGCTCCTCATCATCTCCGACAGCGAGTACCTCGTGAAGGGGATCCGCGAGTGGGCCCCGGGCTGGGAGCGGCGCGGGTGGACGCGGAAGGGCGGCCCGATCGAGAACCTCCATCTGTGGCAGGCGCTCTGGAAGTCGCTCCCGAATCACGAGGCGCAGTTCACCTGGGTGCGCGGGCACGCGGGCCATCCGAAGAACGAGTACGCCAACGACCTCGCGATCCGTGCGGCCACCGACCAGGTGACGAGCCAGGGCGTCGAGGACTCCGGGTACGAGGCGTGGCTCGCCGCGAAGCAGGCGGCGGGGAAGTTCGCGGGCTACGATCCCGATGCCGCCTTTGCGGCGCTCGAGACGCGGCTCGCGGCAGGCGAACGGTTTCCGCTGGCCGAGGGGGCGTAGATGACCGAGCTCGAGCGATTCGCGGCAGTCCTCCTCAATCATTGGCAGCAGGAGAGCGGCCAGCCCGCGGCCCCGCTCGCCGTCGGTTCGCTCCTCGACCGCACGCTGCCGTACCGCACCGCGCGACGCGAGCTCGGCATCGACACCAGCGAGGACTACGAGGTGCTCGTGCTGCGGCTCGTGGCGGGTGAAGGCGGCCTGACCCACACCGAGCCGCCCGAGGCCGGCGAGATGGCCCGCACCACGATGGCCGCGAAGGTGCCGGACCTCGACGTTCTGCGCCTGCTCCGGAGCGCCACGGTGACCTTCACCGACGACGCCATCGCGCGGCTCGAGGGGGTGCGCCCGCTGCCGCCGCGCCCGGAAGAGCCCGTCGCCCCGACGCGGGTGGCCGAGGCGGAGGCCGCACCGCCCGCCCCGACACCGGTGATCCCGTTGCACCGCCCCGAATCGGTGGTCGAAGCGGCGCCGGAGCCCGAGTCGACCCCAGTCCCCGAGCCTGCCGGCCCGCCACCCGCCTTCCTGACCGGCGTCGCCTTCACCCCGCCCTCGCAGCGCTGCTGGCAGTGCGAACAGCCGCTTCCCGGGGGGCGCGAGGTGAAGTTCTGCGTCGAGTGCGGCGCCGACCAGCGCACGCCGGCCTGCGGCCAGTGTGGTGCAGCCGTGGAACGTGCCTGGCGCTTCTGTCCCGAGTGCGGGACGACGCTCCGCCTGCAGTGACCCGCGGGCGGTCGGATCGCGAGTAGATTCCGATCCATGACCGATCTCGTCTTCCTCGCCGCCGTCCGGACCGGGTTCGGATCGTTCGGCGGCTCGCTGAAGGACCTCTCCGCGACCGACCTCGGCACCATCGCCGCCCAGGCCGCGCTCGCCCGCGCCGGGATCGACCCCGCGACCGTGGACCACACCATCGTCGGCAACGCGATGCAGACGTCGAAGGACGCGATGTATTGCGCGCGTCACGTCGGCCTGCGCGCCGGTCTCCCGATTGAAAGTGCCGCCGTCACCGTCAACCGTCTTTGCGGCTCCGGCTTCGAGGCCGTGGTGCAGGGGGCGCATCGGCTGCTGCTCGGCGAGGCGAACGCCGTCCTGGTCGGTGGCACCGAGTCGATGAGCCAGGCACCGCACGTCGTGCGCGGTGCGCGCTGGGGGATCAAGTACGGTCCCTCGCCGCTGCTCGAGGACTCGCTCTTCGAAGGGCTCCGTGACTCGTTCGGCGGGTGCGCGATGAGCGACACCGCCGAGAACCTTGCCGCGCGCTATGGCATCACACGCGCCGAGTGCGAGGCGTTCGCGGTCCGCTCGCAGGCCACGGCCGCCGCGGCGTGGGCCGAGGGCGTCTTCGCCGACGAAGTGATTCCGGTGATGCTCCGCGACCGGAAGACGAAGCAGGATGTCCCGTGGCAGGTCGACGAGTACATCCGCGCCGGCACGACGCTCGAGGCGCTGCAGAAGTTGCCGGCGATCACCCGTCCCGAGGGCACGGTCACCGCCGGCACCGCCTCGGGGATCAACGACGGCGCCGCGATGCTGGTGATGACCACGGCCGAGCGCGCCAGGGCCGACGGCCTCCGCCCGATCGGGCGGCTCGTTGGCTGGGGCGTCGCCGGCGTGGCCCCGAGCGAAATGGGGATCGGCCCCGCCCCGGCCGCGCGGAAGGCGCTCGCGCACGCGGGGATGTCGCTCGCGCAGATGGATCTCGTCGAGGTCAACGAGGCGTTCGCCGCGCAGTATCTCGCGGTCGAGCAGGAGCTCGGCCTCGATCGCGACCGGACCAACATCCACGGCGGCGCCATCGCGATCGGGCATCCGCTCGGTGCCAGCGGTGCGCGCATCACCACGCACCTGCTGCACGCGCTCCGGCGCCGCGGCGGCGGGTTCGGGCTCGGCTCGGCGTGCATCGGCGGCGGGCAGGGGATCGCCGTGATCGTCGAAGGATTCGCGGACTGACGCGATGAGCGAACGCCTTCCGGCCCCGATCGATCGCGCGGCGTTCGAGCGCGTGCTGCAGCGCGCCGCCGAGCTGCAGGCGAGTTCGCGGGACATCGGCGAGGGGCTCTCCGAGGACGAGGTCATCGCGCTCGGTCGCGAGGTCGGGATCCCCGAAGCGCAGCTTCGCCAGGCGCTGCTCGAGGAGCGGACGCGCGTCGCCCCGCCAGCGCCGGAGGGCTTCCTCGATCGCGCCATCGCACCGGTCGAGCTGCAGGCCGATCGCGTCGTGCAGGGCACCGAGACCGAGGTCGCCGAGGCGCTCACGGCGCTGCTCGACCGGCGCGAGCACTTCACGGTGCAGCGTGCCACGCTGGGCCGCATCACCTACGAGCCGCTCGACCCGTTCGCCGGGGCGATGCGAAAGCTCAAGCGCGTCTTCGACTCCGATGGCGGCAAGTCGTACCTCGACAAGGCCGAGCTCGTCACGGCGGTGATCACGCCGCTCGAGCCGGGGTTCTGCCATGTCACCCTGCAGGCGACGCTCCGGAAGTCGCGCACCGCGTACCTCGCCGGCGGCAGCACGCTCGCGGGGACGGGCGCGGTGGCCGGTGGCCTCGCCGTGGTGCTGGGCGCGCCTGAGATGGTGCTCCTCGCGGCGGCGCTGCCGAGCGCCGGTTTCGGGTGGCTTGTCGCGCGCGGCTTCCGCCCGATCTCGGCGCGTGCGTCGCTCGGGCTCGCGCGGCTGCTCGACGAGCTCGAGCGGCGGCCTGCGCGCACGATCGGCAGCGGCGCGAGCGCCGAGCCGAAGTCGCGGGTGCTCGCACGCGAGGTCGGCAACGTCGTCCGCGACATCACCACCGAGGTGCGGAAGGCACTGGAGGAGAAGAAGTGACGATCGCGATCGTGGGCGTCGTGGGGGCGGGGCTGATGGGGCGCGGCATCGCGCAGGCGGTGGCGCAGGCCGGGCATCGCGTGCTGCTGCACGACAGCAATGGCGCGCAGTGGAACAGCGCCCGCGGCGCCATCGAGGCGTCGCTCGCGAAGTTCGTCGAGAAGGGGACGCTCTCGGCCGAGGATCGCGTCGCGACGCTCGAGCGGATTGCCTTCGTCCCCGCGCTCGAGGAACTCGCCGCCTGCGACCTCGTCGTGGAGGCGATCGTCGAGTCGCTCGATGCGAAGCGCGCGCTGTGGGCGGCACTCGAGCGGGCCTGCCCTGCGCAGACGCGCTTCGCGAGCAACACCTCGTCGCTGTCGATCACCGACCAGGCGGCGGGGCTCGCGAATCCGGGCCGGCTCTGCGGGCTCCATTTCTTCAATCCGGTGCCGCTGATGCCGCTGGTCGAGGTCGTCCGCGGCCTCGAGACCGCGCCCGCGCTGATGGACGAGATGCTCGCGTTCGTCGCCGGGCTCGGCAAGACGGCGATCGCCACGCGCGACGAGTCGGGGTTCGTGGTGAACCTGCTGCTGGTGCCGTACCTGCTGGACGCGGTGCGCGCGCTCGAGCGCGGGGTCGGCGATGTCGCCAGCATCGACGCGGCGATGCGCCTCGGGGCGGGGCACCCGATGGGGCCGTTCACGCTGCTCGATTTCGTGGGGCTCGACACGGTGGTGCGGATCGGCGACATCATGTTCGAGCAGTATCGCGAGACGCGCTATGCACCGCCGCCGCTGCTGCGCCGGATGGTCACCGCCGGGCGGCTCGGCAAGAAGAACGGCCGCGGCTTCTACGACTGGCGCGGTCCCTCGCCGGTGGCGCTGGAGCTCGGGCTGTGAGGCGGTTGCTGCTCGTGACGGCCGTGATGGGCGCGCTGGCCTGCTACCCCACCACCACACGGCCGCGCTTCCTCCCGCTGCCCGAGGCCGCAACGGCCGAGGTCGAGCTCTTCGTTTCCGAGGCGACGCGCACGCTTGCGTTGGCATTCGAGACGGATTCCATCCCCGTCCTGCGCACCGACACGCTCGACGGCTACGTCGAGAGCGCGTGGTTCGACGTCAAGACGCGCCAGCCGGTGCGCGGGCTGGTGCTGGGGCAGGATGTGGTGAAGGTGCGCGGCTGGATCGAGCCGGGGAAGCCGAACCACAGCGTGCTGACGATCGAGACGGTGTACCGGCAGGTCAGCGACCCGTCGCGCGATCCGCGCGAGACCGAGCGGCAGGTGGACGGGGCGCACCCGGTGGCGGACGCCGTCCGCCGGATTCTTGTGGCGCTGGGCGCCGAGCCCTAGCGCCCGACGAACGCCTGCATGTAGCGCTCGAGCGTGCCGAAGTCGAGCGCGGCGTCCTTGCACGGCCCCGCGGGCAGCGTCATCGTGAGCCCGAGCACCGGCACCTTCCCCGCGACATCATGCAGCCCCGTGACCATGTCGCGCTCGCAGGCGACCGCCACCACGGCCCGCGGGCGCCGCTCGCGAATCACCCGCCGGGCGAGCTGCCCGCGCGTCGCCACGAACACCGGCACCTGGTAGCGCCCCGCCATCCCCAGCACCGTGTCGAGCGTCTCGCGTGAGAGGCAGCGCGGAATCAGGAGCAGCAGCTCTCCGGTGCGCACCTGCTTCGCCCGGAGCAGCGCCAGCGCGTTGTAGACTTTCACCGACGCGTTCTCGACCCAGTCCCGCTTGCCGAAGCGCTCGGCGACCCGCGAGGTGAGGCGCATCACGCGGAGGAAGAGCCCGCGCTCGCCGAGGCCGGCCGGGAGCAGCGGCCGCCGGAGCAGGTACGAGAGCCCGATCGCCCCCCACCAGAGCACCGCGAGTGCGGTGACCAGCCCCCACGCACTCCACACCACGAGCGGCAGTGCCGGGTGCAGCGACTCGAGGCGCGGGTCGATGATGAAGAGCGCGAAGGCCGCGAGACTCAGCGCCACCGCCAGCGACGCGATCGCCCAGCCGAAGAAGAGCGACGGGGGCGAATCGAAGTTGCCCTGGTTCGGCAGCGGCTTGCCGTCCCACTCGTCCCACTCGTGGCCGAGGCGACGGTCGACGTCAATGTGGATGAGTTCGGCGCGGGGAGAGGCCATGGGCGGGAAATCTCCCGGCTCGCGGGGAGGAGTCAACCCCGAGCCGACATCTGGTCCGATCCGGCGCTATCCTCCACGTGATGGCCGACCTGCAGACCGACCTCGCCACCCGGGCCCGCTACGCGCAGGGCGCCGGCATCTACCGGATCGTCCCGGCCGCCGTCGCGCGCCCGACGACCGTGATCGAGCTCCGGGGCGCACTCGCCGAGGCGACCACCCGCGGCTGGCCCGTGACCCCGCGCGGCACCGGGAGCGCGATGGACGGCAGCAACGTCGGCTCCGGGCTGGTGCTCGACCTCACCGCCCTCGACGCCGACCGTCTCGCGATCGATCCGGTCGGGCGGTGCGCGACCGCGTCGGCCGCCGTCTCGCTGGCACGGCTGAACGCCGAAGCCGCCCACCACGGGCTTCGGATGCCGGTCGATCCCTCGTCGGGGCGCTGGGCCGTCCTCGGCGGCCTCGTCGGCACCAACGCAGCCGGCGCGCGTACCGTCCTGCACGGCCAGATCGACCGCTGGGTCACCGCGCTCACCCTCGAGACCGATGACGGCCCGCTCGCGCTACGCCGCGGTGTCGCGCCGGATCCCGCACATCCGGTGGCTGCACGGTTCGCGCGCGACGTCGCGCCGCTTCTCGCACGCTCGCGTGAGGCGATCCTTGCCCGCTGGCCCGCGGTGCGCAAGAACACGCTCGGCTACGCGCTCGATCGCTGGTATCGCAGCGGCGACCTCGTCGATCTCGTCGTCGGCAGTGAGGGGACGCTCGGCATCGTCACCGAGGTCGAGATGGCACTACAGCCAATCCCGCGCGTGCGCGCCGCCCTGCGCATTGCGGTCCCCTCGCGAGGGCAGCTGGTGCCGATCATCGAGGCGGTGCGCGCGCACCAGCCTGCCACGCTCGAGCTGCTCGACGCGTCGTTCCTGCAGTTCGTCGCGGGGCATCGCGCACTCGGTGACCTCGCCGGTGCCGCGGGCGTGCTGCTCGCGGATGTTGAAGGTGACATCGCGGCGGAAGTCGCGGCGCGCGTGGATGCCGCCGCCCACGCCGCCCGTGCGCACGGAGCGCGCGTCGAGGTCGCGCACGATCCACAAGCAATCCACGCACTCTGGGCGGTGCGGCACGGTGCCTCGCCGCTGCTCGCCGCGCTCAGCGACGGTCGCCGCTCGCTGCAGGTGATCGAGGATGGCTGCGTCCCGGTCGCGCGGCTGGCCGAGTATCTCGAGGCGATCGAGGCCGCGTGCACCGAGGCGCGACTCGATGTGGTGATGTTCGGCCACGCGGGCGATGGCCACGTGCACGTGAACCTGCTGCCGAACCTCGGCGATGCGGATTGGCTCGATCGCGTGCGCCGCGTCTTCGATCGCGTGAGTGCCGCGGTGATTGCCCTCGGTGGCACCCCGGCCGGCGAGCACGGGGCGGGGCGACTTCGCGCGGGGCTGGTCGAAGCGACCTACGGCCCCGAGACGCTCGCCGCATTCCGAGCCATCAAGGCCGCCTTCGACCCCGCCGGTCGCTTCAATCCTGGCGTCATCCTCGCCGAGCCTGGCGATCCCTTCGCGCAGCTGAAGGTCGGGCCCGCGGCGGCGCTCCTCCCCGACGGGATGGAGGCGTGGTGGCGCCGGGTCGAGGGGGAGGCGTTGTGGGGGCAGGCTGGGCGTGGTGGCTAGATTGTCTGCAGTCGCCGTGAGCCTTGGGCCTCGAGCCTTGGGGTCTCCGATCTCCGATCTCTGATCGCTCCTCTCATTCCTCCTCGGCTATGCTCACCATCTACCGCGCCCCCGTCGTGACCCTGCTGGCTCGCCCGCAGTTCCTCGAGCCCGCGCATCTCGCCGTGCAGTGGAAGGGCGACTCGTCCGACGGCGAGCGGCTGGCCGAATTCGCGGGGCGGCTCTGCTACATGAGCCAGCACAATCCCGCCGGGCGGACGACGGCCGAGTACCTCGGCAACATCCTCAAGCAGGGGCACGGGTCGGTCTTCGAGCACGCGACCTACGTGCTGCTCTTCGAGGGGGTCTCGCGCTCGCTCACCCACGAGCTGGTGCGGCACCGGGCCGGGTTCGGCTATTCGCAGCTCTCGCAGCGCTACGTCGACGAGGGCCGGGCCGCCTTCGTGATGCCGCCGGCGATCCAGGGCAACATCGCCCTCGAGCAGGCGTGGGAAGCCCAGATGACCACGGCCCACGAGGCCTATGTCGAGGCGGTCGAGGGGCTGATGGCCCAGTATGCCTGGGTCGAGGACAAGGTCCACCGCCGGAAGATGGCCCGCGAGGCGGCCCGGTCGGTCCTCCCGAACGCCACCGAGACCAAGATCGTGGTCTCCGGGAACGTGCGCGCCTGGCGGACGATGCTGGAGCTCCGGCTCGGCGAAGGGGCCGAGCGGGAGATCCGCCGGGCGGCGGTCGCGGCCCTCGAGGTCCTCCGGGGCGAGGCGCCGGCCCTGTTCGGCGATTTCGAGCTCTACGAGGCCGAGGACGGCGCCACGGCCGGCCGGGTGGGCTTCCACAAGGTCTGACCGCTAGATTCGGGGGATGTCCATCACCAAGGTTGCCCTCGTCACCGGAGCCACCGCCGGCATCGGCCGGGCCGTGGCGTTCGCCCTCGGGCACGCGGGGTACGCCATCGGCGTCGCCTCGCGCTCGCCCGACGCCGTCGCCGAGACCGTGGCCGCGCTCCAGTCTGCGGGCATCCGTGCTGCCGGTCGCCCGACCGACGTGGCGGATCCGACGCAGGTCGCCGCCCTCGTGGCGCACGTCGAGGCCGAGCTCGGTTCGGTCGACACCCTGATCAACAACGCCGGCGTCGGCATCCTCAAGCCGTTCAGCGAGCTGTCGCTCGAGGAATGGGACACGATGTTCGCGACCAACGTGCGGTCGATGTACGTCGTGACCGCGGCGGTCCTGCCGGGGATGCGCGCGCGGAAGCACGGCGCCATCGTGAACGTCGCCTCGCTCGCGGGGCGCAATGCGTTCGTCGGCGGCACCGGCTACGCCGCGACGAAGCACGCCGTCCTCGGCTTCAGCAAGTGCCTGCTGCTCGAGGTGCGCGGCGATGGCGTGCGCGTCATCGCGATCTGTCCCGGCTCGGTCGACACGGCGCTGCGTCGCGAGGGCGCGGGGTCGCTCGGCGGCAACGCGGCGAAGTTCCTGCAGCCCGAGGATGTCGCCGACACCATCCTCGCCACGCTGACGCTCCCCGAGCGCGCGCTGGTGAGCGAACTCGACATCCGCCCGGCGGCGCCGTGAGCTGGCGTCCGACCCTCTGCATCGATCGGTGCGTCTGCATGCGCACCCCGTTCGCCCGGCTCCTGCCGGTCGCGCGCGCCGAGGGCTGGACGCTGGAGGCGCTGATGGCCGAGACGGGCTGCGGTGACCAGTGCGGGATGTGCCGTCCGTACCTGCGCGAGATGCTCGCCAGCGGGACCGTCGTCTTCGACCGGATCCTGCGGGAGCCGATCGCCGGCGAGGAGGCCGCCTGACCGGAGCAGCGATGCCGACGTCCCCGGCCCGCCCCTGGCACGGGCGCCTGCTCTCGACGGGGCCGCTCGTCACCGCCGCCCTGATCACGGGGTGGCTCTCGGTCACCTTCCTCGCGGCCGGATCCTACCGCGACATCGGCCTCGCGCTGGCGGCCGTCGCCAGCGGCATCGCCCTGGTCACGATGCGTCGCGGGCGGGCCGTGGCCGAAGCGCAGCGCGCCTCGCTCTCGCGGGCGCTGACGGCGGCCTCGCGCCGCAATCGCGAGCTCGAACGCCTCCGCGATCTCGCCGCGAACCTGCTCGGCGGCACCGACATGGCGTCGCTCAATCGCCAGATCGCGCAGGCCACTGCCGACCTGCTCGAGGCCGAGGGCGGCGCCATCCTGCTGGTGGTGGAAGAGGGGCGTTTCGCCAAGGTCGTCGCCGGGTCGGGACCGCTGCTGCCGGCGGTCGGTGCGCTCGTGCCGATCGAGGCATCGCTGGTCGGGCACGTCATCACGCAGGACGAGGCGCTGCTCGTCGATGACATGGAGCAGGATCCGCGCAACCATCCGCACGAGCAGCTGACCGGGCGGCTGAAGTCCGCGGTGTACGTGCCGCTGCGGTCGGCCGGCCTCGTGGTCGGCGCGGTCGCCGCGTACAACCGGCGCGACAGCCAGCCGTTCGCGGAGCACGATCGCCAGCTGCTGCAGACGCTCGGCGACCAGGTCGTCCTCGGCCTCGATCGCGCGAGCGTGCTCGAGGAGCTCCGCCGCAACGAGCGGATGCTCGCCGCCAAGAACAAGGAGCTGCAGCGCGCGACGCAGCTCAAGAGCGAGTTCCTCGCCAACATGTCGCACGAGCTGCGCACGCCGCTCAACGCGATCATCGGCTTCTCGGACCTGCTGCTCACCGAGGGGCTCGGGCCGCTCGAGGAGCAGCAGAAGGAATTCCTCGAGGCGATCCTCCGGAACGGCAATCACCTGCTCGGGCTGATCAACTCGGTGCTCGACCTCTCGAAGATCGAGGCGGGCCGGATGACGCTCTCGCTCGAGGCGTGCGACGTGCGCGAGGCGATCAGCGCCGCCGTCACCGACACGATCTCGCTCCGCACGGCGAAGCTACAGGACTGCCTCGTCGAGCTGCCCGAGGCGACCTCACTCGAGGTCCTGGCCGACGGCACCCGCATCCGGCAGATCCTCTTCAACCTCCTGTCGAACGCCTCCAAGTTCACCGGCGAGGGCGGCCGCATCACGATCAGCGCCGTCCGGACCGTCGCCCCGATGCCGCAGGCGCTGGTGCGCGTCGGCGAGCCGGTGAAACTTGCGAGTCGCGACGTGGTATGGATCTCGGTCTCCGACACCGGCGTCGGGATCAAGAGCGAGGACATGGGCAAGCTGTTCCAGGAATTCTCCCAGGTGGATGCCTCGGCCTCGCGCAGCGCGCAGGGGACGGGCCTCGGGCTCGCCCTGTGCAAGCGCTTCGTCGAGATGCACGGCGGCCAGATCGGCCTCGAGTCGATCCACGGCAAGGGGAGCACCTTCTGGTTCATCCTGCCGGTCGACGGCCCGCCGCGGCGCGCGGCCGAGGCGGCGGCGTGAGTCGGCGCCAGCGCCGCGGGCGCGCCCTCGTCGCCCTGCTGCTCTTCGTGGTCGGCACCTGGGGCTGGCCGCTCGCGGATGCGCTGCTCCTCCACCACGACGCGCTGGCGTTCGTGCCGCACGTCGAGAGCAGCGAGGGCACGGATTGCCACGGCCAGCGCTGCGTCCTCGGGCACCAGCTCCCGACGGCGCTCCCGGCCGACGCCCCGGTCGACACCCCGCGCATCGGCGCGATCCTCCTCGCGCACGACGGCCTGCGTGCCGTCACCGCCCCGGTGGCGCGCATCAGTCGCGCCCCGCTCGGGTCGCGCGCGCCCCCACCGCTCCACTGAGACCTGACAATCGTCGGTGGCCCCGACGCGCCCCGTGGCGCGCGGCGGCGCCGTGCTCATCTTCGTCAAGACCAGTGGAGTGTTCGTGATGCTGTCCCTGTTGTTGCTTGCCGCCCTCTCGGCGGCCCCGTCCGAGGTCGTCGCAACCTCGAATGACACGATGCGGGTGGCCTCGCCGGCCGCGTGGACCCTGAGCGGCCGCGTGACCGACTCGACCGGCGCGCCGATCGCCAACGCGCGCGTGGTGATCGAGGAAGCCCATCGCTCGACCGTCACCAACGCGGACGGTCGCTACCGGCTCGCCGAGGTTCCCGAGGGGACGTACGGCGTCTCCTTCCGCGCGATCGGCTTCCGTCCCCGCGTGGTGCGGCTCGTCCTCCGCGAGGATCGCGTCGCCGACGTTGTCCTCGCCCCGTCGCTGGTCGAGCTCGCGCCGATCCAGACCACGGCGACGCCCCTCGCGACGTCGTCGCTTGAATCACCACAGCCGCTCTCCGTGCTGCAGGGTGAGCAGCTCGCGGCGTCGCAGGCCGCGTCGCTCGGCGCGGTCCTCGAAGGGCTGCCGGGGCTCCGCAACTTCTCGACCGGCAACGGCATCGGGAAGCCGGTGATCCGCGGCCTCACCTCGAACCGGGTCCTCGTCCTCGACAACGGCCAGCGCCTCGAGAACCAGCAGTGGGGCGACGAGCACGGCCCGAACGTCGAGACCGCCACCGCCGAGCGGATCGAGGTGATCCGCGGCCCCGCGTCGGTGCTGTACGGATCGGACGCGCTGGGTGGCGTGATCAACGTCGTCCCGCGCGAGCTGCCGGATGCCTCGGGGCGGCGCGGCATCCTGCGCGGCACGGCCAGCGCGACCTACGGCACCAATGGTCAGGCGCCGGAGGGCTCGCTGCTTGTCGAGGGGGCCTCGCGCGGACTCGGCTTCCGCGGTACGCTCACCGGGCGTTCGAGCGACGACGTCAGCACGCCGACGGGCGAGCTCTTCAACAGCGGTCTCGACATGCTTGGCGGCTCGGCGGCGCTCGGCACCCGCGGGAGCTGGGGCTCGCTCACCGCGACGTACACGCGTCGTGCCGAGCGTCTCGAGATCCACGAGGATCCCGAGGAGGAGCCGGATGCGACGAAGTTCCAGCGCGTCGCCGCCGATCGGGCGATGGTGACCGGCAATCTCTCGCTCGGATCATCACGGCTCGAGGTCGACCTGGGCTTCGAGCAGAACCGGCGTCGCGAATACGAGAGCATCGAGGCCGAGGACGAGGGCGAGATCGAGCTCGGCCTCCTGTCGAAGAACTACCTCGCCAACGTGCACCTGCACTTCGCCGCCTCGGCGCAGTCGGCCGTGGTGATCGGCGTGCAGGGGATGCGCACCGACTTCGAGAAGTTCGGCGAGGAGACGCTGATCCCGGGCAGCCGCTCGGACAATGTCGGCGTGTATGCGTTCCAGCAGGCCGACCTCGGCCGCTGGCAGCTCTCGGCCGGTGCCCGCTACGACTGGCGTCGCCTCCAGAGCGAGGCCGATGACGAGCTCGGTCTCGATACGGGCGAGCGCACCTGGAACTCGGTGACCGGCAATCTCGGCCTGCTCTACCGCCTCAGCGACCCGATGGCGGTGGTCGTCAACCTCGGCCGCGGCTTCCGCGCCCCGTCGCCGTTCGAGCTCTACTCCAACGGCGTGCACGAGGGGACGATCCGCTTCGAGATCGGCGATGCCACGCTCGACAACGAGACGTCGCTCAACGCCGACATCGCGCTCCGGGCGCAGAGCCGGACGCTGCAGATGGAGGTCGGTGCGTTCGTGAACAGCATCGACAACTACATCTACCCCGACCCGACCGCCGACTTCGACCCGGAGTCCGGCTTCCGGATCTACAACGTCGTGCAGGGCGATGCGCGCCTCGCCGGCTTCGAAGGGTCGCTCGAGTACCACCCGACGAGCTGGCTGCACCTGCGCGGGGCGGCCGACTACACCCGCGGCACCAACCGCGCGACCGACCAGCCGCTGGCGTTCATCGCGCCGTTCCGCCTGACGGGTTCGGTGCGACTCGAGGGGACGTCACGCGGGGCATTGCAGGCGCCGTACCTCTCGGCCGGGGTCGAGACCAATGCGAAGCAGGGGCGTCCTGACCCCGAGGATTTCGCGCCCGAGGGCTACACCCTCGCCAACCTCGGTGCCGGTGTCGGCATCGCGGCCGGCGCGCAGACGATTCGGTTCGACCTTCAGGTCCGCAACCTGTTCGACGCCGAGTACCGCTCGTTCCTGAGCCGCTACAAGCTCTACGCGAACGATCCGGGACGGAATGTGATTGTGAGGATGTCGGTGGACTTCTAAAGGAGAGGGGAGATCGGAGATCGGAGATCAGAGGATGTCATCCCGAGCGTCGCGAGGGATCTCTCCGATCTCCGATCACGGATCTCCGATCTCGCGCGTCTCGAACTCAGCGCACCGCGCTGAGTTCGAGCCGCGCCGCCCACGCCGCCACCCGCCCCGACAGGAGACGCGCCACCAGGCGGGCGGTCGCTTCTTCCTCCGCGCGGAACCAGTCGCGCGTTTCCGATCCGAGCCAGAGCCACCCGACGAACTCGCCGCCCACGCTCAGCCGCGCGGCGAGCATCGCGCGTGCGCGATCGGCGCCGCGCTGGTCCGGTCCGCCGGGCCACGCCAATTCCTCCGAGGCGAGGTCGGCCACGCGGGCGGTGGCGTGGTAGCCGAGATGATGGACGATCGCATCGATGCGGTCGATCGCGTCGGCGGAGGGGAGGACGTGCCGCCGTGCGCCGTCGTGCGAGAGCTGGGCCCAGCACTCGGGTGCCGGGGCGGACGCGACGATCTCGAGTCGGTCGTGCGGCAGCACCGTGCTCACGGCATCCGACACGAGCTGGACCAGGTCGGCGCCGGTCCGGGCACGATCCATCGCATCGAGGACCGTCTCCGCGAGCGTGGCGATGCCGGTCCCCGGCTCGTCGCTCGGCCGCGCGGGCACGATCCACGGCTCGGCGGCCAGGCGACGGCACGACGGCGCGAGCTGGGCCGCGATCCGGGTCAGGGCACGATGCGCGCCGAGGTCGAAGGCCCCCTCCGCGAAGGCGCCGAGGGCCAGGACGCCGACATCCTGCACCTCGCTGCGGATCGGGACCACCATCGCCGACCGATAGCCCGCGGCAAGCAGCCGATCCTCGATGGCATAGACCGCCTCGTGCCCGAGCAGCGGCTCGGCAGGGGGGATCGTGAGCGTCGCGCTGGTGAGCCCCGTCGGGCCGACCAGCAGACTGCCCCCGCGGGACGGGAGGATCCAGCACGCCACCAGGTCCGCCGGGAGCACCACCCCGATCGCCTCGGCCAGCGCCTCGTACCAGGTGCCGAGTTCCCCCAACGTCGGCCGACGCCCGGGCCAGGCAAGGACCGGGATGAAGGTGTCGTCGGCGAGACCGGAGGGATGGCGCATCACGGCGGGAAAGGTCGCACGGGTCGTGCCACGGCGGCCACTTGACATACCCCCCACCCCTATGTAACTTGCTCCCTGTCACCTATACCCTGGAGGGGTACCTATGTCGAAGGTCACGCTGCATATCGAGGGAATGACCTGTGGGCACTGCCTGAATGCGGTCAACCGCGCCCTGGCCACCCAGCCGGGGACCACCATCGAATCGGTCCAGATCGGGCGTGCTGTCGTGGAGACGACTGCGGCACCGGAGGCACTCGTGGCAGCCATCGAGGACGCGGGCTACCGTGCCACCGCTGCCACGGGCGGCGCCGCACAGTGACCGGCGCCGAGTGGGGCGTCCTGACCGGCTCGGTCGGCCTGATCGGCGCGGTGAACTGGTGGTTCTTCGCCGCAGATCGTGGCACCGCCACCGCGACCGTGGCCGCGGGAGGCCGGCAGGAAGCGACCGTGATCGTGGACGGCGGCTACGCCCCAGGCACCGTGGCGCTCGCGGCCCACCAGCCCGCGACGCTGCACTTCGACCGGCGGGATACCGGCGGCTGCAGCGAGGAAGTGGTCTTCGCGGACCTCGGGATCCGGCGGTTCCTCCCGACCGGCGAGACGACCGCGATCGAGCTCCCCGCCCTCGCCCCGGGCGAGTACGTCTTCACCTGCGGGATGCGGATGTTGAAGGGCCGCATCGTCGTCACCGCGACCGGAGGGTCGAATGTCCGCCACGACCACTGACCCCGCCACCATCACCCTCGCCGTCGAGGGGATGACCTGTGCCGCCTGCCAGTCGCGCGTCCAGCGCGCGCTGCAGAAGGCGCCTGGGGTCGCCGACGCGAGCGTGAACCTGATGCTGGCCAATGCCGCGATCGCCTACGACCCCGCGGTGACCACGCCCGAGGCGCTGGTGGCGGTGGTCGAGGCGACCGGCTACGGCGCGGCGATTCCCGAGGCTGGCCAGACGGCGATCGCCGAGCAGGCGGCCCAGGACGAGGCACAGGATGCCGAGTTCCACGAGCTTCGCACCAAGGCGATCGTCGCCGGGGTGGCGGGCGCGATCGCGATGGTCGCCTCGATGCCGCTCATGGCCGGCGATGCGCACGCGCACGGCACCACGGTCGATCCGTTCATGCAGTGGGCGATGGGGTGGCTCACCCCGCCGCTCAAGGCGGCGTTCCCGTTCCTCTACGCCCTCCCGACGGCGACGCTCTCGTGGGCGCTGCTGGCGATCACCCTCGGGACGATGGCGTGGGCCGGACGTCATTTCTACGTCCGCGCGTGGGCTGCCTTCCGGCATCACTCGGCCGACATGAACACCCTCGTGGCCGTCGGGACCGGGGCCGCGTTCGTCTACTCGGTCGTGGCGACCGTCGCCCCGTCGCTCTTCACCAGTCGTGGCCTCGCGCCGGACGTGTACTACGAAGCGGTGATCCTCATCATCGCCTTCATCCTGACCGGCAACGCCTTCGAGGCGCGCGCCAAGCGGCGGACCGCCGCGGCGCTGCGGGCCCTCGCCGACCTGCAGCCGCCGACGGCGCGCGTGATCCGCGGCGAGAGCGAGGTCGATGTTCCGGTCGGCGACGTGCGCGCGGGCGATCTCGTGGTGGTGCGTCCCGGCGAGCGGGTCGCGGTCGATGGCGAGGTCGTGCGCGGCGAGAGTGCCGTCGACGAGGCGATGCTGACCGGCGAGTCGCTGCCGGTGGCGAAGCATCCCGGGGATCGCGTCATCGGCGGGACCGTGAACGGCACCGGTATCCTCCGGATCCGTGCCACCACGCTCGGTGCGGAGTCGGTGCTGGCGCGCATCGTCGGCCTGATGCGCGATGCGCAGTCGTCGCGCGCGCCGATCCAGGCGCTCGCCGACCGGATCAGCGGGATCTTCGTCCCCGTGGTGCTGTCGATCGCGATCGCGACGTTTGCCGGCTGGTACATCCTCGCCGACACCGCCCCGCTGATGCGCGCCTTCGCCGCCGCGGTGGCGGTGCTGATCATCGCCTGCCCCTGCGCGATGGGGCTCGCGGTGCCGACGGCGGTGATGGTTGCGACGGGCAAGGGTGCGGAGCTGGGCGTCCTCATCAAGGGCGGCGAGGCACTGCAGCGCGCCGGCGACCTCGACACCGTGGTGCTCGACAAGACCGGGACGATCACCGAGGGGAAGCCGGCGGTGACTGACCTTGTGCTGGCCGCCGGTCAGGACGAGACCGGGTTCCTGCGGCTGTTGGGCGGACTCGAGCGGTCGTCGCAGCATCCGCTGGCGGCCGCGATCGTCCAGTCGGCCGAGGCGCGCGGCATCGTGCTCCCCGAGGCGGAGACGTTCGCGTCCGTGACGGGGAAGGGTGCCACCGGCATCGTCGACGGGCACGCGGTGGTGGCGGGCAACGCCGCGCTTCTCGCGGACTGGTCGATCGCCGTGGGGCTCGCGGCCGCGGCCGAGGCGATTGCCGCGCGGGGCCGCACACCGGTGCACGTGGCGATCGACGGCACCTACGCCGGTGTGGTCGGCATCGCCGATCCGGTGCGGCCCACCTCGGCGGCGGCGATCCGTCGGCTACAGGCGATGGGGCTCGACGTCGTGATGCTGACTGGTGATCTCCGCGCCACCGCCGAGGCGATCGCGCGCGAGGCCGGGATCACGCGGGTCGTGGCCGAGGTGCTGCCCGACGGCAAGGTCGCCGAGGTGGCGCGTCTCGTGGAGTCGGGTCGCGTCGTCGCGATGGTCGGCGACGGGATCAACGATGCGCCCGCCCTGGCGCGCGCCGACATCGGGATCGCGATGGGCGGCGGCACCGATGTCGCCGTCGAGGCGGCCGATGTCGCGCTGATGCGCGAGGATCTTGGCGGCGTCGCCGACGCGATCGCCCTCTCGCGCCGGACGATGGCGACGATGCGCCAGAACCTCTTCTGGGCCTTTGCCTACAACGTGATCGGCATCCCGGTCGCGGCCGGGCTTCTCTATCCGACGTTCGGCATCCTGCTCTCGCCGATCATCGCCAGCGCGGCGATGGCGTTCAGCAGCGTGAGCGTCGTGGGGAATTCGCTCCGGCTCAAGGGCTGGACACCGTGACACGCGACACGTGACAAGAGACAGGTGACACGGCTTCAGCGTTTCGTGTCCCGTGTCCCTTGTCCCTTGTTCCTGACTCAACGACAAGGAGCACCGCATGCCTGACCATTCCGTCCATCTGCCCGCCGACACCAAGGAGGCCCTCGCCAAGCGGCTGCGCCGCATCGAGGGCCAGGTGCGCGGGCTGCAGAAGATGGTGGACGAGGAGCGCTACTGCGCCGATGTCCTCACCCAGATCGCGAGCGTGCAGGAGGC
>DASTAN010000103.1:0-6980 GCA_035712665.1 Gemmatimonadales bacterium
CATCGCGCCGCCGGTGCCGACGCCGATGGCGGCGCCGGCGCCCGCTCCCGTGGTGCCACCCGTCGCGCCGCCGCCGCCCGCGCCGGTGATCGAGGTGGCTCCCGTGGCCGCGCCGGAACCGACGCCCGCGCCGCCGCCGGAGCCGATGCCGGCCCCGTTCGCCCCGCCTGCGGTGTCGTTCGACGCCTTGCCGCCGAGCCCCACGTCACCCCCGGCAGCGGCGCCGCCAAGCGCACCGCGGTTCAGCAACCCGTTCCTGCAGCAGGACCCGACCACCCGCGCCCGCCGCCTCGCGCGTGCCCTGGTGAGCGACCTCGTGGTCTACCACCCCGAGAAGCGCGCCCGCGGGCTCGCCGACGGAACGCTGAAGGACCTGTTCGCCGAGGAAATCCGCAAGAGCTGGGAGGAGTACGTGGAGCAGGTCGGCGAGGATCTCGCGACGACCACGCCGTACTTCACCGAGGCGCTCAACGAGATCCTCGCGGAGGGACGCACGCTGTTCGGTTGACGGCGTCGCGAGCCGGGTGGCACTCGGCTATCTTTCGGGACTTGGCCGGGCCGTTCACCTCCGCCGCGCTGGCGGATGCGTGACCGGCCCGGTGGCATCCACGGAATCGGGAGCAGGGGCGGATGGCGGATCTGGGCGAACAGCTGACGACGTTGACGGGGCGGTTGGGCGAACTCCGGGGGTTCCTTTGACCTCGACCGCAAGGTCGCGCGGTTGCAGGACCTCGAGGCACGCCAGGGGGACCCGGCCTTCTGGGCCGATGCGGAGCGTGCCCGCGAGCAGGTGAAGGAGATCAAGACGCTGAAGGGGTGGGTGACGCCCTTTCGCGAGCTTGAGTCGCGCATCACCGATGCCGCGGGGCTCCTCGAACTGCTCGAGGTCGAGCCCGATCCTTCGCTCGAGGCGGACATCGCCGCCGATGTCGCGCGCGTGGAGCGCGAGCTCGAGACCTTCCAGCTCCAGACGATGCTGCAGGGGCCGGATGACGGTCGCGATGCGATCCTCACCATCCATCCGGGCGCCGGCGGCACCGAGTCCCAGGACTGGGCCCAGATGCTGATGCGGATGTTCGTCCGCTGGGCGGAGCGCAAGGGCTTCGATGTCCGCGTCCTCGACCTGATGGAGGGCGAGGAGGCCGGCATCAAGTCCGCCACCATCGAGATCAAGGGCCAGAACGCCTACGGCCTCCTCAAGGCCGAGAAGGGCGTGCATCGCCTGGTGCGCATCTCGCCCTACGATTCGCAGGCACGCCGGCACACGTCGTTCGCGTCGGTCTTCGTCTATCCGGACATCGACGACACGATCGAGGTCGACCTCCGCGACGAGGACATCCGGATGGACGTCTACCGCGCCTCCGGTGCGGGCGGGCAGCACGTCAACAAGACATCGTCGGCGGTGCGCCTCACCCACGAGCCGACCGGCATCGTGGTCGCCTGCCAGCAGGAGCGGTCGCAGCACAAGAACAAGGAAACGGCGATGAAGATGCTGCGCGCCGCGATCTACCAGCGGAAGCTCGAGGAGCAGCAGGTGGCGAAGGATGCCCTCGAGGCGACCAAGACCGACAACTCCTGGGGCAACCAGATCCGGTCGTACGTCTTCCAGCCCTACACGATGGTCAACGACCATCGCACCGAGCTGAAGCTGTCCGACGTGCACGGCGTGATGGACGGGGACCTCGATCCGTTCATCGAGGCGTACCTGAAGGAGTACGGAGGAAAGGCGCAATGAGCATCGACCTCCTGGGCCGGAGCCACGTCGAGGAGGGCCGGCGCCGCACGCGGGCCGAGCTCGAGGCGCTGGGGATCGCCCCGTTCGCGTTCCGCTTCGACCGCACCCACCACGCCGCCGCGGCGCTCGCCCTCTGGAGCGATGCCTTCGCCGAGGGTGGCGCGCCGTCGGTCCGCGTGGCGGGCCGGCTCGTCGCGTGGCGCGCGCAGGGGAAGACGGCCTTCGCGCATCTCGAGGACGTGTCGGGGCGCATCCAGCTCTACTTCCGCCGTCAGGAGCTCGAGGCGGCGTGGCCGCTCATCGAGCGGCTCGACCTCGATGATCATGTCGGCATCGCGGGCACGCTGATGAAGACCCGCACGGGCGAGGTCACCATCCAGGTCGCCGAGGTGACGCTGCTGGCGAAGTCGCTGCGCGCCCTGCCGCGCGGCAAGACCGAGCGCCTCGAGGACGGCACGACCGTCACGCACGGTGGCCTGACCGATCCCGAGGTGCGCTACCGCCAGCGCTACGCCGATTTCGCGGTGCACCCGGAGCTCCGCGAGACGTTCCGCCTCCGCGCGCGGGTGATCGCGTGGATCCGCCGCTTCCTCGACGAGCGCGGCTTCCTCGAGGTCGAGACGCCCGTGCTGCAGCCGCTCTACGGCGGGGCGGCGGCGCGGCCGTTCGTGACGCACCACAACGCGCTCGACATGCCGCTCTACCTCCGCATCGCGGACGAGCTCTACCTCAAGCGCCTCATCGTCGGCGGCTTCGAGAAGGTGTACGAGATCGGCCACGACTTCCGGAACGAGGGGATGGACCGCACCCACAACCCCGAGTTCACCATGCTCGAGTGGTACGAGGCGTATGCCGACTACCACGACATCATGGCGAGTCTCGAGGCGCTGCTCTCCGGGTTGGTGCAGGAGGTGCTCGGTACCCGGCAGCTCA
This sequence comes from Gemmatimonadales bacterium, assembly GCA_035712665.1. Taxonomy (GTDB): domain Bacteria; phylum Gemmatimonadota; class Gemmatimonadetes; order Gemmatimonadales; family GWC2-71-9; genus Palsa-1233. The sequence continues at coordinate 2,669 of DASTAN010000103.1, forward strand.
CGCGGCGCGGCGAGGTCCTCGACTTCACGCCGCCGTTCCGGCGGGTGTCGTTCGTGGAGGGCATCCGCGCCGCGTCGGGACTCGACGTCCTCGCCGACGGCGAGGAGCGCCTGCGCGAATGGCTGCGCGGCCGGGGCGAGCCCGCCGACGCCGTCGCGACGCTGGCCGGCGGACGGCTCCTCGACGAGATCTTCAAGCACGCGCTCGAGCCGTCGCTGGTGCAGCCGACCTTCGTCGTCGACTACCCGAAGGCCCTCTCGCCGCTGGCGCGCGAGCACCGTGACGACGCGCGCCTCACCGAGCGCTTCGAGTTCTTCGTGCTCGGCAAGGAGGTCGCCAATGCCTTCTCAGAGCTCAACGACCCGGATGACCAGCGGGCGCGGTTCGAGGACCAGGTCGCGCAGCGCGCGGCCGGGGACGACGAGGCGCAGCAGTTCGACGCCGACTACATCCGCGCCCTCGAGTACGGGATGCCGCCGACCGGCGGGATCGGCATCGGCATCGATCGCCTCGTGATGCTCCTCGCCGACGAGGACTCGATCCGCGACGTGATCCTCTTCCCGGCGATGCGCCCGGAGTCCGACGGCCGCGCGCGCGAGCCCGAGGCCTAGGCGTGGCGCTCGGCTGGCCGAGCGCGCTCGAGCGCCGCATCGCGGTGCGCTACCTGCGCGGCCAGCGCGGGACGCGCAGTGCCACGCTGCAGACGCTCGTCGCCATCGGCGGCATCGCCGTCGGCGTGATGGCGCTGGTCGTGGTGCTCGGCGTGATGAACGGCCTGCGCGATGACCTGCGCGACCGCATCCTGGTCGCCTCGCCGCACCTCCGCGTGCTGCCCTACGGCGAGGGGCTGCGCCTCGACGGGTGGCGCGACGTGCTGGCCGTCGTCGAGCGGACGCCCGGCGTCGTCGCGGCGGCGCCCGAGGTCGTGGCCAGCACCCTGATCCTCAATCGCGGCGGCTACGGCGAGGTGGCGAAGGTCGCCGGGCTCGAGCTGGGCACCGGCACCGCGAACGTCACCGGACTCGACAGCGTGATGGTCACCGGGGCGATCGAGGCGCGCGAGCCGAACGACAGCATCGATGGCGCGGTGGCCCTCGGCAGCAAGCTTGCCGCGCGGCTCACCGTGGGACGCGGCGACCTGCTCCGCGTCGTGGCGCCCGCCAGCGCGCGCACCTCGCGCGTCACGGGCACCATCACGCCGGTCTTCTGGACGGTGGAGGTCACGGGGATCTTCGAGACCGGGATGTACATCTACGACAACGAGTTCCTGGTGATGGACCGCGCCACGGCGCAGCGGTTCACCGGGCTCGACTCCGCCGTCAACACCATCGCGGTGCGCGTGGCGGACCCGTGGGAAGCCCCGATCGTCGCGGCGCGGCTCGATTCGGTGCTCGGCGGGTACCCCTTCCTCACGGAGACGTGGCAGGCCCAGAACGACGCCCTCTTCCGCGCGCTCGAGATCGAGAAGAAGGGGATGGGGCTCGTGATCTTCTTCATCATGGTCGTGGCGGCGTTCAACATCGTGGGCACGCTCACGATGGTGGTGCGCCACAAGACCCGCGAGATCGGCATCCTGCAGGCGATGGGCCTCCCCGCCGATGGCGTCGGGCGAATCTTCCTCGCGCAGGGGGCGATCATCGGGATGGTCGGCACCGGCCTCGGGCTGGTGGCCGGGCTGGCGCTCGCCTGGGCCGTCGACCGGTGGCAGCTGATCCGCATCGACGCCTCGATCTACTTCATCGAGCATCTCCCGGTGCGCGTCGAGCCGCTCGACGTGCTGCTCATCGTGGTGGCCGCCGTCGGGCTCGCCGTGGTGGCGACGATCCATCCTGCACGACGGGCTGCGGCGCTGCAGCCCGTCGAGGCGATCCGCGCCGAATGAGCAGCGTGGTCAGTGCTCGTGGGCTGGTGCGGCGCTTCGTCGGCGGCGATGGCACGCCGTTCACGGTCCTCGACGGGGCGGACCTCGAGGTGGCACCGGGCGAGTTCCTCGCGATCGTCGGCGCGAGCGGCTCGGGGAAGAGCACCTTGCTCCATCTGCTCGGCGGGCTCGACGCGCCCGATGCCGGCACGGTCACGATCGAGGGCACCGAGCTCGTCGCCCTGCCGCCGCTCGCGCGCGCGGCCTTCCGCAATCGTCGCATCGGGTTCGTCTTCCAGTTCCATCACCTGCTGCGCGACTTCTCCGCGGCGGAGAACGTGGCGATGCCGCTGCGGGTCGGGGGGCGCGACGATGCCGAGGCCGATCGCCTCGCCCGCGCGATGCTCGAGCGCGTGGGCCTGTCCGCGCGCGCGGATGCGCGGGCGACGGTGCTCTCGGGCGGCGAGCAGCAGCGGGTGGCGCTGGCGCGTGCACTCGTGACGTCGCCGGCCGTCCTCCTTGCCGATGAACCGACCGGCAACCTCGATCCGCCGACCGCGGCGCGGATGCACGAACTCCTGGTTGAGCTGGCCCGCGCCCACGGCACAGCGGTCGTCGCGGTGACGCACAACCCGGCCCTCGCGGGACTCGCGGATCGGACCCTCACCCTCGACCTCGGGCATCTCCGCCCCGTCCAGCCGGCGGAGGCGGGCGAATGACGCCCTGCCAGGGCTGCCACGAACGCGAGGCGGTCGTGCACCTCACCCAGATCGAAGGGGACGCCGTCACCACGGTGCATCTCTGCGGGAAGTGCGCCGCCGAGCGCGGCGTGGCCACCGAGGCCGAGACGTCGCTGTCACCGCTGGGCGCATTCCTGGCCACCGTCGGCAAGGGCGGGGCGCCGCTCGCACGGGTCGCCGCGACCGAGGCGACCGCGTGCCCGGGGTGTGGTGCGACCCTCGCGGACTTCCGTGCATCGGGGCGAGTGGGATGTCCGGCGTGCTGGACCGCGTTCGAGCGTCCCCTGAGCGAACTGGTGCGCCGGATTCACGGGGCGACCCGCCACACCGGGGAGCGCTACGCCGACCCGGCGCTCGCTCCCGACCCGACGGTGCAGGCGATCGAGGAGCGGACCCGGCTTCGGGAGGCGCTCCGGCAGGCGATCGCCGACGAGGCCTTCGAGCAGGCGGCCGAGCTGCGGGACCGGCTGCGCGCCCTGGGCGAGGGATGATGACGCGCCGGGACGACCTGCCGTGGCTCGATGCCTCCGGGCCGCTGTCGAGCATCGTCGTCAGCACCCGGGTCCGGCTGGCGCGGAACCTCGCCGGACGCCCCTTCCGCGGGCGTGGCGGGCCGCTGGACCGCGAGAGCGTGGCCCGGCTCGTCGAGGCGGCCATCGCGGATGCCCCAGGGCTTGCCGGGGGCGTCTGGCAGCGTCTCGACACGATGCCGAGGACGGCCCGGCGGTGGTGGTTCGAGCGGCAGCTGGTCTCGAAGGAACTGGCGGCCCTCGAGCCCGGGGCGCGTCCGGTCAGCGGGGCGGCCGTGCTGGTCGCGGACCGTGTCGCGGTGATGGTGAACGAGGAAGATCACCTGCGGATCCAGGCCCTCGGCGCCGGCTCGGCCCTCGCCGAGACCTATGCCGGGGCGGAGCAGGTCGATCGTGAGCTGGGACAGCGGATTTCCTTCGCCTTCCACTCCGAGTTCGGCTATCTTACGAGTTGTCCGACGAATGTCGGGACCGGGCTGCGGGCATCGGTCCTGATTCATCTCCCCGCGCTGGTGCTGACCCGGGAAATCGGCAAGGTGCTGCAGGGGTTGGCCCAGGTGGGCCTCACCCATCGGGGGCTGTTCGGCGAGGGGAGCGAGGTGCAGGGCAACCTGTTCCAGCTCTCCAACCAGACGACCCTGGGGCGGACCGAGGGCGAGCTGCTCGATCACCTCGGCCGCATGGTGCGCGAGGTCATCGACTACGAGGGCCGGGCGCGTGACCTGCTGATGCGGGACGCCCCGCTGCTGGTCGAGGATCGGGTCTGGCGGGCCTGGGGTCTGCTCCGCCACGCGCGCACGCTGAGCTTCGAGGAACTGGTCACGCTCCTCGGCGGCGTGCGACTTGGCGTGGGAATGGGGCTGCTGCCCGCGGTACCGATGGCGATGCTGAACCGGCTGCTGGTCACGGGGCAGGATGCCCACGTGGCGCAGGCGGCCGGAACCGAGCTGGACGACGATGCGCTGCCGGCCCACCGCGCCACCCTGGTGCGGCGCCGGTTCGAGGAGGAGGCCCCCGAATGAACGGCTACAACTTCACCGACCGCGTGCGGAAGGTGCTGCAGATGGCACGCGAGGAAGCGGCGCGGCTGCATCACGAGTACGTCGGCACCGAGCACATTCTCCTGGGGCTGATCCGCGAGGGCGAGGGCGTCGCCGCCGCCGTGCTGACCAACCTCGGCG
>DASTAN010000104.1:0-8717 GCA_035712665.1 Gemmatimonadales bacterium
CCCCGGCCGCCAGCCGTGGTCACGGCTGGCGGCTGAACTCGTCGCGCAGGGCGAGAGTGATGGTCTTGCCGGCCGAGACGATGATGTCGCGGTCGGCTTCCTTGTCGGCGATCGCCGCACCGGCGGCCGCGCCGCCCACCGCGCCGACGACGGTGCCCGTCTTCCCGCCGATCACCTTCCCGATGATCGCGCCGGCCGCCGCACCGCCAGCCGTGCGGGCCACCTCGCCGCCACCGACGCCGCGGGCCTTCATCACGTACTCATAGTCCGACGCGCGCGCCGCGAGCGGGAAGCTCTCGCCGTTGATGCTGACCGAACGGGCCGACAGCGACAGCGTGCCCTTCTCGCCCTTCTGCTCGGCCGGCGCGATCGCCGTGATCGCGAGCGAGACGACGCTGCCCGCCGGGATCACGACCTTGCCGCTCTCGTCGGTCACGTCGGCACTGACGCGCATCCGCACCACGTCGCCGACCTTGTTGTAGCGCGAGTGGATCGAGTCCACCGCCGTGCCGCTGAACGTCGTGGTCGCGGCGAGGCGGAGCGTGCGATCGACCGGGGCGGGCGCCGGCGCCGGGGTGGACCCGGCCGGCCGCGGATTGAGCACCGGCTTCGGCTTCGGCCGGGTGGTCGCGCCGGCCGGGGCCTTCTCGACATAGACCGTTTCCGCCGGCGCCGGCGGTGCGGTGTCGGGCAGCACGGCCTGGTCAGTGATCGGGACGAGCGAGTCGCCCATGGCGAGCGAGTCGCCGGCCGGTGCCGGGGCGTCCGCGCCGCCGCACGCCGCGAGGATGGCGACGGCCGCGACGGCCGACAGGATTTGCTTCGATGCCTGCATGAACAGTCCTCCCTTGTGGTGGATCACGTCCGGCGACCACATTGCCCCGATGCGAGCCCTGCGGCGCCTCTGGCCCTACCTGCGACGATATCCCGGCCCCTACCTGCTTGGCTTCGTCACGATGCTCGCGTCCAATCTCTTCGGAACGCTCGGTCCGCGCTACGTCCAGCGCGGCATTGACGCCCTCGGCCCCGGGGGGAGCGCCGACACGGTCCGCGCCGCCGCCCTGACCGTCCTCGGGCTCGCCGTGGCCGGGGGGGTGCTCCGGTTCGGGATGCGCCAGTGGCTCAACGGTGCCTCACGCCGCGTGGAGACGGATCTCCGCGACGATCTCTTCACACGCCTGGTGCGCCTCCCGGCCGCGTATCACCTGCGGCACCCGGTGGGCGACCTGATGGCCCGCGCCACCAACGACCTCCTCGCCCTCCGGATGGTCGCAGGCCCGGCCATCATGTACCTCGTCGACACGACCGTCCGGACCCTGATGATCCTGCCGATGATGGCCGCGATCTCGCCGTCCCTCACCCTGTGGGCGCTCCTGCCGGTGCTCGGGCTTCCCGCCGTGATGCTCGTCCTCGGCGGCGAGGTCCACCGACGCTCGCGCGCGGTGCAGGACCAGTTCGGCGAGGTCACCTCGTTCGTGCAGGAACACCTCGCCGGGATCCGCGTCGTGCGCGCCTACGCGCAGGAGACGGCCGAGGAGCGGCTCTTCGCCGGACTTGATGCCGGGTACGTCGATCGCAACCTTCGCCTCGCCCGCGCGCAGGGCGTCTTCCATCCACTGCTGACGTACCTCGCGGGCCTCGGGGCCGTGGTCGCGCTGCTGCTCGGCGGGCGCGCCGTCTTTCGCGGCGAGATCACCGTCGGCGGCTACGTCGCGTTCGGCGTGTACCTCGCGACGCTGGTCTGGCCGATGATCGCGCTGGGCTGGGCGATCTCGCTGCTGCAGCGCGGGAATGCCGCGGCCGAGCGGCTCGATGACATCCTTGAGGTGACGCCCGACATCGCCGATCCGGCACAGCCCGCGACGCTGCCGCCGGCAGGCGGTCCGCGGCGCGTGACCTTCGACGGCGTCTGGTTCCGCTACCCGGGTACCGAGCGCGGCTGGGTGCTCGAGGATCTCTCGTTCGATGTCCCGGCGGGCACCCGCCTCGGGATTGTCGGCGCGACCGGGGCCGGGAAGTCGACGATCGCCGAGCTGCTGGTGCGGAGCTTCGACCCGGATCGCGGCCGCATCCTCCTCGACGGCGTGGACATCCGCACGCTGCGCCTCGCCGAGCTCCGCGCGGCGATCGCGATGGTGCCGCAGGAGACCTTCCTCTTCTCCGCGACGCTGCGCGACAACGTGCTCCTCGGGGCGCCCGACGATGGCCGGGCCGAAGCCGCCGCCCAGGTGAGCCGGCTGGACGCGGCGATTCCTGACCTGCCGAAGGGATGGGACACCATGCTCGGCGAGCGGGGCATCAACCTCTCGGGCGGCCAGCGGCAGCGCACGGCGATTGCGCGCGCGCTGGTGCGCGACCCCGCGGTGCTGGTGCTGGACGACGCGCTGAGCGCGGTGGACGCGGAGACCGAGCAGCGGATCCTCGAGGCGCTTGCCGACGCGACGCGCGGCCGCACCTGCCTCATCGCCACCCACCGCTTCAGCGTGATCCGCGACGCGGAGATGATCCTGGTGCTGGAGGGGGGACGGATCGTCGAGCGGGGCACCCACGACGAGCTCGTCGCCCGCGGCGGTCGCTACACCGAGCTCCTCGAGCGGCAGTCGCTCGAGGAGGAGCTGGCGTCGTAGCGGCTAGAGCCGCTCGAAGAGCCAGGCCGGCGTCATCGCCTGCAGTGCCGCCGCGAGACGGGTGAACTCGCCGGTCACGAGCAGGATGCCGACGATCACCAGCAGCAGCCCGCTGGCGCGCTGCACCCACGGCATCCACCGGCGGAACTTCTGGAACCACGCGCGGAACCTGTCCACGGCGAGCGCCGCGGCGAGGAACGGGACCGCGAAGCCGGCGGAATAGGCACCCAACAGCAGCATCCCGCGGGACACCTGGTCGGCCTGGCTCGCGAGCCCGAGGATCCCGGCGAGGATCGGCCCGAGACACGGCGTCCACCCCGCGGCGAACGCCATTCCCACCAGCACCGAGCCGAGGAAGCCCATCGGCTTCCGGTCGAGGTGCACGCGCTGCTCGCGGTCGAGCGCCGCGATCTTGAGCACGCCCATCGCATAGAGCCCGAACAGGATGATGAGCACGCCGCCGACCTTCGCGAGCGTCTGCTTGTGGTACTTGAGCGTCGCGCCGAGCGCGGTGGCACCGGCGCCCATCAGCATGAAGATGATGGTGAAGCCGAGGACGAAGGCGATCGCCTGCAGCAGAGCCGCGCGCCGCCGATCGGTCATCTCGTCGAGGGTCATCCCGGTGAGGAAGCCGAGGTAGCTCGGCACCAGCGGCAGCACGCAGGGCGAGAGGAACGAGAGGATGCCGGCGAAGAAGGCAACGAGCGGTCCGGCGGTGAACTCGCCGTTCATCGGCCCCGCCCCGCGCGGGCGATCGCGCCGAGGTCCGCACGCCGGCAGGCGCTGCAGAGCCCGTGGATCTCGACGCGATGCCGCTGGTGGAGGAACTCGTGCTCGTCGGCCACCATCGGGAGAAGGCGTTCGAAGCGCTCGGTCGAGAACTCGGTCACCTTGCCGCAGCGCACGCAGATGAGGTGGCCGTGCTGGACATCCGAGTGCATCGGCTCGTAGCGCTTGAACCCCTCGCCGAAGTCGTGCTGGCGGACGAGGCCGCTCTGCACCAGCGTCTCGAGGGCACGGTAGATGGTGGCCATCCCGACGGCGTGGCCCTGCTCGCGAAGGCGACGCTGCAGGTCATCGACGGAGAGGTGCCCGTGCGTCGCGAAGATCGCCGCCGCGACCAGGTCGCGCTGGCGCGTGATCGGCTGGTGCCGCTGCCGGAGCCATTGCCGGAAGCGCTCCTGCAGTTCGCGCCCCTTCGCGGCCTCAGGCATCGTCGTCCGGTGCGTCCCAGACCGTCTCGGCCTCGGGCGGCAGCTCGACCACCGGCGGGAACCAGCGCGCCACCTCGACCGGCGCCGGCGGGTCCTCGTCGTCGGCACGCACCGGCACCAGCGCCAGCAGCTCGTGCAGCGCCTCGAGGGGGCCGCTGCCGACTTCGCTGAGGTCCGACTCGAAGCCGCCACGCTGCTTCCCCTTGATCGTCGCGACGTAGCGCGCGGTGTAGATGCGGCGCCGATCGCCCTCGACCCGGCTCAGCACCGCCGTGCCGTACTCCTTCGTGTCGCGACGCACGACACGGAAGACCCACGCGCCGTCGATCTGGTCGGGCGGGAGCTGCGTGCCGACCCACTCGGCGAGCCGCTCCCAGTGCGGGCCCTCGCCCGGGGCAAGATTCAGTTCGGGAAGCATCGTTCGATCGTCACCCGGAGGACGTGCATGAAATCCTGCGCATTGGTGACCACGCCGTACGCCTGATGCGTGCCGCGATCCTTCAGCTTGGTCACCACGAATTCGGTCTGGTCCACGCAGATCGTGAAGAGCGGCGCAGGGCGCCCGTCGGGCGTCTGCGTGTGGAAGGCCGGGAGCATGTTGCCGACCGCGATCGCGTGGAGCGCCGTCGCCACGAACACCGCGCCGGTCGCCTGCACGGTGTGCGCCCGCATCGCCTCCTGCGCCGCGATGCTGTCGGTGATCACCCCGGGCAGCGGGCCGTCGTCGCGGATCGAGCCGGCGAGGACGTAGGGGACGTCGTGGGTCACGAGCGAGTGCATGATCCCGTTGGCCACGAGCCCCGAGCGGACCGCTGCCTCGATCGACCCCGCCGCGCGCACCGCGTTGATCGCGCGCATGTGCGTGCCGTGCCCGCCCTGCGTCGGGCGGCCGGCGCCGTCCATCCCAAGCGTGGTGCCGAAGATCGCCGCCTCCATGTCGTGCACCGCCACCGCGTTCCCGGCGAGCACCGCCTGCACGAATCCCTGCTCGATGAACCAGGCGAAGTCGGCGCGCGCCCGCGAGTGCACGAGCGCGGGACCGGTGACCCACACGACGTATCCGCCCTCGGCGCGCTGGCGCACCAGTTCCGCCGCGAGGTCCTCGTAGTTCACGGGGCGCTCGCGCGAGACCTCGGTGCTCATGAACGAGAACTCGCTCGGCCCACCCTTCTTGAGGAAGCCCTCGGCGTGCACCACGACCCCCTCGACGCCGTGCTCGTCGAGTGCGACCAGCACCAGGTCGCCCGCCCGCACCTTCCGCGGCTCGATCGTCTCGATGCCGTCGCCGCGACGGACGAGGGCGCCGTCCATCCGCGGCCGGGTCGGGGCGACCCAGCCCTGCTCGAGCCGCACGTAGGTCGGCAGGTTCGAGGTCGAGAAGAAGCCGTCGGGCAGCACCCCGTCGGCCGGCGCCGGGACGAAGCGCGCGACCGGGGCATCGCGAAACGGTGGGACCGTGAGGTCAGGAAGCCACGCCATCCCGGAAAAATAGCCGGATCGGGGCCCGATTCGCGCCCACGGAGTTGCCCCGCGCCCCCCCTCCCGGCACGTTCCGGGGATGCGCACCCGCCTGCTCGTCGCCCTGCTTGCCTCCCCTGCCCTCCTGGGGGCCCAGCGCCCGGACACCCTCCCCGACCTCACCGTGGGGGTGACCCGGACGGCCGGGAGCACCCTCGGGGCGTTCGGCGGGGCCGTGACGGTGCTCGATGGCCCCAGCGTGACCCGGCAGCGGCTGGCCACCGGCCTCGACGAGGCACTGGCGTTCGTCCCCGGCGTGCTCGCGGCGAACCGCTGGAATCCCTCGCTCGACCAGCGGCTGGTGATCCGTGGCTTCGGTGCCCGCGCCAACTTCGGCGTGCGCGGGATCAAGGTGCTCATCGACGGCATTCCGCAGACGCTCCCCGATGGCCAGAGCCAGCTCACCAACCTCGACCTTGCGCAGCTCGAGCGGGTCGAGGTGCTGCGCGGTGCGGCGTCGGCCCTGCACGGCAATGCCGCTGGTGGCGTGGTGGCCTTCACCACGCGCACCGCGGCGCGCGGCTCGGACCTCGAACTGGGCACCGAGGCTGGCACCTTCGGCACCTGGCGCGTGCAGGGGCGCGTTGCCAGCGGCAGCGCCGTGCAGGGCGTGTCGATCGCGGCGTCGCGGACCATCAGCGACGGTTTCCGCACCCAGTCGGCGAGCGAGCAGCGGCGGGTGCAGGTCGCCTACGACCGACGGCTCGGGTCGGCGGTGCGCCTGCTGGTGCGCGGCGCGTATGCCGACGATCCGCGGGCCGAGAATCCCGGTGCGCTGACGGTGGCGGAGGCAGGGCGGACGCCCGATGCAGCCGCGCCGAACAACCTTCGTCGTCGCGCCGACAAGGCGGTGACGCAGGGTCAGCTCGCCGTCGGGCTCGACATCGCGACGGGCGGGTGGCAGGGGGATGTGCGCACCTGGGTCGTCGGGCGCGACCTCGACAATCCGCTGGCGGCCCCGGCCCCGGCACCGACCACCGCCGACGAGGGGCTCTGGGTCGGGATCACGCGACGCGGCGGCGGCGCCCGTGCAACCGCAACGCGCGGCCTCGGGGCGGGGCGACTGGCGCTCGGCCTCGACGTGCAGCAGGTGGCCGACGATCGGATCAACCGACGGCACCTCCGCGGCGAGCCGTTCGGCGCGGCACTGCTCGACCAGCGCGAGACGACGCGCGAAGTCGGCCCCTTCGTGCAGGTCGAGTGGCCGCTCGCGCCGCACCTCCGCGTGAAGAGCGGGGTGCGCTACGACGCGGTGCGCTTCGAGGTCGCCGACCGCCTCGTCGCCGCGCGCGGCGGCGTGCGCACCCTCGATGCGTTCAGCGGGCACGCCGGCGTCACCTGGCAGCGCAATGCGCTCACGGCGTGGAGCAGCGTGGCCACGTCGTTCGAGACGCCGACGACGACCGAGTTCGCCAATCGCCCCGACGGCAGCACCGGGCTCAACACCGTCCTCGGCCCGCAGCGAAGCGTCTCGGCGGAGCTCGGGGCGCGCACGATGGTCGGGGATGTCGCGCTCGAGGTCGCGGGGTGGCGCACCGAGACCGACGAGGTCATCACCCCGGTGCAGGAAGTCGGCGGCCGCTCGTTCTTCGCCAACCTGGGCGGCAGTCGGACGCAGGGGCTGGAGCTGCTGGCGAGCTCGCCGCTCGGCGGGGCGCTGACGGCGCTCGTGAGCTACACCTATACCGACGCGCGCTACACCGACGAGGCCGGTGCGCTGGCTGGGAATCGTGTCGCGGGGATCCCGCGGCACCTCGCGCGGGTCGGCGTGCGCGGCGTGGTCGCCGGCTTCGCGGTGGACGCGGACCACGCCCTCACCAGCCGCCAGTACGCGGATGATGCGAACCAGGCCGAGATCGCCGGTTGGGGTGCCGGGGTCAGCGGCGTGCGCGTCGCGCGCACCCTCGCGGCCCGCGGCGGCAGCGCGCGCCTCTTTGTCGCGGTGCAGAACCTCTGGGGGCGGCGCTACATCGGGTCGGTCACCGTGAACGGCGGCTTCGGCCGCGTTGCGGAACCCGCCGCGGGGCGCGTGGTGAGCGCGGGGGTGGTGCTCACGCGCTGACCGGTTGACGCCGCCTTCGGGAGGCCGCACCTTGCGTGGTCTTTCCTCCCCCGGAGCCATGATGTCCCGCCACCACGCCGTCCTTGCGGCGCTGATCATCCTCGCCGCTGCGTGCAGCGACAAGACCCCCGACACGCAGACCGCCGCTGTATCAGCGTCGTCCCCTGCCGCGGACTCGAACGAGATTCCGCTGCATCTCCCCGAGCAGCCGTTCGGGGCAATCAGTCTCGCCGCGTCCCAGGGTGGCAGCATCGCCTACCTGTTCGGTGCGGGCGATCCGCCGTACCTGACGATCATCGGCCCATCCGGTGACGTGGTGGGACGCGCCGGTCCGCGCGGACAGGGGCCGGGCGAGTTGAGCGGCACCGGTGCGCTGGTCGCGTCAGGAGATGCGTTCCTCGTCGCCGACAATGCTCGTGCGACAGTGCTCCGATTCGATGCCCAGTCCGGGACGTTCCTCGAGGAGACACCATACGGCACCAGCGCCTTCGTGCTCGGCGCCGTCCCTGACTCGCTGGACATCTTCGACGGCGAGGCGCCGGTCCGAGGGGGCACTGCGGCGATCGTTCGCGTTGCCGTCGCCACTGGACAAGGCCGCACGCTGGTGCCGGCGGATGACGACGTGCTGCGCAGTGCCACAAGCTCGACGAACCCGACGCAGCGACACCTGATCCCTCCGGCGTATGCGACGCGCGACAGCACCATCGCCTGGGGCGATGGTTTCCGCTATCGGATTCAGGTGAAGAACGGCGCTGCGGAGCGTGTGACCATCACCCGCGACCTGCCGGCGAACTCGCGCGGTCCTCGCACCATTCAGCTCCTGACGGAAGCGCTCGAGCGGGCCGCAAGCGGGCAGGGCCCCGGGGCCAAGGAGAACCGCGAGCGTCTCGACACCCTCGCGCGAGAGGTGGTGCCGCATTTCGGGCTCGGCGGCATCGGCTTCGACACCGCGGGCGAACTCGTCGTGGCGGGCCCTGTCAATGATTCCACGTTCATCGATCGCTTCCGCGGCACCGCATTCGTGAGCCGCACGATCGTGGACTGCTTCGCGCCGGGTCGCATCGCGATCGGTGGCGGCGTGGTCGCGATGCACTGTCGCGCCCGTGCGGACGGGGACGAACCGTATCGCCTCCGCGCCTTCCGCCTCCCGTAGTCAGCCCCCCAGCCGCACCGCCAGCGCCGCGAGCGTCAGCAGCAGCACCGGGATCGTCAGCACGATCCCGGTGCGGAAGTAGGTCCCCCACCCGATCGTGATCCCCTTCCGCTGCAGGACGTGCAGCCACAGCAGCGTCGCCA
>DASTAN010000105.1:0-4914 GCA_035712665.1 Gemmatimonadales bacterium
TGCGTCACGAGGACGCGCGAGGCCCCAGTCGCCTCGATCGCGGCGAGGAGGCCGGGCCAGTCGGCGTGATCGGAGACGACAAAGGCACGGTCGACCGCCTGGCGTCGCCGCGCGCCGCGCACCTGCATCCACCCGGACGCCACGGCCTCGCGCCGACGTGGCCCGAAGCGACGCAGCCAGGCACTCCCGGCCGCGCTGGGGGGCGCGATGATCACGCCCTCGTGCCACGGCGTGTCGCGCGGCGCGGCGCTGACGGGCGCTGATGCCGGCAGCATCACCCCGCTCGCGGCGTACGCATCCGCCAGCGCCGCCACCGCCCCGTGCGTCCAGATCGGGATTTCGAGCGGCGCGAGCATCGCCATCAGGCGCTGTGCCTTGCCGAGACCGTAGCCATAGAGAATCGTCGCTGCGCCGTCGGTGCGATTCCCGGTCACCCACGCGCGCACGGCCGCTGCGATCGTGTCCGGGGCGTCCCAGCGGTAGATCGGCAGGCCGAAGGTGCTCTCGGTGATGAAGGTGTGGCAGCGCACCGGCTCGAACGGCGCGGTGGTGGGGTCAGGCGCGAGCTTGTAATCGCCCGACACCACCCACACCTCGCCCGCGTGCTCGACGCGCACCTGCGCCGCGCCCAGCACGTGGCCGGCCGGATGCAGCGACACGGTGACGCCGCGGATCGCGCGACGCTCGCCCCACGCCGCCGTGGTCACGCCGCGATCGGAGCCGAGGCGGGCCACCGTGACGTGCTTGCCGGCGTCGCTGACCAGGATCGCGTCCGAGCCGCGCGTGAGGTGATCGCCGTGGGCATGCGTGACGACGGCCCGCGGCACCGGACGCCACGGGTCGATGTAGAAGTCGCCGGCGGGGCAGTACAGCCCACGATCGGTCGGGACGAGCAGGTCGGTCACGGGGCGGTGTACCCCGCTCGCGTCAGCGGGTGTCGCGCCGGCCCGCGGCGGTCGGGTAGTTGAGGTCGGGGGGCGGATCGCCGTGGGGCCAGTCGTGCACCTTGTCGGGGAAGTCGGGCCGCGGCTGCGCGGTGACATACGCCGCGATGTCGAGCGCCTGCTGCTCCGTGAGGGTCCCCGGCGCGTCGTAGGGCATGTTGTGCCGGAGGAACCCGGCCATCGTGCGGATCCGGGTGATGCCGGCCCCGAGATTGAACGAGCGCGGGCCCCAGAGCGGTGGACCGAGGTGGGTACCCGCGCCCTGCTCGCCGTGGCAGCGGGCACAGGTCGACGCGTAGGCGATGCGCCCGGCGCTGCTGTCGCCGACGAGTGCCGTGGGCTTCGGCAGTCCCTGGCCCGCGAGGACGGCACCGTTCGGCACGCCGGCCGACAGCCACTGGAAGTAGGCGACGATGTCGCGCATCTCGGGCGAGTCGGCCGCCAGGGCGCGTCCGTTGAGCGAACGGCGGAAGCAGCCGTTCACCCGGTCGGCGATCGTGATCACTCGCCCGGCCCGCGCATTGTACTGCGGGAAGCGCCCGACCACGCCGACCCACGGCATCGCGTTGGCACGCGTCCCGCCATCGAGATGGCACGACACGCAGCGCAGGTCGTTGCCGACGTGGTCAGGGAGCGAGTCGCGCGTGGCGTGCAGCAGGGCGTACCCGCGACGGATGCTGGCCCCGAGCGGCGAATCCGGCGGGGCGATGGTGTCGCGGCGCGTGGGGAGGGGAAGGGTGTCCTCGGCCCCCGCGATCGCCGCCTGGTGCGGGGGCTCGCGGCGTTCGACCGCACAGCCGGCCAGCACGAGCAGGACGGCAACCCCGGCGGATGGAAGGCGACGCATCGGGGTATCTTGTCGCGTCCTGCGGGGAATGTCCACGTTCTCGGCCCTCGTGCCGGAGGCACTCGTGAAGTCGAATCTTGTCCTGTCGTCGCTGATCATCCTGGCCGCCTGCGCCACGGACGCCCCGCGCGTCGAACTGCTCGGGCCGGACGGGCCGATCTTCGCGGGAGATTCACTCACGGTGCGCTTTCGGGCCGCGGGGATCGCGATCGTCGGCGCCACCGGGACGGCGACGGCCGGTGAGGCACACCATCACCTGTTCATCGACCGCGACCCGACGCCGGAGGGCGAGGTGATCCCCAAGGCGGACGGAATCGTGCACCTCGGCACCGGGGCCGACTCGCTGCGGCTGGCGCTGCCAGTCGGGACGCATCGGCTGATCGCCGTGCTCGCCAGTGGCGATCACGTGCCGGTTGCAGGGGCGGCGCGGGACACCCTCGAGGTGGTGATCACCCCTCGGCCTTGAACCACATCCGCGCGGCGATCGCCACCAGGAAGACGGCGAACGCACGCTGCAGCGTCACGGCGTGGAGCTGCTGCGCCCACTTGGCGCCGACCCACGCGCCCAGGAGCAGGCCGAGGGCGATGAGTCCCGCGCCGCGGAACTCGACGTGGCCGCCCTTCCAGTACTCCCAGACGCCGAGCGCCCCGACCGGCAGCAGCAATGCCGCGAGCGAGGTCCCCGTCGCGGTCTGCATCGGGAGCTTGAGGATCGAGACGAGGACCGCGACGATCACGACGCCGCCCCCGATCCCGAAGAGTCCGGACAGGACGCCGGCGGCGAGGCCGGTGACCAGATAAATAGCCATCTAATTGTCTCCGCAGGTCGGACGGGGGAACCGGGGCCGGAACATCGGCACCTCCCGAAAGGTACGTATTGCGTCGCCACGGTCGCCGATGCATAGTTCACCGGTCGACCAATTTCCGCTTCCTTGGCCGGGGCGGGAATCCCACGGGCGATGCACTTGTCTTCCCACAATCCGGATGTGCCTCGTCGCCTCGCGTGACGTCTCGCCCGTTGGCCCGGGGGGGATGTCGTCGGGGCCCCGACCGCACCCGCGGTGTCGCGGCGCGTCCCCCATCGAGGAGAGCGTATCGATGCAGACGCTCCGTTCAGGCCTGCTGCGGCTCCGTGCCGTGGCTCTCGCCCTCGTGGCGGGAATCGTTCCGCTGGCTGCCCAGGTGCCGACCGGCTCCATCGCCGGGCAGATCACCGATTCATCCTCGAAGGCACCGCTGGCCGGTGCGCGCGTGCAGCTGGTCGGCACGCAGCTCGTGGCGACCACCCGCGGCGAGGGTCGGTTCACGATCCGCAGCGTGCCGGTCGGCGAGTACGAGGTGCGCGTCCTCGCGGTCGGCTACTCGTCGGCCCGCACCAAGGTGACGGTGACCGCGGGCGGGATCGCCGAGGCGAATGTCGCGATGGTCCCGGTCGCCTACTCGCTCGACGACCTGGTCTTCACGGCCACCGGCGAGCAGCGTCGCCTCGAGCTGGGTCACACCGTCGGCACGATCAAGGCCGACTCGATCGCGACCTATTCGCCGATCTCGGATCTCTCGGACCTCCTGCAGGGCCGCACGGCGGGCGTCAACATCCTCCAGAGCTCGGGGACGACCGGCACCGGCACGCGCATCCGCATTCGCGGCGCGAACTCGGTGTCGCTGTCGAACGAGCCGCTGATCTTCATCGACGGCGTGCGCGCCAACGGCGGCGTGGCCTCGTCGTCGCTCGGCACCGGCGGCCAGGCCCCGTCGCGCCTCAACGACATCAACCCCGAGGAGATCGAGAACATCGAGATCATCAAGGGGCCGTCGGCGGCGACGCTGTACGGGACCGAAGCCGCCAACGGTGTGATCCGGATCACGACCAAGCGCGGCACGACGGGCGACACGCGATGGAATTTCTGGGTCGAGCAGGGCCGCATCACCGACCCGAACCAGTACTTCGACAACTATCGCGCCAAGGGGCGCGCCGTCACCAACGGAGCCCCGGGCGGCGGCGTGGTGACCTGCCTCCTCGTCTCGCGCGCGGCGGGCACCTGCGTGCAGGACTCGGTGACGACTTTCAACCCGCTCCGCACGCCGGGCATCTCGCCGATCGGCACCGGCGCGCGCCGGCAGTACGGCGCCAGCGTCACCGGCGGGACCAACCAGGTGCAGTACTTCGTCTCCGGCGAGTACGAGGGCGAGGACGGAACCTTCGAGCTGCCCGCGGCCGAAGAGCGTCGCCTCCAGCTGGCGCGCAACGTGACCGAGTTGCCCGAGAGCGTGCTCCGCCCGAACGCGCTCACGAAGGTGTCGTTCCGCACCAACGTGAACGCCAACGTCGCGGCGAACACCGACCTGCAGGCCTCGCTGGGCTACGTCTCGAGCGACCTGCGCCTGCCGCAGAACGACAACAACGTCCTCGGCATGCTGCCGTCGGGCTTCTTCGGGCGCGCCTCGGCCGCGGACACCGCCGGCACCGGCGGCGGCTGGGGCTTCTTCCGCCCCGGCGAGATCTTCTCGCTGCTCCGCAACCAGAACGTCGAGCGCTTCACGGGGTCGGCGCAGGGTACCACCCGCCCGGCATCGTGGCTCAACGCACGCGCGTCGGTCGGCTACGACATCACCAACCGGACCGACATCTCGTTCGACCCGACCCAGCAGGGCCCGGCCTTCGGCACGACGCCGCTCGGCTCGAAGACCGACACCCGCGTGCAGCTCCGCACCTACACGGTGGACCTTGGCGCGACCGCGTCGGCGAGCCTCCGCAGCAACCTGAAGTCGAAGACCTCGGTCGGCGTCCAGTACTTCCGCGACGTCTTCTTCTCGAACACCGCGAACGGCCAGCGCCTGCCGTTCGGCTCGAGCGACATCGACGGCGCGGCGATCCTCACGGCGTCGCAGACGACCACCAAGACGGTCACCCTTGGCGCGTACGTCGAGCAGCAGCTCAACTTCGGCGAGAAGCTCTTCCTGACGGGCGCCATCCGCGCGGACGACAACTCGTCGTTCGGCACCACCCCGCTCGGCGCGAAGACCGACAACCGCGCCCAGATCCGCACCTACACGGTGGACCTCGGCGCCACGGCGTCGGCGAGCCTCCGCGACAACCTCAAGTCGAAGACCTCGGTCGGCGTC
>DASTAN010000106.1:0-8112 GCA_035712665.1 Gemmatimonadales bacterium
GGGGCGGCATCGGGAGATGCCGCCCCGCCGCCGGGTCACTTGTAGACGGGGAACTCGCCCGCCCGGTACTTCGCCCAGTAGGCATCCAGGTCGGCCCGCACCTTCCCGCTCAGCAGCAGCACGCCGACGAGGTTGGGGAACGCCATCCCGAGGATCATCAGGTCGCCGAACTCCAGGACATTCTGGGCCGAGATGATCGCGCCGAGGAAGGTGAACACCACGAACAGCACCTGGAACGAGCGGGTCGAGCGGTCGCCGAAGAGGTAGCACCAGCACCGCTCGCCGTAGTAGCTCCACGAGATCATCGTCGAGTAGGCGAAGAGCAGCACGCACGCCGCGAGGATCATCGGGAACCAGGTGATGTGCTCGCCGAACGCGCGCGAGGTGAGCGCCGCGCCCTGGCTCCCGGCGATGAGGCCGGCGTACTCCGGGTTGCTATACGCCCCGGTGATGACGATCACCAGCGCGGTCATCGTGCAGACGACGACGGTGTCGATGAACGGCTCGAGCAGCGCGACGATCCCCTCGCGCACCGGATACGGCGTCCGCGCCGCGGAGTGCGCGATCGCGGCGGAGCCCGCGCCGGCCTCGTTCGAGAACGCAGCGCGCCGGAAGCCCTGCACCAGCACGCCGATGAAGCCGCCGTACGCGGCATCCGGGTTGAAGGCGCCGTTGACGATCGCGCCGAAGGCGGTCGGGATCTGCGACGCATTGTCGAACAGGATGAAGAGCGCCGCCGCGACGTAGAGTCCCACCATCAGCGGGACGATCTTCTCGGCAACATCGGCGATCCGCTTGATGCCGCCGATGATGACGATCCCGACGAGGATCGACATCACCAGGCCGTACACCCAGCGGTGGTCGACGAGGAACGGCAGCGATTCCTGCACCGCGTTCATCGACTGGTTGACCTGGAAGGTGTTGCCGCCGCCGAGCGAGCCGCCGATGCACATCACCGCGAAGATCGCGGCGAGCACCTTGCCGAACCGCGGCATCCCCAGCTCGGCCATCCCCTTCGACAGGTAGAACATCGCGCCGCCCATCACGCGGCCGTCGGGACGCACCTCGCGGTACTTCTGGCCCAGCGTGCACTCGGTGAACTTGGCGCTCATCCCGATCAGGCCGGCGATGATCATCCAGAACGTGGCGCCCGGGCCGCCGATCGACACCGCGATCGCGACGCCGGCGATGTTGCCGAGGCCGACCGTCGCCGAGAGCGCCGCAGCCAGCGCCTGGAAGTGGCTCACCTCCCCGGCGTCGGCCGGGTTGCTGAAGCGGCCGGACGTGACCTGCACCGCGTGGCGGAAGCCGCGCAGGTTGATGAAGCCCATCCGGATCGTGAGGAAGAGCGCCCCGAGCACCAGCCACACCACCACCAGCGGGATCGCGATCTCGCCCGGCTGCCCGTTGTCCCAGAAGACGACGTCGAAGAACTCGAACGCCGAGACGACGCCGTTGAACGCCCCCATCGCCCCGTCGACCGTGGCCATCCAGCCCGTCGGCTCGGCGGGCGGCGCGTCCTGCGCGGCGAGCGGCGCGGCCGCCAGCGTGAACGGAAGGAGCGCCAGGGCGACGCGCGACAGCAGGCGGGCACAGCGAGGAAGCATGCGCAGCTCGGAATCGGGGTGCGGAGGGGACGGGGGAACACGCCGCCGCCGCGGACACGAGGCCCGCGGCGGCGGCAGGAAATCACTTCTGGTAGTTCGGGGCTTCGCGGGTGATGGTCACGTCGTGCGGATGCGATTCGCGAAGGCCGGCGGCGGTGATCTGGATGAACTCGGTGTCGGTGCGGAGCCCCTCGAGGGTGCTGACACCGCAGTAGCCCATCCCGCTGCGCAGCCCGCCGACCATCTGGAACAGGACATCGCCGACCGGACCCTTGTACGGCACGCGTCCCTCGATCCCCTCGGGGACGAGCTTCGACGCCGACACCTCGCCCTCCTGGAAGTAGCGATCGGCCGAACCGTCCTGCATCGCGCCGAGGGAGCCCATCCCGCGGATCATCTTGAAGCGACGCCCTTCGGCGAGGATGCTCTCGCCCGGCGACTCCTCGGTGCCCGCGAGCATCGAGCCCATCATCACGCTCTCGGCGCCGGCGGCCAGCGCCTTCACGACGTCGCCCGAGTACTTGATGCCGCCGTCGGCGATGATCGGCACGTCGCCCGCGCCGCGCACCGCGTCGATGATCGCCGTGACCTGCGGGACGCCGATGCCGGTGACGACGCGCGTGGTGCAGATCGACCCCGGCCCGATGCCGACCTTGACCGCATCCACCCCGCGCTCGACGAGGGCGCGCGCGCCGGACTCGGTCGCGATGTTGCCGCCGACGAGCTGCGCGTCGGGGAAGGTCTCACGGAGCGTGGCGATCGTCTGCAGCACCCCCTCGGAGTGGCCGTGTGCCGAGTCGACGACGAGGACATCGGCGCCGGCATCGAGCAGCGCCCGCGCGCGCACGATCGCCTCGGCACCGGACCCGAGCGCCGCCGCGACGCGGAGCCGGCCGTGCTGGTCCTTGTTCGCATCGGGGTGATCGCGGCGCTTGAAGATGTCCTTCACCGTGATGAGGCCCTTCAGCACGCCGTCGGCATCCACCACCGGGAGCTTCTCGATGCGGTGCCGCGCCAGGATCGCCTCGGCCTCGTCGAGCGTGGTGCCGACCGGGGCGGTCACGAGGCCGTCCTTGGTCATCACCTCGGCGATCGGCCGCTCGAGCGACGGCTCGAACTGCAGGTCGCGATTGGTGATGATGCCGATCAGGCGCCCGGTGCCGTCGACGATCGGGACGCCGGAGATCCGGAACCGACGCATCAGGGCGTGGGCCTCGCGGACCGGGCGATCGGCCCCGAGCGTGATCGGGTTGCGGATCATTCCGCTCTCGGACCGCTTCACCCGGTCGACCTCGGCCGCCTGCCGGTCGATCGACATGTTCTTGTGGATCACGCCGATGCCGCCGGCCCGCGCCATCGCAATGGCCATCTCCGCCTCGGTGACGGTGTCCATTGCCGCGGAGATCAGCGGAATGTTGAGCGGGATCGCGCGCGTGAAGCGGGTGGTCGTGGTGACCTGGCGCGGGTGGACGATCGAATGCCTGGGGACCAGGAGGACGTCGTCGAAGGTGAGACCGGGGGTCGGGCGGACGCGGCTCACGACCGGCCCCCCATCGTGCGTGCGGGCGAAGTGGCTTCCATCACGAAGTTTAGGGTGCCGAGGTGGGCTTCCGCAATTCCTCGGCGGTCTTCGTCGCCTCGTCCACCACCGCCTTGGCGGCGGCGCTGACGCCGCGCATCACCTTCGAGGCGCCGTCGAAGAGGCCGACCGTCCCGGCGATCGCGTCGACCGGGAGCTTCCCCATCCGCATCGTGTCCTCGACCTTCTCGGTCAGGCGCGTGAAGAGGTTGTCGGGGGCCTGCCGCTCGGCGTACTTGCTCTCCAGGAACTCGACGAAGTCGAGGATCTGGTAGCCGCGCTCGTCCGACAGCGCCTCGAGGCGGCGCACGATCCGGTCCTTGAGATGGTCCTGCACCGGTCCTCCGGGTCAGTCGAGCCGGCGCACGAAATCGAGCACCGGCGTGGGAAGGAAGCGGGTCCGGCCGGCGCGCACGGTGGCGCGCACCCGGATCTCCGCCAGCGGCTCGAGCGACCGGAATCGCTCGACCTCGTCCCGCTTGACGACCAGATACACGAATCCGGTTTCAGGCAGCGGCCCGCGAGCCAGGACGTAGGGCTGCCCCGGCGGGAGCTCGGGACGGAGCTCGTCGGCCTGCTGCACCGCCAGCACCTGCAGGGTCCATTCGAGGGTCTGGCCGACGTAGCGGTCCGGGTTCTCGCGGATTTCCTTGGCCGTGATCTGGTCAGGCGATGGGGTGGTGCCGAGAGAGCCCTCGCGGACCCACCCCTCCAGCCGGACCCGGGCCCAGCCGCCGCGCCGCTCCAGGACCTCGATCGGGTGGGGCGACTCGAACTGCGCCACCGGTGCCCCGCCCGGCTGGGCCGCGAACGCTGCGCCGCCGCCGAGGGAGAGCCCCTTTGCACTGTCAGTCGCGGTCGGGGCCGGGGCCGGTGCGGGGGGCCGGGTGGTGGTCGCCGGGGCCGGCGCTTCGAGGGTCGACTTCGGAATCCACCCAGTCCGGCGAACGCGGATCCAGCCGCTCTGGATGCCGAGCCGGGTGAACAGCGCCCCGGCTCGCGCGGTCGCGAGGGTCGCCCCGCTCCCCGCGCCGGACCGGACCGGCGTACCGGCCGACAGGTTCACGGCGACATCGAAGCCATCCCGGGAGTCGTTCCGCAGCCCCGACGAGGCGATGTAGCCCTCGAGCACGACCTCCTGCCAGGTGCCGCGGCTCGCGCCGATCCGGAGCGATGTCCCCTTCGCCACGCGGGCGAGGACGGTACCCCCGGGTTCCTTGACGAAGTCGGCCTCGACGGCGGTGCGACGGGTCTGGCCCGCCAGCGGGGCGGACGCGGCCAGGAAGGCGGCGACAGCCAGCAGGATCCTGCTTGGAACGCGGGATCGCGCGGGGGTAGATTGCGGCGTTTGCGTCACGATTCGTGAAACTAGACGCCGCGGAGAAGCATGGCAAACGCCGACCCGCGCCAGTCGCCCGTCATCCTGGTGGTGCTCGACGGGTGGGGCTGGCGCACCGAACGCGAAGGGAACGCGATCGCGCTCGCCGAGACCCCGGTCTGGGACCGGCTGGTGGCCGGCGCTCCGCGCACCCTGCTGGATGCGAGCGGGCTGGCGGTGGGCCTCCCCGAGGGGCAGATGGGGAATTCCGAGGTCGGTCACCTGAACCTCGGGGCCGGTCGGGTGGTGCCGCAGGATCTCGTCCGCATCAACCAGAGCATCGCCCGCGGCGAGTTCCGCGGCCTTGACGCCCTGACCGGACTGGCGGCCCACGTGCGCCGCACCGGCGGCACGCTGCATCTCGCCGGCCTGATCGGCAACGGGGGCGTCCACGCCATCGACACCCACCTTGCCGCCGCGATCGCCGCCTTCACCGCGCTCGACGTCCCGCGCATCCGGATCCACGGCTTTCTCGACGGCCGCGACTCGGCGCCGATGTCCGCCGCCGGGTTTCTCGAACAACTGCAGCGGGACGTCGCGACGCACGGCGGCGGGCGCACGGCGATCGCCTCGCTCATCGGCCGCTACTTCGCGATGGATCGCGACCGGCGCTGGGAGCGCACCCGCCTCGCCTTCGACCTGATGGTGCACGGCACCGGCGCGCCCGCGACCGATCCGATCGCGGCAGTGCGCGCGGCCTACGATCGCGGCGAGACCGACGAGTTCGTCCAGCCGATCGTCTGCGTCGATGCCGCGGGATCGCCGATCGGGCGGCTCGCCGAGGGGGACGCGGTCTTCTTCGTGAACTACCGATCGGACCGGATGCGCCAGATCGTCGCGGCGCTCTGCGTGCCGGGGTTCGACGGCTTCGACGTGTCGGCGCGGCCGGCGCTCGCCGCCGCGACGATGACGCAGTACGACCAGACCTTCCCGCTGCCGCAGGCGTTCCCGCCGTTCTCGATGGCACGGATCCTGGCCGAGGTGCTGAGCGATGCGTCGCGCACGCAGTTCCGCACCGCCGAGACCGAGAAGTACCCGCACGTGACGTACTTCTTCAATGGCGGCAACGAGGTGCCGTGGCGCGGCGAGGAGCGCGAGCTCGTCGCCTCGCAGAAGGTCGCGACCTACGACCTGGCACCGGAGATGAGCGCCGCGGGGATCACCGAGGTCCTCGAGCGCGCGCTGGCGCGCCGCGAGCACGACTTCTTCCTCGCCAACTTCGCCAACGCCGACATGGTGGGACACACCGGCGTGATGCCGGCGGTGCTGCGCGCGGTCGAGACCGTCGACGCGCAGCTCGGGCGCATCGTCGCGGCGGCGGAGCGCGTCGGTGCGCGCCTGCTCATCACCGCCGACCACGGCAACGCCGAACAGATGATCGACCCCGTCACCGGCGGGCCGCACACCGCGCACACGACCAACCCGGTGCCGTTCCTCGGCCTCGGTGAGGGGATCCGCCCGATGCGTGCAGGCGGCGCGCTCTGCGACGTCGCCCCGACGATCCTCTCCCTGCTGGGCCTCCCGCAGCCGTCCGAGATGACCGGACGCACCCTCTTCCTCGGATGACCCGCGTGCTTCGTTCGCTGCTGACCCTGACACTCCTGCTCCCGTCCCTCGCGGCGGCGCAGGTCGGCCACTTCCCCGATGCCTCGCCGTACCGCGATATCCGCGGCGACCGCTACTTCCAGGTCTTCGGCGGGCAGGTGCTGGGCAACGGCGGACCGCTGCAGCTCGCGCCGCAGGACGGACCGATGGTCGGCGCGCGGATCGACTTCCGCAGCAACAGCACCATCGGGCTCTCGCTCGGTGGCTGGTACATGATGACCGAGCGGTTCATCGTGGACGCCGACAAGCCGCCCGCGACGCGCGTCTCGGGCCCCATCGACCATCGGATCATCGGCGCCGAAGCGACGATCCAGTTCAACCTGACGGGGGGGAAGTCGTGGCGCGGTCTCGCCCCCTACACCGGTGTCGGCCTCGGCGCGGCCTTCGGCGACAAGACCCCGGCCGCGGACACCTCCGGCTACGCCTTCGGCACCAAGCTCTTCTTCGCGCCGATGGTCGGCACCCGGGTGATGGTCGGGTCGCGGGCGTTCCTCAAGCTCGAGGCGCGCGCCGTCTTCTGGAACATCAGGTATCCGCCGTCGTACCTCGAGGAACCGGCGCAGGCACCGGGAACGCCCGAGGAGCCGAATGCCGTGAACCCGACCGGACGACGCGGCCAGTACACCCCCGCCCCGGCGTTCCTCGTCGGCCTCGGCTTCCGGTTCTAGGGAGCCGGGCGTGCGCGTGACGCTCACCCGCGTCGTCGCCTTCCACGCGACGCACCGGTACTGGAAGCCGGAGTGGACCGCGGCGGAGAACGCCGCCCGGTTCGGCTGGACCGCAGCAGCCCCGGGACACGGGCACCTGTACCGGGTCGAGACGACCGTGACCGGGCCGCTCGATCCGGCCACGCGGATGATCCTCGACCTCCCGGTGCTCGATGCCCTCCTCGCGGACCGCGTCGTGACCCCGCTGGCGGGGCGGCACCTGAACGATGTCGTGCCGGCATTCGCGAGCGGTGCGGCGTTGCCGACGTGCGAGGCGATCGCGGCGTGGATCTGGGAGGAACTGGCTCCCGGCCTGCCGCCCGGCGTGACCCTGACGCGCGTGCGCGTCGCCGAAGACGACACCCTGTGGGCCGAGTGTCTCGGTCCGACCTGACCTCCCCGGAGTCCCCGCCGATGCCCTCCCGCCGTCCGTTCCTCCCCGTCCTGCTCCTGCTCCTCGCCCCACTCGCCCTGGCCGCACAGGCCACGCGCGACCAGACCCGACTGGTGATCGGCATCGCAGGGGGCTACATCGGCGGCAAGGAGCTCTGGAACGTGCCGGCGCAGCCGATCAGCGCGATCGGGCAGCAGACGGAGATCTTCGACCTCGGCCGCCGGCTTCGCTCGAACGTCACGATGAGCGCCACCGGGACCTACTTCCCCGGGGCGCACCTCGGCTACACCGGCGAGGTGAGCTATCTCGGGCTCGGCACCGTCGACCGCTGCCGCATCACCGTCTCGACCGGTGACTTCGTGAACGAGCAGGCATGTCGCGCGCTCGACGGCAACCAGCGCTCGGCATCGGCGGTGGCCGCGATGGGCGGGATCACGCTGCGCGCGCTGAGCCGCTCGGCGATCCAGCCGTACGCGCGCGTCCTCGCGGGCATCGCCATCGTCCCGCGCGGCACCGTGGAGATGACGTCGAACTTCGGCGTCGAGGAGGACGCGGTGCTGCCGATCTACCTCGAGGAGAACCGCCGCGACATCAAGCCCGCCGCTGGCCTCGTCCTGGGTCTCGCGACAGCCAACAGCAACGGCTACCAGTTCCGCATCGAGGCGCGCGGCACCTGGGTGCGGCTCCCCGTGGTGACCGGCGCCTCGGCACGCGAGAACCTCGTCCCGCCGACCGAGGTCCGTTCGACCTTCCTGCCGAGCATCGTCGTGGGGATGGACATCGTCCTCGAAAAGCGCCGCGGCCGTCGCTACTGAGATGACGGCCCTCGGCTTCGACGATGC
>DASTAN010000107.1:0-3277 GCA_035712665.1 Gemmatimonadales bacterium
CGTCATCGCGGCAGGCCCGTCGAGGAGCGCGTCGTCGAAGTTGACGTCGATCAGCTGCGCCCCCGCCTCGACCTGCTGGCGGGCGACGGCGAGGCCATCCTCGTACCGTCCCTCGGCGATGAGCTTCGCGAAGCGGCGCGAGCCGGTCACGTTGGTGCGCTCGCCGACGTTGACGAAGTTGGTGTCGGGACCGATGGCGAACGGCTCGAGCCCGGCCAGCAGCGTGCGAGTCGGCGGTGCGGGCGGGATCCGCGGCGACACGCCGGCCACGGCCTCGGCGATGGCGCGGATGTGCTTGGGGGTCGTCCCGCAGCAGCCGCCGACGATGTTGAGCAGCCCGTCGCGCGCCCACGCACCGATCTCGGCGGCCATCGTCTCGGCGTCAAGGTCGTAGCCACCCATCGCGTTCGGGAGGCCGGCATTCGGGTGCGCGGAGATCCGCGTGTCGGCGAGTCGCGCCAGGTCGGCGACGTGCGCGCGCAGCAGGTCCGGCCCAAGCGCACAGTTCAGCCCGATGCTGAGCGGCTTCGCGTGGGCCACCGAGATCCAGAACGCCTCGGCGGTCTGCCCCGAGAGCGTGCGCCCGCTGCGATCAGTGATCGTGCCGGAGATCATTACGGGGACGCGATAGCCGAGGGCGTCGAAGGTCTGCTCGATGCCGAAGAGCGCGGCCTTGGCGTTCAGCGTGTCGAAGATCGTCTCGACGAGCAGGATGTCCGCGCCGCCGGCGAGGAGCCCCTCGGCTGCCTGGGCGTACGCCGCGGCGAGCTCCTCGAAGGTGACGTTCCGGAACCCGGGGTCGTCGACCGAGGGCGACAGCGACGCGGTGCGCGACGTCGGCCCGAGCACGCCGGCCACGTAGCGTGGGCGATCGGGCGTCTCGGCGGCGTCGGCGGCCTCGCGCGCGACGCGGGCCGCGGCGGCGTTGAGCTCGGGGACGACCGCCTCGAGGCCGTACTCGGCCTGCGAGATCGTCGTGGCGTTGAACGAGTTGGTCTCGACCAGGTCGGCCCCGGCCGCGAGGTACTGCGCGTGCACGTCACGCACGACCTCGGGGCGCGTCAGGCAGAGGAGGTCGTGATTGCCGCGCAGGTCGGACGGATGGTCGCGGAACCGCGCGCCGCGGTAGTCGGCCTCGACCAGGTGGGCGCGCTGCAGCATCGTCCCCATCGCGCCGTCGAGGACAAGGATGCGCTCGTTGAGCAGCTGGTCGAGTCGGGCAAGCCGCGCGACACGCGCGGCGATCGGATCGGACATCGGGGTGGTGCTCCTGTCGTCGCCCCGAAGGGCGGCTTAGCCGATTGTTTTACGTGGCCGCAAGTCGCGGAAATCGCCACGAACAACACGAGACCGGCGATCCGAGATCGGAGATCCGAGGATGCATCCTCCGATCTCCGATCGCTGATCTCACCTCTCAGAAGAATGCATTCATCACCAGCGTTCGCGCCAATCCCAGCAGCAGGTAGGCCACCAGCGGCGAGAAGTCGAACGGCCCCATCGTCGGGAGGAGGCGCTGGATCGGCTCCAGCAGCCAGTCGGTGAGCGCGTGCGCCACGCGCATCACGCGGCCATAGGGCGAGATCCCGAACCACGACGCCACCACGCGGAGCAGCAGGGCGATCTGCAGCACGTTGAACGCCATCGCCACGACGAGCGGGAGCAGCGCGCCCGGCCCGCCCTGCGCGCTGAACCAGAGCGTGAGGATCATCCCCAGCAGCCAGCGCACCACGGCCAGCAGCGCCAGGCCGCCGAGGACCGCGGCGCCAAGCAGCCACCACGGCGCCTGCTGCGGGTTGCCGCCGGCGCGGAGCAGGCGCGACTCGACCGGGCGCAGCAGCGGGTCGCTCCAGCCGCGCACGAAACGCGCCCACGCCCCGAACGGCGCCACGTATCCCGTGCGGACCGCCCAGTGCGTCAGCGCCACGATCGCGGACGTGACGAAGGCGCCGCCCACCAGCACGCGGGTCAGCGCCTCGATCCACCCGGCGACGACGGCCAGGGTCACGCCGTCACTCCATCGCGAACTCGCGCGACCACGCCACCTCGAAGGCGAACGTCTTGGCGCGCGACCGCGTCTCCATCAGGTCCGAGATGCGGCGCAGGCGTGCCGGGATCTCGAGCAGCTTCTCCTGCGCCTTGCGGCCCCAGTCGTCGAGCCCGGTCAGCGCCTCGATCTTCCAGTGGTCGAGCTGGTCCTCGACGATCTTCAGGTAGTCGCGCGGGCCGTAGATCCCCGAGCGGCGGATCACCTCGGCGAACTCCTTGAAGCCCGGGATCGTGATCCCCGGCATGTCGATCGCCGGCATCACGTGCATCGCCGACTTGAGCGCCTCGGTCGGGTCGCGCTTCAGGATCTCGGTGAAGACCCGGCGATAGAACGTGAAGTGGCGCGCCTCCTCGGAGGCGATCTTCCGGAGGATCCCGCCGAGCACCGGCTCGTACTCGCCGAGGAGCTTCCCCGTGTTGGCGTGCGAGTACTGCGTGGCGCGCTCCTGCAGCGTGGTGTAGACGAAGACGCGGTACGGGTCCTTGTCCCACTGCGGCTCGAAGCCCGCCTTGATGTACTCGAACTTGAGCTCCTCCATCTTGCGCTGGTCGACGCACCCCGTGTCCCGCATGTAGTCGGAGAGCACCGCGCCGTGGCGATCCTCCTCGGCGGTCCAGAGGTTGTTCCAGTTGCGCCAGTGCGAGTCGTCGCCGAGGTGCACCGCGATGAGGCGGTGGAAGTGCGGCAGCCCCTCTTCCGTCAGCGTGTTGAGGGCGAGCGCGGCACGGCACGCCTCGGGGAAGCCGCGGACCCGGTCGATCAGCGTCTGGCGATGGGCCTCGGGGTCGGTCCCCGCCTCGGGCGCCAGGAGATCCGCCGGGAACCAGAGCTCCCGCTTCGCGTCGTGCTCCTGCATCCACTCCAGGACCTGGGGCTCGAGATCCTTCAAGACCTCGACCTTCCGCCCGTTGATCCGTTCCTCGTCCGTCAGTGCCATGCCGATTCCGATGCGTACCCGATCCGCGGCGCTCCCGAGTGAGAGCCGTTTTCAACGGGATGTTCCAGCAGTGAAAGATATACCCGTGAGGTACGGTTCGGTGTCCGGGTCGATTGACGCGGCGGTAACGAGATCCTGACAATGGCGGGATTGTGCGATGCGACGGGCGGGGCGTTCGTTCCGATGTCCCGCGCAGCGATCCGACACCCCCGAGCGGAGCCCCTGATGTCGATCCCATTCCTTGTCGTCCGCGCGGGCACCGCCGCGCTGCTTCTCGTCATGCCGATGACCCT
>DASTAN010000108.1:0-4012 GCA_035712665.1 Gemmatimonadales bacterium
CCTTGTGCGGAACGAGGCGCGCCACCGTCAGGAGCCAGCGCCCCTCGGGGAGCTTGCGGCGCATCCGGAAGGCGGCGGCGGCCTCCGGATCCGGCGCCCAGCGGACCGGATCGGTCCCAAGGGGAACCACGCGCACCCGCGAGGCGGCAGCATCGAGGCCCAGATCCATCAGCAGCGACCTGGTGCGATCCGCCGTCCAGCGCGAATTGGCCACGAAGACCGCGGCCGAGTCGAGCATCGGGCGGTAGGTGCGCCGCTTCATCGCAGAGCGCGCGAGCTTGTGCCGGAGCTGCAGCACGTCGCCGCCGTGCACGAGGATTCCGTACGGCAGCCCGGTCCGCTCCCACGCCCACTTGGCGGGATAGGTGGCGGGGCGAAGGTTGCCGCACCAGGCGAAGCGCGCCTCGGGGTCACGCGCCAGCGCCGTCGCCCGACGCGACCAGAGCAGCAGTCCCTGCAGCGTCTTGAGTCGGGGGGCCGCCAGCGGGAGGCGGTCGACCGGGTTTGGCAGGGCGGCGTCGACCTCATCCTGATCGGCCACGGTGCCCGTCGAGACCCGAAGCGTTCCCGGGGGGTACCCCCGGGCGAGCTCCTCCATCCAGCGGGCGATCCCGCCACCCAGCGGCGGGAAGTCGTAGGTGAACAGGAGGTCGTGCTTCGGCATCGGCACCCGATTCCGTTGGAGGGCGGGGTGGGCCTGCGCTAGACTTCGTCGAATCCCTCAACTTAAGGACTTGCCTGATGTTGCGACACGCCCGCACCGCCTGCCTCGCCGCCGCGCTGGCCGCCACCGCCCCGGCCCTCGCCTCGGCCCAGGGGGGCATCGCCTTCACCGGCGGCGTCTCGATGGCTTCCCTCGACGGCGACATCTTCGGGACCAGCGAATCGCGCACCGGCTGGCTCGCCGGGGTGACGCTCGACTTCGGGGTGGTTCAGCCGTCGATCCTCTACCACTCGAAGGGCGCGAAGCTGATCGATGAGGGCTTCCTCGACGCGTCGCTCGCCCTCGACTACGTGCAGGTGCCGGTGCTCGTCAGCTACGGCGTCCCGGTCAACGACCGGATTCGCCTGGTCCTCGGTGCCGGCCCGTCGGTCGGCCTGCGGGTCCGCTGCGCCATCGGCGCCTCGTTCAGCGGCTTCGGCGGCAGCACCGACTGCGGCGGCCTCGAGGATGACGAGACCGGCGACGGGATCTCCCCGAAGCGCGTCGAGGTGAGCGGTGTCGGCCGGATCGGGCTGGAGTTCTCGAAGATCACCGTGATGCTGCGCGGCGAGCTCGGCTTCACCAACGCCTTTGACGTCACCGGCGAGGGGATCACCTTCACGCCGGACGTGAAGTCGCGGGCGATTTCGATCGTGGCGGTCTTGAGGCCCTGATGGGCCGGAGATGAGAGATCGGAGATCGGAGATCGGAGGCTGTCATCCCGAGCGTCAGCGAGGGATCTCGCCGCGGGTCACTCCTCCGATCTCCGATCTCACAATCTCGGCGTAGCCCTTGGCCATCCGCGCCAGCGGATACTCACGCCTGAGCCGCGCCTCGGCTGCCGCGCCGAGCGCCTCACGGCGCGCCGGGTCATCGAGCAGCGCGGCGATGGCCGCCGCCATCGCGACCGGGTCGCGCGGCGGGACGATGACGCCGGCGTCGCCCAGCACCTCCGGCGTTCCCCACGAGTCGACCCCGATCACCGCGCGGCCCTGCGCCATCGCCTCGGCGATCGCGTTGGGGAAGATCTCGTGCTCGGCGCCGTGCACGACGAGGTCGGCCGCCGCGTAGACCGCACGCATCTCGCCCGGGGACAGCATCCCGGTGAAACGCACGTCGAGCCCCAGTCCCTCGGCGTCGGCGCGGATCGCGTCGGCGTGCCCGCCGCCGCCGGCGACGACGAGCGTCACTGCCCGGCCCGCGTCGAGCAGCGACCGCACCGCCCGGAACACCACGTCGTGCCCCTTGGTGCGGACCAGCATCGCCCCGGTGGCGATGACGGCGCGCGTCGGATCGAGGTCGAGCCGTGCGCGCATCGTCTCGCGCGCACCGACGTCGCGCACGAACGCCTCCTCGCCGTAGCCGTTCGGCACGATCCAGCGGCGCAGCCCGCCAAGCGACGGGTAGGCTGCATCGAAGGCGTGCGCCACGGCACGGCTCTGGAAGATCAGCCCGCGCGCGCCGCGGATGTAGGTCCGCGAGGCGAGGTCCGTCGCGGGGGCGCGATAGCTGAGGTTGTAGCGGTAGAGGACCCGGTGCGACGAGCGGATGCGGGCCAGCACCGCAAGCCGCAGATCGCGGGGCGTGTCCGCGATGACGACGCCGATGCGATGCTCACGCAGATGCCGCGCGAGGTGGAAGGCGTTCGCCCAGCCACTGTCGGGATAGGCGTGCACGCGCACCGCGAACCCGTCGGCCCGGAACGGTGCCGCGAATCCCTCGCCGCCGGCGTGCAGCAGCACGCGCCCGCTGGCCTCGCGCAGGGCGCGGGCTATCTTCAGGTAACTCGTCGCCGAGCCGCGCCAGCCGCTCGCGGCCGTCAGCAGCAGCACGCCCTTCGCGTCGGTCATTCGGGAGTCATCGCCTGGCACTGTCGGTTCGTCGTCTCGCCATCGTGGGAGCGTGGGCGCCGCATCGCTCGGAAGATGCCATCGCGCGCGCGGCGCGTCGACTGGGGGTCGAGGCCCGCTGCTTCGATGTCCTCCGCCGGACCCGCCAGTTCGGTCCCCTCGCGGCACCGGTCCTCGCCCGCGCCATCAGCCGGTACGACCCCGACTTCATCCTCTGCACCCGCCACGCGTGGCGCCTGGGCCTCCCGCGGCTGCAGGCGCTGCTGCGCGGCCGCCGGTCGGCGCTCTGGTACTTCGACGCGATCGAGCACGAGGGGAGCCTCGCTGTCGGCCAGGCGTGCGACGCGATGTACACGACGTACGCCGGCCAGGTGGCGCTCTGGCGCGCGCGCGGCGTGCCGACGGTGCGCTTCCTGCCCCAGGGGGTCGACCCCGACGTCGACCGGCCCGCGACCGCCATCCGCGAGCCCGATCGCTGCGACGCGAGCTTCATCGGATCGGGGCAGTACCCGCATCGCTGGCCGCTGCTGCAGGCCGTCGCGCACGCCGTGACCCTGAAGGTGTGGGGTCCGTACTGGGATGCGGCGCCGTCGGACATCCCCGTCGCGGGCGGTCGGATCGTCGGCGAGCGGTTTGCCGAAGTGGTCGCTGCGTCGATCGTCTCGCTCGGCGCGAATGCCGTGGCCGCGCAGGACGACGAGATCGCCTCGGCTTCCAACCGGATGTGGAAGATCCTCGCCTGCGGCGGTGCCTACGTCGGGCCGCACGTGCGCGGCATCGAGGCGCTCGCCGCCGATGGCGAGCACTGCCGCTGGTATCGCACCACCGAGGAATGCGTGGCGATCGTGCGCGCACTTGCGGCCGACCCGGCGGCCGCGCGCGCGATGGCCGAGCGCGGGCGAGCGCACGCACTGGCGCACCACACCTACGACGCGCGCCTGCGACTGCTGCTCGAGGATCAGGAGATGCCGCTGCCGACCAGCGTGTAGTTGCGGAACTCGAACGGTCGCCAGCCGGTGGCCCGCTCCACCCAGAGCGACAGCAGCAGCTTGGCGTGATGCCCCTGCCAGCGGCGCGGGGCGATGAGCCGTTCGTCGGTGCGACGGGCGTCGATCCACTCGCGTGCCACCGTGGGGTGCGCGCCGCGGAACGGGCGGATGCCGGGAATCCACGGCAGCAGCGGCCGTGCCGGGTCCTGTCCCTGGCGCCACGGATAGATCGCGCGATCCTCCTCGCGCTTCGCGTGCAGCGCCCACGCCGGTCGGGCCCAGCCGTAGTGATGCATCGTGACGCCGCTGGACACGCAGCGGATCCGTCGATCGTCGCTGCCGACGCGGAACCCCTGCGCATCGCGGAACGAATGGATCCCGGCCTGCGCCCCGAGGCGGATGGCGCGGCACTCGCGACGGTACCAGCTGCGGTTGGCGGCGACGGTGTCGAAGCCGCCGTAGAAGTGGAG
>DASTAN010000109.1:0-6540 GCA_035712665.1 Gemmatimonadales bacterium
CCGAGCCAGCGCAGGCCAAGGAGCATCAGCGCGTAGCAGACGCCGCTCGTCACCGCGAGGACGTTGCCCCGCACCGGGTCGGGGGCCGTGACGCTCGGCGCGTCGTTGCCGAGGAAGACGAGCACCAGCCCGCCCAGCACCGCGAGCAGCACCGGGACGTCGCGTCGCGTGAGCGGCTCGCGCAGCAGCCACGGTGCCAGCAGCAACAGATAGAGCGGGGCGGTGCTCTGCAGGTAGATCGCGTTGGCGCTGGTGGTGAGGCGCGTCGCGAGGACGAAGGTGACCAGCGTCACCGCGTAGAGCAGCCCGACGCCGAAGGCGCGCGCGCTCAGGTGCCGCCGCGCCGCGGGGATCAGCACGAACACCGCGAGCGCGGCGAAGCCCGACCGGATCGACGCGATCTGCCAGCCGGTGAGGTCCGCATACTTGATCGCCGCCCCACCCGTGGAGAAGAGGAGAGCGGCGAGGGCGAGCTGCAGGCGAGGTGAGGTCAGTCAGGGCTCCGGCAGTCGAGCAGGGTATCCAAGGGCCACGGCGAGCGCCGCGCGCGCGGCGACGCCTTTCGCTTCCGCATCCGCCAGCTTCACGCCTTCGTCGAGCAGGGTGCGCTCGCGTTGGTTGACGAGGAAGAGCGACGACTCGCCCGCGGCGAACCGGGCCTCCTCCGCATCGCGCAGCCGGCGCGCGTACTGCACCGCGAGCGCCTGGCGGTCCGCGGCGATCGACGCGGCCACCAGCTCCGCCGCCGCCGTGCGCGCCGCCGCCGCCACGGCACGACGCGCATCAGCAACCGCGAACGCCGCCGAGACGCGCTTGGCCCCCGCTTCATCGGCCTTGCCGCGCTCCTTGAAGAGCAGCAGCGACGTCGACGCCGCCACCCCGAACTTGTAGGCACCGCCGGCCGGAGGGAAGCCCGTGAGCCCCCGCGTCTCGCCATAGTCGGCCAACCGCGCCGCCTCGACCTCGAAGTCGGGGAAGAGATCGGCGAGTGCCTGCCGGCGCACCGCGACCGACGCATCCTCCTTGCCCAATGCCTTGGCGATGTCGGGATGATCGCGAAGCGCCTCGGCGAGCCACGCCGAGACCTGCGCCGCGGCCGGCACCTCGTCGTCGAGCACGGCGCCCGGCACCGTCGTCTCCTGGAGGTCGACCGGCGCACCATCGGCCGCCCAGCGCATCGCCGCCAGCGACTCGCGCGCACCGATGCGATCGGCCTCGGCGAACGCCTGCGCGGCTTCCCGGCGCGCCACCTCGAGCGCCGCTTCGACGGTGTCGATCGGGGCGGCATCGCCGGCCCGGACGCGCGCGCGAATCCCCTCGAGCCGGAACTGCGCCACCTCGACGCCCTCGGTCGCGAGCGCGAGCCGCGCCTCGGCCGCGCGCCAGTCGGCCCATGCCTTGGTCGCCTCGAGCAGCAGCTTGTTGACGATCGCGCGGCGCTCGCCCGCGGCCATCCGCGTGAGGCCGCGTGCCTCGGCCAATGCCGCGCGGCGGCGATCGGTGATGATCCCCTGGCCGACCGGGATCGAGATGCCGAGCGACAGGAGGCCGTCGGTCGGCGTGCGACGATCCTCGCCGATGTAGCGGCCGCGCGTCCGCTCGTAGCCGAGCTTCACGTCGACGCCGAGCGGCGTCGGCACCTTGAGCGCGGCATCGAGATAGTTGAAGTACTCGCTCCCCTCGAACTGCTTCCGATCCCAGCGCACGGAGAGCGTCGGGTCGATGACGGCACCGAGCGCGCCGCGCGCCACCGCCTCGGCCTGCGCCTCGAGCAGCTGCGCCTGCCGCGCCACCGGATGATGGCGCGACACCTCGTCGAGGAAGGTCGCGAGCGCGAGCGAGTCGGGCTGCTGTGCGAGCGCCCGACCCGGCATCGCGAGAGACGCCGCGATGGCCATCGCGACGAGGCGGTGCCTCACTTGCCGCCGCCCTTCGCGTCGGGCATCGCCCCGGCCATCGGCTCCGCCACCGTCGGCGGGAAGCCGTTGAGCAGGCGCCAGAGCTCGAACCAGATCGGCACGGTGTCGAGCATCGCCCAGCCGATGACGCCCGAGCCAACCCGGAGCGGCGGCGAGGCGGGCCACGGCTCCTCCTCGGGGTCCGGCACCACGAGGATGCGGTAGGTGCCGCCCGGCGAGTCGACCTGGTCGATGACCTGCACGATGCCGCCGAAGGTGCCGACCGCGACGCTCGGCCACCCGGCGAACTGGAGCGCGGGCCAGCCGTCGAACTGGAGGCGCACCTTGCGGCCGGGACGCAGCAGCGGGACGTCCATCGCCTTCACCTGGAGTGCCACCGCGAGGCGCACCTCGGACGGCATGATGGTGAGGATCGGCTCGCCTTCCTTGATGACCTCGCCGACGCCGACGCGCGAGGCGCGCACCACCCAGCCATCGCGCGGGGCCCGCACCTCGAAGAGGCGCTGGCGCTCGCGCACGTTGGCGGCGCTGTTCTCGAGCTTGGCGACTTCGGCCCGCGTGTCACCGACCTCGGCCACCGTCGCCGCGCGATCGGCGCGCGCCTTGGCGAGCTTGTCGGCGTAGTCTGCCGCCACCGCGTCGACCTCGAGCACGGCGTTGGCGAGATCGGCGCGCGACTTGGCGAGGAGGTTCCGCGCGTACACCGTCTTCGCGTAGGCCGACTGCGCCTTGCTGCGCGCCGCCTCGAACTCGACCAGCGACTTGAGGCCGTCGCGGTAGAGCGCTTCCTGCGCCGCGAACTGGCGCGCAGCGATGGTGCTGTCCACCGTCGCGACATCGACCGCCGCCGAATCGACGGCGACGGCGAGCCGCGCCTGCTCGACCTTGGTGCGCGTCTGCGTCGCCTTGAGGTCGCGACCCGCCTCGAGGGCGGCGATCTGGGCCTCGAGCGCCCCGACCTTCTCCTGCTTGGCGCGCGCGCTGGTGCTCTTCCCCGCGACCTGTTCGGCAAGCCGCGTCGGCGTCTCGGGATCGAGGTACTCCTGCTTCGCCTCCGCGAAGGTGACGAGGAGGTCGCCCGCGCGCACGAACTGTCCCTCGGTCGCGTGCCACGCGACGAGGCGCCCGCCGATGACGGCGTTGACCGGCTGGGGGCGATCCTCGGGGCGCAGCGTCGAGACGGCACCGGTGCCGCGCACGTACTGCTGCCACGGCAGGAAGAGGATCAGGATCAGCGCGATCGAGATGCCGAGCAGCCAGCGACGCACGCGATAGTGCCGGCGCGGGGTGCCGAGCAGCGACGGCGCGTGCAGCGACGCGCTCGGCGGCGGGCCTTCGGCCTTGGCCATCAGAGCACCTCCCCGGCGAAGATCTCGCGGAGGATCGGGTGCGTCCGCACCTCCGCGAGCGGGCCATCGGCCACGAGGCGGCCGTCATCGAGCACCAGCACGCGATCGGCCGCGCGCAGGAAGACGGGGTCGTGCGAGATCGCGAGCACCGTCCACGGCCGCGCGCCGTCCATCAGCACCTCGACGAAGCGGTCGCGCGTCTCGGCCTCGAGGTTCTGGAAGAAGTCATCGAGGACGAGGAGCCGCGGCTGCCCTGCGATCGCCTGCGCCAGCAGGAGGCGGTGGATCAGGTGCGCCGGCAGCCCGGCGCCCCCCGAGGCGATCTCGGACCCGGTGCCGTGCGGCTGCGTGGCGACCCACTCCATCGCGCCGACCGCGACGAGCGCCTCGCTCACCTGCTGTGCCGTGATCCAGGGTCGGCCGACGCGGACGTTCTCCTCGATCGTCCCCTCGAAGAGGTCGGTCGCCGAGAGCAGCTGGCCGACATCACCACGGAAGGCGGCGAGGTCGAGGTCGCGGACCGGCATGCCGTCGATCGCGTAGCCTCCCTGCCAATCGAGGAGGAGGCCGCTCAGGACCCGGAGCAGCGTCGACTGCCCCGCCCCGTCGGCCCCGGTGATCACGACGCGCTGGCCGGCCGGCACGTCGAGCGAGATGCCGTCGAGTGCCGTGATCTCGCTGTCGCCGTAGGTGTAGCGCAGTCCGCTCACGTGGAGCGCCATGCCGGTCGCCGTGCCCGACCCGGGCAGCACGCGCCCGCCGGCGCGCTCGAGCGGCAGGTCGGTGACGTGACCGGCCTTCTCGACCGAGGCGAGGATGTCGTAGACCGTGCTGATCGAGAGGATCAGCTTCTCGATGCCGGCGAGGACCGTGACGATCACGATCTCGGAGGCGACGAACTGCCCGAGCGTGATCTGGCGGTTGAGCACCAGCACGCTGCCGAGGATCAGCAGGCCGCCGATGACGATCGTCTTGAACGCGACCACCGCGCTCGCCTGCCAGACCAGCACCTTGAAGTGCGCCTTGCGATGGTGCAGGTACGCGGTGACGTGGCGGTCCATCCGCTCGACCGGCAGCGCCGAGCGCCCGCCGAACTTGAACGCGGTGAGCGAGCGTCCCATCTCCTGCAGCCAGTGCACGGTGGCGTACTTCTCGGCCGACTCCGCGAGCGAGGTCGCGATGCCGCGCGGCCCGCTGGTGCGGAAGATCCACGCGAGCACCACGAGCAGCAGCAGCGCGAACGCCGCGAACCACGGGTGATAGAAGGTCAGCAGGATCAGGCCGAAGACGACCTGCAGCGCGGCGGTCGTCGCCTCGGTGAGCAGCTTCGCGAGCGACTTCTGGATGATCACCGACTCGAAGAAGCGGTTCATCACCTCGGGGACGTGATGTCCGCCGAGGCCCTCGAGGCGGAGCCGCGGGATGCGGAAGGCGAACTCGAACGCGAGGCGCGCGAAGACGCGCTGCTGCAGGACTTCCACCACCGAGAGCTGCATCACCTGCAGCACGCCCGAGAGGAGCGCGCCCGCGACGACGAAGGCGATCAGGATGATCACCGGCTGCAGCAGGAGGCCGCCCGAGACGAGCCCGGTGATCGCCTGCACGCCGAGCGGCAGGGTGAGCGAGAGGAGGCCGGTCAGCGTGGCGTAGAGATAGACGAGCCCGATGTCGCGGCGCTCGCGCTGCAGCAGCTGCCAGAGCCGCGAGCCCGGCGTCGGCGCGGCCTCGTCCTCGACCGAGAAGGTCGGGTCGACGCCGACCGGGACCAGGAGCAGCGCCGGGTCGCCGACGAGGGCGAGGAGCCCGATCGCCGCCTCCCCGTCGGGGATCGGGCGGGTCGAGCCGTCGGCGAAGTGCAGCTCGGGCCCACCGGGGCCCTGGCCCACGACCAGTGCCTGGGTCGCGCCCCAGAGCACGAGCGGCAGCGCGCCGGCATCAACCAGCCGGTCGAGCTCGACGGGGGTGGCCTCCCGGCGCAGGAACGCCAGGTCCGCCTGCCCGGCCGCCGAGAGGAAGCCCGCGAGGGGATCGTCCGACTCCGGCGTCGGCGGCGCGACGTCGGGCCCCCGCCCGAGGTCGGCCAGTACCCGCCGCAGCAGCTCCCGACACCCCCGTTGGTCGATCGCCATCCCCCCTCCTTGAGGAACCCGCCCCATCGGCCGTTGGCCTAGGGGCGGGACAATACGCAGATCTCAACTAAAAGGGGAGTACCCTATTCGGAATTCCGGGATCCCTACCGGCAGCCGTCCTCGACCACGACCCCCTCGATGACCACCGCGCAGAGCTTGGTGACGTACTCGAAGGGGTCGCCGTCGAAGAGGACGAGGTCGCCGTCCTTGCCGACCTCGATGGTGCCGACGCGATTGGCTATGCCGAGGATGCGCGCCGCCTCGCTGGTGATCGCGGCCATTGCATCGAGGCGCGACGCCCCGAACGCCGTCGCCACCGCCGCCTCGAAGAGCGGGAGGCGCGTCTTCGGGACGTACCCCTCGAAGCCGCTCTGGAGTGCCACCGGAATCCCCGCCGCCCGCAGCGTCGCGAACGTGGTGAACGACGCCTGCTTGGTGACGCCGCCGTGGCGCGCCATCGTCGGGTGCAGGATGACGGGGATCCCCGCGGCCTTGATCCGATCGACGATGAGATGCGACTCGGCCGCGCCGTCGAGCACCATCGGGAAGCCGAACTCCTCGCGGAGCCGGAGCGCTGCGAGAATGTCGACGACGTGGTGCGCGGTGACGAGGGCGGTGAGCCGGCCGGCGAGGACATCCGCCAGCGCCTCGAGCCGCAGGTCGCGCGGCGTGTCGCTGCCGGGCTTCGCGCGCTTCGCGGCGTACTCGCGGGCCTTCACGAACTCGGCGCGGAGCATCGCGACGCCCTTGGCGCGCGTCCCCGGCGCGCCGGTGCCCTGCGCGGCATCGGGGCCGAGGGTGAAGGCGACCATCGTGGCGGAATCGACGAGCGCGTCGGCAACGGTGTTGCCGCGCGTCTTCACGATCATCGTCTGGCCGGAGGCGAGTGCGCCGGGGCCGTGCCCGGTGTGCATCGTCGTGGTGCCGAAGCGGCGCTGCCAGCCGACGAGGAGCTCGCGGGCGTTGTAGGCATCGACGGCGCGGAGCTCGGGCTGGATCGGTGCCGAGCGCTCGACCTGATCCTGGTCGTGCGGCTGGTTGAGGGCGCCGGCGAGGCCGACGACGGTGTGCGCGTCGATGAAGCCGGGGGTGACGTGCTTCGCGCGGCGGAACGGCATCGTGCCGGGGACGATGGCACCGGGG
>DASTAN010000110.1:0-2867 GCA_035712665.1 Gemmatimonadales bacterium
GAGATCGTTCATCCCCGCGTCGACGATCGCGATCTCGCGGCCGCCCGAGTGCTTGCGATGCACCACCCGAGTGAGCAGGACGCCGGCCGGCCCGACGAGATAGCGTCCCGGCTCGACCTGCACCGTGCAGCCGCTCGCCGCGATGCGGTCGCGCAGCGGACCGATCCAGTCGCTTGGGGCGAGCGGGGTCTCGTCCTTGTAGCGGATCCCGATGCCACCGCCGATGTCGAGCGTGTCGGGATGATGCCCCGCCTGCCGCGCGCGTGC
Source organism: Gemmatimonadales bacterium (assembly GCA_035712665.1). Classification (GTDB taxonomy): domain Bacteria; phylum Gemmatimonadota; class Gemmatimonadetes; order Gemmatimonadales; family GWC2-71-9; genus Palsa-1233. The sequence continues at coordinate 268 of DASTAN010000110.1, forward strand.
GAGGAGGTCGAGGAGCGTGTCGAGTCCCTGGCTCCAGGGGCCGGCGTTCACGATCTGCGAGCCGAGGTGCATCGCGAGCGCGCCGAGGGTGAGCCCGGCCGACTCGTCGATGATCTGCAGCACCTCGTCGAACTGGTCGAGCGCGATCCCGAACTTGAGCCCGCCCTTCCCCGTCGAGATGTAGGGATGCGTCTCGGCCGTGACATCCGGGTTGATCCGCACGCCGACCGTGACCCTCGCCCCCTGCAGGTCGGCGAGCATCCCGAGGCGACGCACCTCGGCCAGGGACTCGACGTTGACGTGACCGACACCGACCGTGATCGCGGCCAGCAGCTCCTCGTCGGTCTTGCCCACGCCGCTGAAGACGATGCGCTCGGGCGAGAACCCGGCCGCGATCGCCCGCATCAGCTCGCCGCCGGAAACGATGTCCGCCCCCGCACCCAGGCGGGCGAGGAGGCGGAGGACGGCGAGGTTGCCGTTGGCCTTCACCGCGTAGCAGATGCGGTGCGGCAGGTCGCCGAAGGCGGCGTCGAGCGCGGCATGGCGCGCGCGGATCACCTCGGCATTGTAGACGAAGGTGGGCGAGCCGACCTCGCCCGCGATCACCTCGAGCGGCACGCCGCCCATCGCCAGCGTGCCGTCATCTCCCGCGGCGAGCCCCGCGTCGGCGAGGAGCGTGCTCAGTACGCCTTCGCCCACACGGCCTCCGCCACCGCCGGGCGGCCGGTCCAGATGCAGGTGGTCGGCGCCTCGGCCGAACGGAACTCGGCGTCGGGGAGGCAGCGGATCGTCGCCTTGGTCTGCTCCTTGATCTCGGCCTCGACCGCCGGATCGCCGCAGAACCCGGCGTACACGAAGCCGCCATCGCCGGCGAGGAAATCGATGAACTCCTGCTTGCTCTTCGGCCCGCGCAACGTCGCCGCCTCGCGCCGTGCCTTCGCGGCCTCGAACATCGCGCGCTGCATCGCCTCCAGCTCGTCGGCGAGGCGCGCGGCGAGCCCGGCCTGCGGCACCGGCTCCTTGCCGCCCGTCCGGCGCGCAAGCATCACGTTCCCCGACGCGAGGTCGCGGGGCCCGAGCTCGAGGCGGATCGGCGTGCCGCGCGCCTCCCACTCGAAGTACTTCGCACCCGGCTTGAGGCCGTCGCGCGCATCGACCGTGGTGCGGATCCCGGCGGCGCGGAGCTCCCGCATCATCGCGTCGGCCGCGCCGACCGTCGCGGTCTTTTCCTCGTCGCTCTTCCAGATCGGGACGATCACCACCTGCCACTGCGCGAGGCGAGGCGGGCAGACCAGCCCGACGTCGTCGCCGTGCGTCATGATCAGGCCGCCGACAAGGCGGGTCGAGACGCCCCACGAGGTGTTCCAGACGTGATCGAGTCCGCCCTCGGCGGTCTGGTACGTCACGTCGAACGCCTTGGCGAAGTTCTGGCCGAGGTTGTGCGAGGTGCCCGCCTGCAGCGCCTTGTTGTCCTGCATCAGCGCCTCGCACGAGTAGGTGCGGAGCGCGCCGGCGAACTTCTCGCTCTCGGTCTTGCGGCCGGTGATGACCGGCATCGCGATCCACTCCTCCATGAACGTCCGGTACACGCCCAGCATCTGGCGCGTCTCGGCCTCGGCCTCGGCCTCGCTCGCGTGCGCGGTGTGTCCTTCCTGCCAGAGGAACTCGGTGGTGCGGAGGAAGAGGCGGGTGCGCATCTCCCAGCGGACTACGTTCGCCCACTGGTTCATCAGGAGCGGGAGGTCGCGGTACGACTGGATCCACTTCGAGAACATCGCGTAGATGATCGTCTCGGAGGTCGGGCGCACGACCAGCGGCTCCTCGAGCAGCTTGCCGCCGCCGTGCGTCACGACCGCCGTCTCGGGCGCGAACCCCTCGACGTGCTCGGCCTCCTTGTTCAGGAAGCTCTGCGGGATGAAGAGCGGGAAGTAGGCGTTCTGGTGGCCGGTCTCCTTGAACATCCGGTCGAGCGCCTGCTGCATCTGCTCCCAGATCGCGTAGCCGTTCGGGCGGATGACCATGCAGCCACGGACCGGCGAGTAGTCGGCGAGCTCGGCCTTCTGGATGAGCTCGTTGTACCAGGCGCTGAAGTCCTGCGCGCGGGGAGTGATGCCCTTCGTGTCCGCCATCGGTCAGCCGTTCGAGGAGAGAAGTGTCGTGAGCGCGGCGACGAGGTCTCCCTCGCGCACCGCCGTCTGGGTCTTGCCCGCGAGGTCCTTGAGGACGACCTCGCCGCGGGCCCGATCGTCGGGGCCGATCACCACGGCGCAGCGTGCGCCACGGCTGTCCGCCAGCTTGAGCTGCTTGCCGAGGTTCTGCGGCGTGAGCGCATACTCGACGCGGATCCCCGCGTCGCGGAGGCGATGCGCCGCCTCGAGCACGAACGGCAGGTCCTCGGCCGTGACCGCCGCGACCAGCGCATCGATCGTCGCCGGGGTCGCGGGCTTGAGGCCACGCTCCTTGAGCAGCTCGCCGAGGACGACATCGCCCATCCCGAACCCGACGGCCGGGAGATCGACGCCGCCGAGGTTGGCGAGCAGCGTGTCGTATCGCCCGCCGCCGCAGATCGCGCGCAGCGACCGCTCGACGTCGAACAGCTC
>DASTAN010000111.1:0-10312 GCA_035712665.1 Gemmatimonadales bacterium
GGGCCAAACGGTGTGTGTGGCCCTCTGGCCTTCTGGCCCCCTGACTGGTCAGAAACTGACCGCCCGAACCTCTTGTATTCGCGTGCCGTCGGCGTATCCCTTCCCCCGCCCACAACCCCACGGAGGCGACCGCGTGCGCACCCTCATCACCGGCGGGGCCGGGTTCATCGGCTCCCACCTCTGCGAGCGGTTCCTCGCCGACGGGCACGAGGTGATCGGCCTCGACAACTTCCTCACGGGGCGGGCGCAGAACCTCGCGCACCTCGACTCGGAACCGCGCTTCCGGTTCGTCGAGCACGACGTGAGCCGGCCGTACGACATCGAGGGCGACCTCGACGGCGTGCTCCACTTCGCGTCGGCGGCGAGTCCCCCGGACTACCAGGCGCATCCGATCGAGACGCTGCTGGTCGGCTCCGAGGGCACGCGCCACGCGTGCGAGCTGGCGCTCGAGAAGGACGCCCGCTTCTTCCTCGCGTCGACGAGCGAGGTGTACGGCGACCCGGCCGTGCATCCGCAGCCCGAGAGCTACTGGGGCAACGTCTCGTCGATCGGGCCGCGCTCGATGTACGACGAGGCGAAGCGCTTCGCCGAGGCGATGACGATGGCCTACCATCGCACCCTCGGTCTCGACTCGCGCATCGTCCGGATCTTCAACACCTACGGCCCGCGGATGCGTCCCGAGGACGGGCGCGTGGTGTCGAACTTCCTGGTGCAGGCGCTCAGGGGCGAGCCGCTCACGATCTACGGCGACGGCTCGCAGTCGCGCTCGTTCTGCTACGTGAGCGACCTCGTCGACGGGATCGTCCGGCTCTTCCATTCCGATCGCGTGCTGCCGACCAATGTCGGCAACCCCGGCGAGTTCACGATGCTCGAGCTCGCGCGGGAGGTGCTTGCCGTGACCGGCTCCTCGTCCGAGATCGTGCATCGCCCGCTGCCGACCGATGACCCGAAGGTGCGCCGCCCCGACATCACGGTGGCGCGCGAGGTCCTCGGCTGGGAACCCACGGTGCCGCTCCGCGAGGGACTCGAGCGGTCGCTCCCCTACTTCCGCGAGGCGATCCGGTGACGACCCTGACGCGTGAGCTGGTGATCACCGCTCGCGAGCGCGTCGCGGCGAGCGACTACTACGGCGCGCTCCTCGTGCTCGATGATCTCGTCGGCGAGGGCCGGGCGTACGCCGACGTGCACCACCTGCGCGGCATCTGCCTGTCGCTGCTCGACCGGCCCCAGGAAGCGCTTGGCGCCTTCGAGGCCGCGCTCGCCCAGAACCCGCGCTATGTCGAGGCCCACCTGCATCGCGGCCTCGTGCTCAACCAGCTGGGTCGGGCGGTCGAGGCGGCCGAGGCGTTCGCCGCCGCGCGCGATGTCGCCGCCCCGCCGGTCGCCGGCCTCCCCGCGCCCGTCGCGGCGCGCCTCGCCAACGAGCACGCCCGGCTCGGCGATCTCTACGCCGATGCCGGCGCGCTGCCGGACGCGATCAGCGAGTACCGCCGGGCGGTCACGCTCGGGCCGTCCTTCCACGACCTCCGCCTCCGCCTCGCGCGACTCCTGATCGAGGCCGGGAATCCCCTGCAGGCGCGCGAGGAGCTGGAGCGCATCCTCACCGTCCGCCCGGAGTGGCTCGAGGCCCGGGTCCAGTTCGGGCTCGCGCGCTACCTCGCCGGCGACGTGGCGGGCGCCCGCGAGATCTGGCAGGCCTGCCAGGCCGAACGCCCCGAGCTGGAGCGCGTCGCGGCGTATCTCGCGATGGCGGAGCGCATTCCCGGGTGATGCCGCCGCGGGGCGGAGGGGTCGCCTTCGGGCGCGGATGGTGCCAAGTTGATGCCTGATTCGGCCGCGCCGCGTTGGCTCGGGCCTCGGTTTCCTGCGGGAAAGGTCGTGATGGGACGTCGTCGTCGTGCATTCGTTGCCGGAGCCCTGTTGCTCGCCGCCTGCGGCGGCGGGGGCGAGCCGCAGCTCACGCCCGGACCCAACGGGACGTTGACCGCCGCCACGCTCGACTCGCTCTGGACCGTCAGCGGCGCGCTCCTCCAGCAGGAGGAATGGTCGAAGGCGGCCACGATGCTCGAGCGACTGCAGCTGGAGTTCAGCTCGACCGACCCGCGGCGTGCCGAGTTGCGGCTCCGTCTCGGTGACGCGCGACTCGGCGACAAGAGCAACCTGCAGGCAGTGCGCGAGTATCGCCGCCTCTCGGACGAGTTCCCGACCGACACGCTCGCGCCGTACGGCCTGCTGCGCGCGGGTGAGGCCTACGCGCGGATGTGGCGCCGTCCCGAGCTCGACCCGACCTACGGCGCACAGGCGCTGGCGACCTGGCAGGAGCTGACCACCCGCTTCCCGGCGAGCAACGCCGCGAAGCTTGCGGCCACGCGCATCAGCGAGGTCGAGGAGAAGTTCGCCTTCAAGGAATACAAGGCGGCGACGTTCTACCTGAAGTACAAGGCCTACGACTCGGCGATCCTCTACCTCAAGGATCTCGTCGCGAACTATCCGCGGGCGGCCATCGTCCCGCGCGCGCTCGCCGAACTGATCGGTGCCTACAAGACGCTCGGGTACGAGGAGGACACGCGCGACACCTGCGTGTACTTCCGTCGCAATCATCCCGAGGCCCCGGACCTCGACGCCGTCTGCCCGCAGGTGGCCGCGACGCCGGGGGGCACCCCGAGCCGCTGAGGTGCGCCTCGGCGTCTTCGGCGGTTCGTTCGACCCGATCCACAACGCGCACCTCGTCGTGGCCCAGCTTGCGCGCGAGCAGCTGGGCCTCGATCGCGTGCACCTGATGGTCGCGGCGCGGCAGCCGCTCAAGGCGGGGCACGGCCTCGGCGCCGAAGACCGCGCGGCCACCGTCGCACTCGCGATCGCGGGACTGCCCGGTCTCGTGATGGATCGCCGCGAGCTGGACCGTGAGGGCCCCTCGTACATGGTGGACACGCTGCGCGACCTTCGCGCCGAGCTTCCCGGGGCCGAGCTGGTGCTCATTCTCGGGGCCGACGCCCTCGCCGGCTTCGACCGCTGGCGCGAGCCGGAGGCGATCCGCGCCCTGGCCCGGCTGGCTGTCTGCCGCCGGGGCGGGGAGACGGTGCCGCCCGGCGCCGACCTCGAGGTGGACGTTCCACGGCTGGACATTTCCAGCACGGCGGTCCGCGAGCGGTTGCAGGCCGGGCTGGGCGTCCGCGGCTGGGTCCCCGATGCGGTGGCCGACTATCTTTCCGGGCTACGGCTTTCTCGGAGCGACGCAGGATGATCAAGCAGGTGGTCGAGGCGATCTTCGGGTCGCGACAGGAGCGCGAGGTCAAGCGGCTGCAGCCGGTGCTGGCTCAGATCAAGGAGCACGAGGCGCGGCTCGGAGCGCTGTCGGATGCGGAGATCCAGGCCCAGACGCCGAAGTTCCGCGGCATCCTCGAGGAGCGGACCGGCGCGCTGCGGGCCGAGGTCGAGCGGGTCCGTGCCGCCAAGCACGCCTGTGCCGATCCGGTCGAGCGCCAGGGGCTTGAGGATGAGCTGGTCAAGGCCGAGACCGCCTGGAAGCAGGCGCTCCAGGACACCCTCGACGAGCTCCTCCCCGAGGCGTTCGCCACGGTGCGCGAGGCGAGCCGTCGCCTCGTCGGCACGACCGTGCTGGTGACCGGCCAGGAGATCCCCTGGAACATGGTCCCGTACGACGTGCAGCTCATCGGCGGGATCAACCTGCACCGCGGGCGGATCGCCGAGATGGCGACCGGCGAGGGCAAGACGCTCGTCGCCACGCTGCCGCTGTACCTCAACGCGCTCACCGGGCGCGGCGCGCAGCTCGTCACGGTCAACAACTACCTCGCCCGCCGCGACTCGCAGTGGATGGGGCACCTCTTCGGGTGGCTCGGCCTCACCGTCGCGTGCCTCGACGACACCCAGCCGTCGTCGCCCGAGCGCCAGGCCGCCTATCGCGCCGACATCACCTACGGCACGAACAACGAGTTCGGCTTCGACTACCTGCGCGACAACATGGTCTTCGCGCTCGAGCAGCGGGTGCAGCGCGAGCACGTGTACGCGATCATCGACGAGGTCGACTCGATCCTGATCGACGAGGCGCGGACGCCGCTGATCATCTCGGGCCCGGTCGGCGACGAGGACTCGCCGGCGTACCGGAACAACAACCCGCGCGTGGCCGAACTGGTGCGGCGCCAGACCGAGATCGTGAACGGGATCCTCGCCGAGGCCGAGCGGCTGCTCGCCGACGAGAAGACCCGCCGCGACGGCGGGATGCGCCTTTTCCAGGCCCACCTCGGGATGCCGAAGAACAAGAAGCTGCTGAAGATCCTGCAGGAGCCGGGGATGCAGCAGCTCCTGCAGCGCACCGAGCTCGACTACATCGCCGACCGCAAGCTCCCCTCGCGCCAGCAGGCGATGCGGACCGTCGAGGACGAGCTCCTCTTCGTGCTCGACGAGAAGGGCCACTCGGTCCACCTGACCGAGAAGGGCGCCGCGGCGCTGTCGCCGGGCGATCCGCAGCTCTTCGTGGTCCCCGACATCTCGCAGGCGATCCACGTCCTCGAGCAGGACGCGGCGATGGACCCGGTCGAGAAGGTCGCGCGCCGTCGCGAGATCGAGACCGCCTACGCCCAGAAGAGCGAGCAGCTGCACGTCATCCACAAGCTGCTGCAGGCGCACGCGCTGTACGAGCGCGAGGTCGAGTACATCGTCCAGGAGGGCCAGGTCCTCATCGTGGACGAGAACACCGGCCGCATCATGTACGGGCGCCGCTGGTCGGACGGCCTGCACCAGGCAGTCGAGGCGAAGGAGGGGGTGACGGTCAAGGGCGAGACGCAGACGTTCGCGACCATCACCATCCAGAACTACTTCCGCATGTACGAGAAGCTGGCGGGCATGACCGGCACGGCCGAGACCGAGGAGACCGAGTTCTTCTCGATCTACGGGCTCGAGGTCGCGGTGATCCCGACCAACAAGCCGATCCGCCGTCGCGACCTGCCGGACCGCATCTACCGCACCCGCCGCGAGAAGTACAACGCGGTGGCCGACGAGGTCGAGCGGATCCACCAGCAGGGGTGGCCGGTGCTGATCGGCACGACCAGCGTGGACGAGTCGGAGACGCTGTCGCGCCAGCTCAAGCGGCGCGGGCTCCCGCACGAGGTGCTCAACGCGAAGTACCACCAGCGCGAGGCGGAGATCGTGGCGCTGGCGGGCCGGAAGGGCGCGATCACGATCGCGACCAACATGGCCGGCCGCGGCACCGACATCAAGCTCGATCCCGAGCTCGACCTCGCCGCCGAGGGCGCGGGGCTCCACATCGTCGGCACCGAGCGCCACGACTCCCGCCGCATCGACCGCCAGCTGCGCGGCCGTGCGGGCCGCCAGGGCGATCCGGGCGAGTCGCTCTTCTTCCTCTCGCTCGAGGACGACCTGATGCGTCTCTTCGGCGGGATGGATCGCATCGCGCGGATGATGGAGAAGGGCGCGGAAGAGGGCGAGGTGATCACCGGCAAGCTGATCACCGCGGCGATCGAGTCGGCACAGAAGCGCGTCGAGCTGCAGAATTTCCAGCAGCGCAAGCGTTCACTCGAGTACGACGACGTGCTCAACCAGCAGCGCGACGTGATCTACTCGACCCGCCTCTTCGCGCTCGAGCGCGGCGAGGAGCTGAAGGCCGAGGCGCTGAAGATGATCCGCGCGGCGATGGATCGCGGCGTCCGCGGCTGGCTGCCGGCCGACCAGCGTCCCGAGGAGTGGGACCGCACCGGGCTGCGCGCCTACCTGCTGCAGCAGTACCTCGCCGGCCCCGAGGCGGTCGAGGATCCGGCACGCACGCCCGATCTCGAGGCGATGGTCGACGCGGCGCGCGAGGAGGGCGAGGCCGCCTTCCAGCGGAAGCTCGAGTACCTCACCGACTTCGGCGTGCAGATCGGGATTCCCGACGTGCCGCTGCAGGTGCTGTCGCAGGTGATGCTGAGCGTGCTCGACGAGAAGTGGAAGGATCACCTCCACGACCTCGACCAGCTCCGCAACGCGATCCACTATCGCGCCTACGGCCAGAAGGATCCGCTGGTGGAGTACAAGAAGGAGGCCTTCGAGATGTTCGAGGACCTGCTCCGCGACATCCAGGGGACCTTCGCCGAGCGGTTCCTGCGGGTGCAGGTCAACTTCGAGGCCCCGCCGCCGCCGGCCCCGGTGATGCCGCCGCCGGCCCCGAGCGAGCCGACGCCGGCGTCGACCGACGACCTCTTCGCGCCGGGGGCCCGGCAGGTGGCGCCGCCCGCGCCGGCGCCGGCGATCCGCACCTCGGCCGGGATGCTCGGCGCGGCGGGTCCGATCGCCGAGGTCGGGCGCAACGATCCGTGCCCGTGCGGCAGCGGCAAGAAGTACAAGAAGTGCCACGGGGCGGAGCAGGGGTAAGCCTCGCCGTCTCGCGCTGATGCGTCCCGGGGGCGCGGCCGATTGCGCCGCGCCCTCGAGCGTTTCGGGGCGATCGTGCGGGATGCCACTCACCCTCGCCGACCACGACCGCCCCCGCGAGCGCCTCTGGCGCCTCGGCCCCGGCGCCCTCACCGCGCCCGAACTCGTCGCCATCCTCCTCGGCACCGGCGACGGGAACGCCGATGCCATCACGGTCGCCCACCAGCTCCTCGCCGCGAGCGAGGGGTCGCTTCGCGCGGTCGCGGCACGGCCCCCGGCCGAACTGCTGCGCGCGTCCGGCGTCGGCCCGGCCAAGGCGGCGCGGCTTCTCGCGGCGTTCGAGATCGGCACCCGCCTCGCCCGTGAGGGACGGCCACTGGCCCCGCGCATCGGCGGCCCCGAGGACGTGATGCGCCTCCTCGGCCCTCGACTCCGCGACCTCCGGGTCGAGGAGTTCCACCTGCTGGCGCTCGACACCCGCTCGCGGGTGCTCCGTGACGTCCTGGTGACCCGCGGCCTCCTCGATGCCTCGCTGGTGCACCCGCGCGAGGTCTTCCGCCCGGCGATCGCCGAGGCCGCCGCCGCGATCATCCTGGTCCACAACCACCCCAGCGGCGACCCGACGCCGAGTGCCGAGGACCGGGCGGTGACCCGGCAGCTCGTCGCCGCGGGGCAGCTCCTCGACCTGCCGGTGTATGATCACGTGATCCTCGCCGGTGACCGGTTCACCTCGTTCGCGACGGCGGGGCTGCTCTGAGTCGTGTTGACGCCACGCCCGGGCCCCGCCATTGTCAGGGATGGCCACCGCCGGACCGTCCGCCCTCACCGACCTGTCGCCGACGTTCTTCTCGACCCTCGAGAGGCACGCCGATCGGCTCGACATCGGGCTGATCGACCGCGCCCTTCGCTACTCCGCCGCCGCCCATCGCGGCCAGAAGCGGATGAGCGGCGAGGACTTCGTCGAGCACTCGATCGCGGTTGCCTCGATCCTCGTCGGGCTGCTGGTGGACACCACCTCGATCTGCGCCGCCCTGCTGCACGACGTGGTCGAGGACTCCGACACCTCGACCGACGACATCGCCCGCGAGTTCGGGCCAGAGGTCGCGACGCTGGTGGACGGCCTCACCAAGCTGTCGCACCTGACCTTCCGCTCGAGCGCCGAGGAGCAGTCCGAGAACTACCGGAAGCTCCTGCTGTCGGTGGCGAAGGATGCGCGGGTCATCATCATCAAGCTCGCCGACCGCCTGCACAACATGCGGACGCTCGAGCACCTCTCCGACGAGCGCCGCCGGCGCATCGCGACCGAGACGCGCGAGATCTACGCCCCGCTCGCCCACCGCTTCGGCATGGCCGCGGTGAAGGCCGAGCTCGAGGACCTCGCCTTCAAGTTCCTCGAGCCCGACGACTACCAGGCCCTCGCCACGCAGGTCGCGGCGAAGCGCGTCGTGCGCGAGGAGATGATCGCCCGCCTGCGCGGCCCGCTTGCCGAGGAGCTCGAGCGCGGCGGCGTGAAGGTGATGGAGCTGAGCGGCCGCCCGAAGCACCTCTGGTCGATCTACCAGAAGATGCGGAAGCGCAACAAGCCGTTCGACGAGATCTACGACCTGATGGCGATGCGCGTCATCGTGCCGTCGGTGCCCGAGTGCTACCACGTCCTCGGCATCATCCACCACGTGTGGACCCCGCTGCAGGAGCGGATCAAGGACTACATCGCCTCGCCGAAGTCGAACGGCTACCAGTCGCTGCACACGACGATCTTCGGCCCCGGCGGGCAGCTCTTCGAGATCCAGATCCGCACCACCGAGATGCACCGCACGGCCGAGTACGGCATCGCGGCGCACTGGCTGTACAAGACGGCGGCCGATGCGGGGAAGGGGCTCGACCAGGCGCTCGGGTGGTTCCGCCAGCTGCTCGAGCTGCAGCAGGAGAGCGTCACGGCCGAGGAGTTCCTCGAGTTCCTGAAGGTCGACCTCTACCACGACGAGATCTTCATCTTCACGCCGCAGGGCGACGTGAAGCAGCTGCCGAAGGGTGCCACGGCGATCGACTTCGCCTTCCACGTCCACACCGACGTCGGACTCCGCACCTCGGGGGCGAAGGTCAACGGCCGGATCGCGCCGCTGCATCGTGAGCTCAAGAACGGCGACACCGTCGAGGTGCTGACGTCGCCGCACGCCAAGCCGTCGCGCGACTGGCTGAGCCACGTCCGCACCGGGCGTGCGCGCAGCAAGATCAAGCAGTGGATCCGGCAGGAGGAGGAGACGGTCTCGCGGCAGCTCGGGCAGGAGATCCTCGCCCGCGAGCTCAAGCGCCGCCGCCTCGACCCGGTGTCGGACGATCGCCTCGACACCGCCGGTCGCACCCTCGGTCTGCAGGATGGTCCGTCGCTCGAGGTCGCCCTCGGCCGCGGCGACATGGCCATCGGCCAGGTGATGAAGTCGCTCTACCCCGAGCTCCCGGCCGACGCGCTGCAGGAGAAGCCGCCGACGGTGTTCGGACGCGTCATCAATCGCCTCCGCCTCGGCAAGGGGATCAAGGTCCAGGGCGCCGATGGGTTGATGGTGCGCTACGCCCAGTGCTGCCAGCCGGTCCCGGGCGACACCGTCGTCGGCTACGTGACGCAGGGCCGCGGCATCTCGATCCATCGCGCCGACTGCCCGAACCTCCTCACCCTCTCGGGAAATGATCGGCGCGTCGAGATCGACTGGCACGAGCAGGCCGGCGAGTCGTTCGCGGTGCGCCTCGTCGTCACCGCCGAGGACCGTCGCGGCCTCTACGCCGACATCATGCAGGCGATCTCGGCCACCGGGACGAACATCCGCGGTGCCGACCTGCACTCGAAGGACGGCACCGTCTTCGGCACCGCCTATGTCGAGGTCGACAACCTCACGCACCTCGCCAAGGTGACCAAGGCGATGCTCCGCGTGAAGGGCGTGCAGAGCGTCGAGCGCCGCGAGGCGACGACGACCTGAGCGGTGCCTTGCGGCCGTGCCTATCTTGGCGGCATGGCTACCCTGATCCTCAAGACCGAACCGTTCAAGTACTCGTTCGACGACCTCCTCCGTGACGGGAAGGCCGTCTGGGATGGCGTCGCCAACGCGCAGGCGCTCATCGTCCTCCGCGGCGCCAAGGTCGGCGACGAGGCGCTGATCTACCACTCGAACGAGGGGAAGGCGATCGTCGGGATCGCGAAGGTGACCCGCGCCGCCTACCCGGACCCGAAGCTCGACGACCCGAAACTGGTGGTGATCGAGCTCGCCCCGGTGAAGGCGCTCGCGAAGCCGGTGACCCTGGCCGAGATGAAGGCCACGCCGGGACTCGAGGAGCTGGGCCTGATCCGGCAGAGCCGGCTGAGCTGCATGACGGTCTCGGCGGCGCACCGGAAGCTGTTGCGGGGGCTCGGGGTCAAATAGCTGCGAGCAGCTGAGAGGAGAGATCCGAGATCGGAGATCCGAGGGCGCATCCTCCGATCTCCGATCGCCGATCTCCCATCTCCCCGAACAAAAACCGAATTCGGGGTTATATTTGGCGTTCTATGCCCCGTTTCGAGGTCCGCGCCCCGTTCCAGCCCGCCGGTGACCAGCCGCGCGCCATCGCCGAGCTCACGGCGGGGCTCCGTCGTGGCGACAAGTACCAGACGCTGCTGGGTGTCACGGGTTCTGGCAAGACGATGTCGCTGGCGCACACCATCGCCGCGTACGGCAAGCCGACCCTGATCCTGTCGCACAACAAGACCCTCGCCGCGCAGCTCTACGGCGAGATGAAGCAGTTCCTGCCGACCAACGCCGTCGAGTACTTCGTCTCGTACTACGACTACTACCAGCCCGAGGCGTACGTCCCGGCGACCGACGTGTACATCGAGAAGGATGCGTCGATCAACCAGGACATCGAGTCGCTGCGGCTCCGCGCCACCTCGTCGCTGATG
>DASTAN010000112.1:0-24310 GCA_035712665.1 Gemmatimonadales bacterium
GCGCCTGCCCCGATGGCCGCCGCCCCGGCGACCTCGGCGCCGAGCGTCCCGGCGGCCCCGACCGTCGCCGCCTGGGAGGGCGACCGCGTCGAGCCGTGGAGCAAGATCCGCAAGCTCACCGCCGACCACATGATCCTGTCGCGGCGCGTCTCGGCGCACGTGAACTCGCTCATGGAGATCGACTACACGCACGTCGCGAACGTGCGGAAGAAGCTCAAGGCGTCGTACGCCGAGCGTGGCGTCAACCTGACCTACCTCGCGTTCATCGTGAAGGCGGTCGCGGACAACCTGCGCAAGCATCCGGTGGTCAATGCCGCGATCTCGGGCGACAACACGATCTACCGGCGCGACATCAACGTCGGCATCGCGGTGGCGCTCGACTGGGGCCTCATCGTCCCGGTGATCAAGCACGCCGACGAGCTCTCGCTGCTCGGCGTCGCGCGGGCGATCCAGGACCTCGCGGAGCGCGCGCGCACCAAGAAGCTCGCGCCGGACGACGTGCAGAAGGGGACCTTCACCATCACCAACCCGGGCGGCTTCGGGACCTACGTCGGCACGCCGATCATCAACCAGCCGCAGGTCGCGATCCTCGCGGTCGGTGCGATCGAGAAGCGGCCGTCGGTGATCACGCTCCCCGACGGCAGCGATGCCCTCGGCATCCGCACCAAGGGGATGTGGTGCATGGCGTACGACCACCGCATCGTCGATGGCGCCGACGCCGATCGCTTCCTCGCCGATGTCCGGGCGACGCTGCACGCGTTCCCGGAGGAGCAGGGCTGAGATGCCCCGCGTGCTGACGGCGGCCCGCGCGCGCGTGGCCGCCGAGCACGAGGCGGAATACCTGGCGATCCTCGAGGTGCTGGCCCGGCGGCGACGCGCGCGGGGCCCGCACCTCTGGGTCTTCCGGGCCCGCGACGAGGCGCAGGCGTTCCTCGAGTTTCGCGAGGGCGCCGACGACGCGGCCCTCGAGCCGGCCGATGCCGAGGAGGCCGCCCTGGAGGCGCGCCTCGCGGTCCTGGCCACCTACGACGCATCGACACGCCACGCGCGCTGGGACGAGATCCCGGCCGCGGGCTGAGCAAGGAGATCCGCAATGCCACGCCTGGTGACCGCTCCCGACGGCACGACCTGGCGCGCGGCGCTGGCTGGCCGACGCACCCAGTACGCCCGCGACGAGGTCACGCTCGCCTTCACGCTGGTGCCCGCCGACGACGCGGACACCACGCGCGAGGAGGTGCGCTTCGCCCGTTTCTCGCCGCGCGGTGCCAAGGCGCCGGAACTCGCCTTCGAGGAGGCCAGCGACGCCGCGCTCGCTCGGCTCCTCGCGGCGGCACAACCGGAGTGGACGTCCCCCGACGGCGCCTACGGTCGCGCGTGATCGACCTGCACTGCCATTCGACGGCCTCCGACGGACTCCTCGCCCCGTCCGCGGTGGTCGAGGCCGCGGCCGCCGAGGGGCTGTCGGCGATTGCGCTCACCGATCACGATACGACCGCCGGGATCGCCGAGGCCGTGGCGGCGGGCGAGCGGCTCGGCGTCCGCGTCATCGGTGGCTGCGAGTTCTCGGTCGCCGCGCCGTGGGGCGAGATGCATCTTCTCGGCTACTTCCTGCCCGCGGGTGACGCGGCGATCGAGCGCTTCCTCGAGGAGGCCCGTGCCGACCGCGAGCGCCGCGCCCGGATGATGGTGTCACGCCTCGCACGGCTCGGCGTGCCGATCACCTCCGAGGACGTCGAGCGCGAGGCGAACGGCGGGGCCGTCGGGCGCCCGCACGTTGCGCGCGCCCTCAAGGCGCTGGGCCACGTCCAGACCGTCCAGCAGGCGTTCGACCGCTACATCGGTCGCGGGCGCGTGGCCTACGTCGAGAAGGTGCTGCCGACGCTGCGCGAGGTCGCGGACCTGGTGCACGCGCGCGGCGGACTGGTGTCGGCCGCCCATCTCAAGTCGCACGGCTCGCTGGCAACGCTCGCGGCGCTGCGCGAGGACGGGCTCGATGCGGTCGAGACCCGCCATCCGAGCCACGACGGCGAGAAGGTGGCCGAACTGACGGAGGCCGCGCTGGCGCTCGATCTCGGCCGCACCGGCGGGTCCGATTGGCACGGCGAGACCGACCCGGTCGGCACCCACGCGCACCTCGGCTCGATGCAGGTCCCCGACGAGTGGCTCGAGGCGCTCGAGGCGAGACGCCCCCGATGACTGCGGCGCGCCGTGTGGCCCTCGTGACCGGCGGAGCCCGACGCCTGGGCCGTGCCTTCGCCGAGGCGCTCGCCGCCGATGGCTTCGCCGTCGCGGTGCACTACGGTGCGTCGTCCGCCGAGGCCGATGCGGTGGTGGCCGGCATTCACCGCGCGGGCGGCGAGGCTGCGGCCTTCGGTGCGGATCTCCGGGAGCCCACCCCGACGCTGGACCTTGTCGGCGAGGTCGTGGCGCGTTTCGGCCGCCTCGACGTGCTGGTCAACTCCGCCGCGGTGATGGAGCGGATCAGCGTGGCGGACACCACGATCGCCGATTGGGATGCGCTGATGGCGCTCAACCTGCGCGCGCCGTTCTTCCTCGCGCAGCAGGCCGCCCCGCATCTCGCCGCGACGCGCGGGTGCATCGTGAACATCGCCGACCTCTCGGGGTTGGAGCCGTGGAAGGGGTATCCCGCCCATTCGGTGAGCAAGGCCGGCGTGGTGATGCTCACGAAGGTGCTCGCCACCGCGCTCGCCCCCGACGTCCGCGTGAACGGCATCGCCCCGGGGACGGTGCTGGTGCCCGATGCCTACGACGACGAGCGACGGGCCTTCCTCGCCGAGACGACGCCGCTCGGTCGGCTCGGGACGCCCGAGGACGCGGTGCAGGCGCTGCGCTACCTCGTGCATCACGCGCCGTTCGTCACCGGCGAGACGCTGGTCGTGGACGGCGGCCGCCTGCTCCGGCGATGATCGCGTTCGGCGAGGTCGTCGTCATCGGCGGCGGCTGCTACGGCAGCTTCTATCTCGGCCAGCTCGTGAAGGCGCGCGCCGCGGGCGCGGCGACCTGGGATCGGCTGCTGGTGGTGGACCGCGATCCTGCGTGCCGGGCGGCCGCTGCGCTCGAGGCGGTGCCGGCGGCCGAGCTGCGGGTCGCCGAGTGGGCACCGTTCCTCGAGGGGTGGCTCGATCCCGCCGTGCGCTCGCCGGACGATCGCATCGTGCCGTCGCCGCTGATGCCGCACCTGATGGCGTCGTGGGTCGAGGCCCGGGCGCGCGACCGGTGGCCCGATCGCGAGGTCGGGATGGTGCCCGCAGAGGCGGAGCTCGGGACGCCGTTCGATCGGCTGCATCCCGGCGATGGCGTGCGCTACGTGTCGTACGCGGACTGGCTCTGCCCGGTGCACTGCATCGAGCCGGCACGGTGCCCGGCGATCCGCGCGCCGCGGCAGTGGGAGATGAGCGAGGCCGTCACCGCGTGGACCTCGGCGCGACGGCGGGAACACCCCACGGCGGGTCCGGCGTTGTTCGCGTGCCGGCACGCGACGTACGGGGTCGGGATGTACCCCGCGACGCTGGCGTTCGAGGCGCTCGCCTCGCTCGAGGCGGAAGTGGCGGCGCACCCCGAGGGCGCCGACCTGGTGGTCGGCTCCGTCTCGGCGTGCCACGGGGCGGTGGGCGTGTTGCGCGTGGGACCTGAACCAACAACGAAGGCCTGAGCAGAATGGCGACGAACGAGACCCTGGTGATCATCGGCTCCGGTCCCGCGGCGTGGACCGCGGCGATCTACGCGGCCCGCGCGAACCTCGACCCGGTGGTGTACGAAGGCGAGCCGAGCCCCGAGATGATTCCCGGCGGCCAGCTGATGTGGACCACCGACATCGACAACTTCCCCGGCTTCCCCGAGGGGATCGGCGGCCAGGAGTTCATGGCCAAGCTCAAGGCGCAGGCCGAGCGGTTCGGGACGCGCGTCGTCTCCGAGGCGATCAAGTCGGTGGATCTCTCGAAGCGGCCGTTCACCCTCGCGCCCAGCTGGAGCCCGGCCTTCACCGCGAAGGCGGTGATCGTGGCGACCGGCGCGCGGGCGAACTGGATCGGCCTCCCGAACGAGACGCGTCTGGCGCAGACCGGCGGCGGCGTCTCGGCCTGCGCGGTCTGTGATGGCGCGCTGCCGTTCTACCGCAACCAGGTCCTCGCCGTCGTCGGCGGCGGCGACTCGGCGATGGAGGAGGCGACCTACCTCACCAAGTTCGCGAGCGAGGTCGTCATCATCCATCGGCGCGACCGCTTCCGCGCGTCGAAGGTGATGGCCGAGCGCGCGCTCAATCATCCGAAGATCCGCGTCGAGTGGAACAGCGAGGTGACCGAGGTCCTCGGCGACGACGCGATCACCGGCGTGCGGCTCCGCGACACCGTGACCGGCACCGAGCGCGAGCTCGCGGTCGGCGGGCTCTTCGTCGCGATCGGGCACACGCCGAACACCGCGTTCCTCGACGGGCAGCTCGCGACCAACGAGGCCGGCTACATCGTCACGCCGACGTCGTTCCGCACGATGACGAGCGTCGAGGGCGTCTTCGCGGCCGGCGACGTGATCGATGACTACTACCGCCAGGCGATCACCTCGGCCGGCACCGGCTGCATGGCGGCACTCGACGCCGAGCGGTGGCTCGCGCACCTGGACGATGCCCACGGGGCCTGAGGCGATCGGGATCACGACGGGGAGCTTCCAGCAGACCTGCTGGCTCCTCGTCGATCCCGCGGCGCGCGAGGCGGTGGTGGTGGATCCCGGGGAGGGGAGCGCCGCCATCCTCGGCGAGGTGCGCGCGCGCGGGCTCCGCGTCACGGGGATCTGGCTCACCCACGCGCACATCGACCACATCTGGGGCGTCGACGACGTGCGCCTCGCGACCGGTGCCCCGGTATGGCTGCATCCGCTGGACCGCCGGTGGTACGACATCCTCCCGGAACAGGGGCGGATGTTCGGCCTCGACGGCCTGCCTCGGCTGGCGCCACCCGACCACGAGCTCGCGCACGGCCAGACGCTCTCGGTCGGCCGATTCGACTTCGCGGTTCGTCACGTGCCGGGGCACGCGCCGGGGCACGTGGCCTTCATCGGCCACGGGCTGGCGGTGAGCGGCGATGTCCTCTTCGCCGGCTCGATCGGCCGGACCGACCTGGCCGGGGGGGATCTTTCCCGGCTCCTCCAGAGTATCCGCGACGAACTCCTGACGCTGCCCGACGCCACGCGCGTCCTGCCCGGCCACGGCCCCGAGACGACAGTCGGGGCGGAGCGGGCCGCGAACCCCTTCCTGCGCTGACCGGCCCGGCGAGGGGGGTTGACGTGTGTGTTCGGCACACTATCTTAGTGTAAAGATAAATGCAGGTCACCCACTACCCGTTTCGCCCGGAGCTGCCCGATGTCCACCTGGAAGATCGACCCGACCCATTCGACCCTCGAGTTCGCCGCCAAGCACATGATGATCACGACCGTGAAGGGGTCGTTCTCGGACGTGCAGGGCACCATCACGCTTGATCCCGCGGCCCCGGCGGCCGAGGTCGCGATCCCGGTGGCGTCGATCACCACCCGCGTGGCCGACCGTGACGCGCACCTCAAGTCGCCCGATTTCTTCGATGCCGAGACGCACCCGGAGATCACCTTCCGCAGCACCGGGATCGAGGGGCCCTTCGCGCAGCCGGGTGACGCCTTCACCCTGCTCGGGGAGCTGACGATTCGCGGGACCACGAAGCCGGTCGCGATCAAGGCCACCTTCGAGGGGCAGGGGAAGGATCCGTGGGGCGGGACGCGGGCGTCGTTCCTCGGCAGCACCACGATCGATCGCCGCGACTTCGGCCTGACCTGGAACGCCGCCCTCGAGACCGGTGGCGTGCTGGTGAGCAACGACATCAAGATCACGCTCGACGTGCAGGCCGTCGCCGCCTGAGTGCCGAAGCTCTGACACGGCCGTGACCGCATCGTCACGTGGGGGCCCGATCTTGGCCCCTCGTGACCGGCCACGTTCTCGATCAGCTCCTTGCCGCCCCGGGTGACCACGTGTCGCTCGGGGCGCAGGTCTTGCCCCCGCGCCACCGCCCGTGGGCGCGCCGGCGCGTGCTGGATGTCACCGAGTACTTCGGGCACGCCTCCGGCGGCGTGCGCACCTACCTCCTCGCCAAGGCGGAGTGGATCGCCCAGCAGGCCGACCTGGCGCATGCGCTGGTCATCCCCGGCGAGCGCGATGCGGTCGTCCCCTACCACGGCACGCACGTGTATCGGCTGCGCGGGCCGGCGATCCCGTTCCACGCGTCCTACCGCGTGCTGCTCGCGACGCGCTCGCTCCGGCGCATCATCGCCCACGAGCGACCGGACCTGATCGAGGTCGGGTCGAGCTACTTCGCCCCGTGGGTGGTGTCCCACGCGCGCCGCCGCGTGCCGGTGGTCTGGTTCTACCATGCCAACCTCCCGCGCCTCGTCAGCCCCGACCTGCTGCGCAGCAGTCCGTGGCGGCGCGCGGCGGCACGCGCGGTAGGTGGCTACGTCGGCCGGATCGGGCGCACCGTGGATGCCACCTTCGCGGCGAGCGAGTTCGCGGCCCGCGATCTCGCCGCGTGGGGCGTCGAGCGCGTCGTGCGCGTGACCCTCGGCGTGGACGTCGCGCACTTCACGCCCGCCCGCCGAGCAGCCGCCAATGCGGTCCGCGCATCCCTCGGCCTCGGAGTCGGACCGCTGGTGGGCTACTTCGGGCGCTTCGCGCCGGAGAAGCGCGTGCACGACGTCGTGCAGGCGTGGCCGGCGATCGCGCGCGAGACGGGCGCCACGCTGCTGTTGATGGGCCACGGCCCTGAACGCGAACGCCTGGTGGCGGCTGCGGATGCCCGGTCCGTCCGCGTGCTGCCGCACGAACGGGATCGCCATCGACTCGCCGACCTGCTCGCCGCGCTCGACTGCTACGTCTCGCCGGCGCCGTTCGAGACCTTCGGCCTGTCGGTGGCCGAGGCACTCGCGTCGGGGACGCCGGTGGTGTCGGTGGATCACGGCGCGGCGGCCGAGCTGGTGCACGCCTCCGGCAGCGGCGCGGTGTATGCGCCCGGCGATCTCGAGGGACTTGCCGGTGCGGTGATCAGGATGCTCGCGACCTCGCGTGAGGTCGTCGCCGCGCGTGCCCGGCGCCACATGCTGACCCATCACGACTGGCCGGTGGCGATGCGTCGACTCTTCGCCGCCTACGCGCAGGTGCTCGCCCGGTGACCCCGACGATGGCCCACGTCGCGTGCGCCGGACTCGTCGCGCTCGACCTCGCGGCCCGCACGGTGCGACTGCACGCGCTCGCGCGCGGGGCGGGGGCGCCGATCACGACGCGGGCGGCCGTCGCGATCAACCTCCTCGCCGATGGCGGCGCCACGCTCACGCCGATGCGGCTCGGCGGCGAGCCGGCCCGGATCGCGGGGATGCGGGCGGCCGGGATGCGCTTCGGTGCGGTCGGCGTGGCCATCGCGTACGAGCTCATCGTCGCCTGGCCGACGCTGGCCATCGTGGCGCTCGGGCTGGCCGTCGATCTCGCCCCGGAGTGGCTCGCAACGGTGGGGCCGACCGTCGCGCACGAGCTCGTCGCGCTGATGCCGTGGCTCCTTGCCACGCTGGTCGCCGCGCTCGCCGTCGTGCGTGCCGTGCGCCGTCGCGGCCCACGCGCCTCGCATCGCGGGTGGCGCACCACGGTCCGCACCGCGCGGCGGGCGTGGCGCCGGATGCCCCGCGGTCCGGTGCTGCTCGCGGTGCCATGCACCGTCGTCAACATCGCCACGCGGACTGCGCTCCTCCCGGTGCTCGCACTCGCGCTGCCCGAGCCGCCCGCGCCTGCGGCGCTCTGGCTGGGGTCGTTCGTGCTGGTCTACGGGCAGCTGGTCTTCCCGACGCCGGCCGGGGCCGGGGCGGTCGACCTGGGATTCCTCGCCGGGGCGGCGGGCGAGTTCGGCGGGGCCGAGACCGGGATGCTGCTGGCGTGGCGCTGGTGGTCGAGCGGGGTCACGGCGGTCGGGGGGCTTGGGGTCGCCGCGGTGCTGCTCGCGGGCGGGCGCCGTTTCCGGTTCCCTGCGGCGGCGCACTCGTCTAGGTTCCCCGCGGCCTCCGGGCCAGGACCCTGAACCAGGACGCGATTTCCCGATGACTTTCCGCACCGAAAAGGATCCGCTCGGCGAGAAGCAGGTGCCGGCCGAGGCGCTGTACGGGATCCAGACGCTCCGCGCCGTCGAGAACTATCCGATTTCCGGCCTCCGCCCGCTGCCGGGCTTCGTCGAGGCCGTGGTGATGATCAAGCGCTCGGCGGCCGAGACGCACAAGGAGACCGGCCGCCTCGAGGCGCCCTACGCCGACGCCATCATCCAGGCCGCCGACGAGGTCCTCGCCGGGCAGCACCGTGAGCACTTCGTCGTGGATCCGTACCAGGCCGGCGCGGGCACCTCGCACAACATGAACTGCAACGAGGTGCTGGCGAATCGCGCCAACGAGATCCTCGGGCACGCGCGCGGGACCTACGCGCCGATCCATCCGAACGATCACGTCAACATGGCGCAGTCGACCAACGACGTGATCCCGACGGCGATGCGCCTCGGCACGCTGCGCGCGCTGCCGAAGCTCCTCGCGGCGCTCGACGGCCTGGCCGACGCCTTCCTCGCCAAGGGCCGCGAGTTTGACCACGTGATGAAGTCGGGCCGCACGCACCTGCAGGACGCCACGCCGATCCGCCTCGGCCAGGAGTTCACGGCGTACGGCCGCACCGTCGCGCGGCATCGCGCCAAGCTCGCGCAGGCGGCCGAGTGGCTCGCGCCGATGAACATCGGCGGCAGCGCGGTCGGCACCGGCCTCAACGTCGAGCCCGCCTATCCGGCGCTGATGGTGAAGCACCTGCGCGCGCTGACCGGCATCCCGGTCGAGGTCGCCGAGGATCGCATCCAGCTGATGCAGTCGATGGGCGACATCGCGACCTTCAGCGGGGCGTACCGCGCGTTCGTCCTCGACCTCTGCAAGATCGCCGATGACATCCGGCTCCTCGCGTCGGGGCCGCGCACCGGGCTCGCGGAGATCATCCTGCCGGCGGTGCAGCCCGGCTCGAGCATCATGCCCGGGAAGATCAACCCGTCGATCGCCGAGATGGTGAACCAGGTCTGCTACCAGGCGATCGGCTTCGACACCACCGTCGCGATGGCGGCGAAGGCCGGTGAGCTCGAGCTCAACGTGATGATGCCGGTGATCACGCACAACATCCTCTTCGGGATGGAGATCGTGGGCAACGCGGTCCGGATGTTCGAGGAGAAGTGCGTGCGCGGCATCGAGGCCGACGAGGCGATGTGCGCCTACTGGCTCGAGCGCTCGCCGGCGCTCGTCACCGCGCTGATGCCGAAGATCGGCTATGCCGAGTCGGCGAAGCTCTCGAAGGAGGCACTCGCGACCGGCAAGACGGTGAAGCAGCTCGTCACCGACAAGCAGGTGCTGGTGGGCAAGGAACTCGACGAGGTGCTCGACCTGCGCGCGATGACCGAGCTCGGCGTGCCGGGCGGCGGGAAGGGCGTGCCGGTCAGCGGGTGACCGACACCGCGCCCGCGCGCTGGGGGCATCTGGCGCTGCTGGCCGTGGCGATGGTGGGCGCGATGGCGCCCTGGCTCGCCGGCAGCGCTGCCGCCCCGATCCTCGCAGCCGACTTCGCCCTCACTCCGGGCGAGGTCGGCTGGCTCACGTCCGGCACCCAGCTCGGCTTCGTGGCGGGGACGATGGCGATCGCGATGCTGAACCTGGCCGACCTCGTGTCGGGGCGGGTGCTGTTCGCCATCTCCGCGCTGCTCGTGGCGGCGGCGCAGGCCTCGCTGCTCGCCGCGACGTCGTTTCCGACCTTGCTGCTGTCGCGGCTCCTCACGGGCGTGATGCTCGCCGGGGTGTATCCCCCGGCGATGAAGATGGCCGCCACCTGGTTCGTGCGCGGGCGCGGTCTCGCCATCGGGACGGTGGTCGGCGCGCTCACCTTCGGGAAGGCATTGCCGTACCTGCTGCACGGGCTTGGCGGGCTCTCGCTCACCACCCTGGTGATGGTCCCCGCCGCCTCGGCCGTCCTCGGTGGCCTCGCCGTGGCACTGCTCTGGGCGGACGGCCCGCACGCCTTTCCCGCGCGCCGGTTCTCCTGGGGACTCGTCGGCGACGTGGTGCGCGCCCCGGGGCTGCGTCACGTGACCGGCGGCTACCTCGGCCACATGTGGGAGCTCTACGCCTTCTGGGCGTGGGTGCCCGGCTTCGTGGCGGCGGCGTGGGCGGCGCAGGGCGCGCCCGACGTGCACGCGGACCGGATCGCCTTCGCCGTCGTCGCCGCGGGGACGCTCGGCTGCATCGGCGGCGGGGCCCTCGCGGATCGCGTGGGTCGCCGTCGCATCGCGCGCACGGCGATGCAGGTGAGCGGGACGCTCGCGCTGCTCAGCCCGCTGCTGTTTCGGGCGCCGACGCCGGTGCTGCTCGCCGCGCTCCTGGTGTGGGGCGTGGCCGTGATCGCCGATTCGGCCCAGTTCTCGGCACTGGCGACCGAACACGCCCCGCCGCACGCCGTGGGGACCGCGCTTGCCCTGCAGACGTCGCTGGGGTTCCTGCTGACCATCGCGAGCATCCAGCTGGTGCCGAGCGTCGCGGCCGTGGCAGGGTGGCAGTGGGCGCTCTGGCCGCTTGCGGTCGGGCCTGCCCTGGGAATCTGGTCTCTTGGCAATCCAGACCAAAAGACTCATCTTTAACCCATGCGCGTCACAACGTGGACCGAATACTCGCTGATCATCTCGCTGCACCTGGCGCGCCGTCGTCGGGGCGGGCAGGGGGCGATCTCGGCGCGTGAGCTCTCCGAGGTCGAGCGTCTCCCGGCCGACTACGTCGAGCAGATCCTCCTGCGGCTGCGCCGCAGTGGCCTCGTCGACTCGATCCGCGGCGCCAAGGGCGGCTACACCCTCGCCCGCGATGCCGAGGCGATCACGGTGCACGACGTGATGACCGCCAGCGAGCACCAGACCTTCGAGATGAACTGCGACCACCACCCGCTCGATGGCGAGCGGTGCGCGCCGGGCAAGTGCAGCATCCGCCCGATGTGGTTCGCGCTGCAGAAGCGGATCGACGGCTTTCTCCGGGGCGTGTCGCTCGCGGACCTGCTGCACGACGAGACCGACGTCCAGCGCCTGGTCTCGCTCTCGCCCCCGTGACGCCCCGGCGCGCGGCCCGGCTGACCGCATGAGCGCGCCCCTCACTCCCGACGAACTGATGCGCTACGCGCGCCACCTGACCCTTCCGGAGGTCGGGGTGGCGGGGCAGGCGCGCCTGCGCGACGCGCGCGTGCTGCTCGTCGGTGCGGGTGGCCTCGGTTCGCCGGCCGCGCTCTATCTCGCTGCCGCCGGTGTCGGCACGCTCGGCATCGTCGACGCCGATCGCGTCGATGCATCGAACCTGCAGCGGCAGATCCTCCACGACACCGCCAGCATCGGCACGCCGAAGGTGCTGTCGGCCAAGGCGCGTCTCGAGGGGCTCAACCCGTTCGTCCGCGTCGAGCCGATGGCCGAGCGACTGACCTCCGCGAATGCGCGCGCGATCGTGGCGAACTACGACCTCGTCCTCGACGGCAGCGACAACTTCCCGACGCGCTACCTCGTCAACGATGCCTGCGTGCTCGAGCATCGGCCGCTGGTGTACGGCAGCATCTTCCGTTTCGATGGCCAGGTGTCGGTCTTCGCGACCCCGGGCGGACCCTGCTATCGCTGCCTGTTCGCCGAGCCGCCCGCGCCGGAGCTGGTGCCGAGTTGTGTGGAGGCCGGCGTCCTCGGCGTCCTTCCCGGGCTGGTGGGGACGATGCAGGCGCTCGAGGCGATCAAGCTGATCCTCGGGATCGGCGCGCCGACGGCGGGTCGCCTGGTGCTGGTCGACGCGCTGAAGCTGCGGCTCCGCGAGGTGGCGATCCGGCGCGACCCGGCCTGTCCGGTCTGCGGTGACGCGCCGACGATTACCGAGCTGCAGGACTACGAGGCGTTCTGCGGGACGACGCTCGCCCCGGCCACCGCCGATGAGGCGGAGCTGACGCCGGGGATGCTGGCCCCGGCCCTCGGCTCGGCCGATCCGCCGGTGCTGCTCGACGTGCGCGAGCCGTGGGAATTCGCGATCGCTCACCTGCCGGGCGCCCGCCTCGTCCCCCTCGGCTCGCTGCCGGCCCGACTGGGCGAGCTGCCGACCGACCGCGAGATCGTGACGATCTGCCACCACGGGATCCGGTCGCTCACCGCGCGCGACCTGCTGCGGCGTGCCGGGTTCAGTCGCGTGCGCTCGCTGGCGGGTGGCGTGGATGCCTGGGCCCTCGCCATCGACCCGGGGATGCGGCGGTACTAGAAACGCCAAACGGCGAGCCCGGGGGCTCGCCGCTTGACCAGTGCCGAAGGGGGGACTCGAACCCCCACGGGCGTACGCCCACTGCACCCTGAATGCAGCGCGTCTACCAATTCCACCACTTCGGCGTGGGCGGCAATCTTAGCCCGGCGGGTGGGCAAGCGTCAAGCGACCGGGGAAAGATTATCCTTCCGTGATGGCAGCCAAGTCCGCCGCATCCGACCCCGAGCATCGGGAGCGCGTCTCGATCGCGCGCAACCCGAAGGCCACCCACGACTACTTCGTGATCGACACGATGGAGGCGGGGTTGGTGCTCACCGGCACCGAGGTGAAGTCCCTTCGCCGGCGCGGGGCGTCGATCAAGGAGGGCTTTGCCCGGGTCGCGCGTGGCGAGGTCTTCCTCGAGGGGATGAACATCACCCCGTACGAGCAGGGCAACCGCTACAACCACGACCCGGTGCGCTCGCGGAAGCTGCTGTTGCACCGGCGCGAGATCGAGCGGCTGATCGGGGCGATCGAGCGCGAGGGGCTCACCCTCGTGCCGCTCGAGCTCTACTTCCTGAGGGGGCGCGCAAAGGTGCAGCTCGCCCTCGCGCGCGGCAAGAAGGCGCACGACAAGCGGGAGACGCTCAAGCGGAAGATCGCCGACCGCGAGGCGGCCCGCGCGATGGCCTGGAAGCGGAAGGGATGATCACGACGCTCTGTCTCGCGGCCGCGCTGGTGGCACCGCCGCGCGAGCTGCAGGTCAGCACGCAGGGCGGGGTGGTGCGGATCGCGCTCCGGGCCGACAGCGCGGCCGGGGCGCTCGTGCCGCTGCCGCCGTTGGCACGGGCGATCGGTGCCCGCCTCGAGACCAGCGGCGACTGGACGACGCTCCGCGGCGCGGCCGGCGTGTTCCGCTTCCTCGCCGGGGCCCCGTACGTGGTCGAGGGGACGACGCTGCATCCGTTCCCCGCCAGCGTGCGCCGCCTGCGCGACACGCTCTTCGTGCCGCTCGCCTTCGCGGCCGAGGTCCTGGCCGATCCGGCCCGCAAGTCGTGGAACTGGAATCCCGGCTCGACGCTGCTCGCGGAGGGGCCGCCGCTGTCGCCGCTGGTCAGTCGGCCAGCGACCACGACCGTCGGTGCCGAAGCGCGCGCCCGGCTGCCGTCGGGGCTTCGACCCGGGCATCACGTCACCATCGACCCGGGACACGGGGGCACCGACCCCGGCAACCCCGGGATCTACTTCCCGCGCGGCCTGACCGAGAAGCACGTGACGCTCGCCGTCGGGCTGCTGGTGCGCGAGGAGCTCGAGCGACGCGGCGTGAAGGTGACGATGACCCGCACCACCGACACGCTGATCAACCTCGCGCATCGCGCGCCGCGCTACTGTCGCGAGGAGTGCGACCTCTTCGTGTCCATTCACGTGAACGCGCTTGAGCGCCGCGCCGGCTACACGCGGACGCGGGGCTTCGAGACGTACTTCCTGGCCGACGCGCGCACCGCGGACGCCGCGCGCGTCGCGGCGATGGAGAACGAGGCGGTCCGCTACGAGGTGCCGGATGAGGCGGCGGAGCAGGCGACCGGCCTCGCCTTCATCCTCAAGGACCTCCAGACCAACGAGTTCCTGCGGGAGTCGGCGCGCGCCGCCGAGCTGGTCCAGTCGCACCTGAAGGAAGTGCACGACGGGCCCGATCGCGGCGTGAAGCAGGCGGGCTTTGCGGTGCTGAACACCGCGCGGCGGCCCGCCGTCCTCGTCGAGCTCGGCTTCAGCACCAACCCGGACGACGCGGAGCTGATGACGACCAGTCGCGGCCAGCGTGCGCTCGCCTCCTCCATCGCCGACGCGATCGTGGCCTACCTGCGCGAATTCGAGCGACGCACCGGCGCCGCCCCTGCGGAGACTCGATGATGCGACTCGCCCTGCTCGCGATCCTGCTGCTGGTCAGCGGCTGCTCGTGGTCGAACTCGATGCACCTCGCGCGCCGCTTCGCCCGGACCGCCGAACGGGCGGACCGCGAAGGCCGCGGCGGCGATGCCGAGAATGCGTGGGCCCAGTCGGCGGTGAAGGCCGATTCGGTGATCGCACGCGCCCCGACCGGCAAGCCGAATCCCGAGGCGCTCTACCTCGCGGGGCGCGCCCGGGCCGAGCTGAACGACTGCACGCGGGCGACGCCGCTGCTCGAGCAGGCGTACATCCTCGCGCCCGAGGCCGGGTGGGCGACGCAGCTGCGCCTGGCCCTCGGCAGCTGCCGCGCGCTCGCCGACGATCCGCGGGCGCTCGAGCTGCTCACGCCGTTGACGGAGGCCGCCGACCCTGCGGTGCGGGGACGGGCGCGTGAGGTGGCGGGGCGGCTCTACGTCCGGCTCGGCCGCTGGCAGGAGGCGGTGACGCTGCTCGCGGCGGACACGGCTGCCGACGCACGCTTCGAGCGGGCGTTCGCGCTCGCCGGGCTCGATCGCACCGACGATGCGCTGGCCGAACTCGCCCCGGTGATCGCGCAGGGCGACACCACCGTGGGGTGGGCGCGGTTCCTCGACCTCATCGCGGCACAGGATGCCGAGGACGCACGGACCCTGGCGACGCGCCTCGCGGCGATGCCGAGCGTGTCCCCTGCGCTGCGCGGCAGCTGGGCACTCGCCGCCGCGCGCGGCGCACTGCGCGGGGCCACGCCCGGAGCAGGGGAGGCGTGGCTGACCCAGCTCGCCACGGACTCGGTGTCGCGCACCGCGGCCCAGGCGCGATTGGCGCTCGCCGAGCATCGGCTCGCGCGGGTACCGGACGTCGCTGCGCTGCGGCCGGTCGCGGCCACGCTCACCGGGTGGCTGTCGACGACACTCGGGAGCGATGCCCTCTTCCTGCGTCGGGTGGAACGGATCGCGGGACGCCTGGTCGGCGATCACGACTCGCTGCCGCCGGGCGCTCCGTTGGGCGACCTCGCCGCGTTTCACGGCGCCGAGGTTGCTCGCGATTCGCTCGCCAATCCGACGCTGGCGGCGGCGCTCCTTGCGCACCTCGAGCGCGGCTGGCCTGACTCGCCGTACGTGGTGAAGGCGTTGCTGGCCCGCGTGATTCTGGTGCCCGATTCCGCCGATGCGCTCCGGGCCCGGATCGCGACATTCCCGGGTTCGCCGTACCTCGCCTACCTGCAGGGCCGTGACGATGGCACCTTCGCGCGCCTCGAGGATTCGCTCGCGACCTTCGTGCGCACGCGCGCGATCCGGGCCGAGGTGCGGCGCGCCGACCCGACGGAAGTGTTCGAGTGAGCGCGGCACGGTCCGTCGCCGGGATCACGTTCGCGAATCCCGTGCTCCTCGCCAGCGGCACCGCGGGGTACGGCCGCGAGCTGGTCGGCGTGATGGATCTCGAGCAACTCGGCGGGCTCGTCACCAAGGCGGTCTCGCTGGCGCCGCGGGCCGGCAATCGCGCCCCGCGCGTCGGCGAGTTTCGCGGCGGGATGATCAACTCCATCGGCCTCGCCAATCCCGGCGTCGACGCGGTGCGCGCGACCGAGCTGCCGTGGCTTGCCGAGCACCTGCGCCGCTGTCGCATCCTCGTGAACGTCGTCGGCTTCACGCTGGACGAGTACGCGGAGGTCGTGCGCCGACTCGACGACCTCGATGGCATCGCGGGCTATGAGCTCAACCTCTCGTGTCCCAACACCTCCGCGGGCGGTGTCGAGTTCGGCGCCGACCCGACGAGCGTGGACGCGGTCGTCTCGCGCGTGCGCGCGGTCACGACCCGGCCGCTGTTCGCGAAGCTGTCGCCGGCGCTCGCGGACATCCCGGCGATCGCCGCGGCCGCGCACGCCGCCGGCGCGACGGGGATCACCCTCGTCAACACGATGCCCGGCTTCGTCTACGAGGGCACCGCGCCGCGGCTCGGGAACGGGTTCGGGGGCGTCAGCGGACCGGCGCTGCTCCCGACGGCGCTGCTGGCCGTGCAGCGCGTGGCCGCGCGCCTCCCGGGGGTGCCGTTGATCGGCGTCGGGGGGATCCGCTCGACCGAGGATGCGCGGCAGTTTCTCCGGGCCGGCGCGTCGCTGGTCGCCATCGGGACCGCGGGGCTCGCCGACCCGCGCCTCCCGGAACGGATCGCCGGCGAGCTGGAGCGCTCCGGTGGCTGAACTGATCGTCGCCCTCGACCTGCCCGATGCCCCGTCTGCCGTGGCACTGCTCGACCAGCTGCCCGAGGAATGCCCGGTCAAGGTCGGCTCGGTGCTGATGACGCGCGCCGGCTCCGGCTTCGTGCGCGGACTGGTGGAGGCCGGGCATCCGGTGTTCCTCGACCTCAAGTGGCACGACATCCCCAACACCGTGCGCGGCGCGGTCGAGGCGGCGGCGGAGCTCGGCGTGGCGATGGCCACGGTGCACGCGCTCGGCGGCGAGGCGATGGTGCGGGCGGCCGTCGAGGCGGCGGCCGGCCGGCTGGCGATCGTGGCGGTGACGGTCCTGACCTCGCACGACGCAGCGGGGTTCGCCGCGACCACCGGGCGGGCGGCGGTGGACCTGACGGCGGAGGTGCCGCGCCTTGCCGAGATGGCAATGCGGGCCGGGGCAGCCGGGATCGTCTGCTCGGCTGAGGAGCTGCCCAGGGTCCGCGGGGTCGTCGGCGGAGGGAGGCTGGTGGTTCCCGGGATCCGCCGGGCCGAGGATGCCGTGGGCGACCAGACCCGGGTCGGGACCCCCGAGGCGGCGACGGCTGCCGGGGCGACGCACCTAGTGGTGGGCCGCCCGATCCTGGCCGCCGCGGACCCGGGGGAGGCGTGGGCCAGCTTCAAGGCGGCGTCGGGGGCCTGAGGGACACGAGACAGGCGACACGGGACAAGGGGCGGAACCCGTGTCGCCTGTCCCTTGTCGCGTGTCCCCTGCTGTTGCCGGGGTTGCGTCCTTTCAGACCCTCGCGTATCATTCCCTGCTGTCCCGAAAACCCGGTCTTCCGGAGAGGATTTGTCGTGAAGGTTCGTTCGAGCGTGAAGCCGATTTGCGAGCATTGCAAGGTGGTCAAGCGTCGCGGCGTGACGCGGATCATCTGCAGCCGCACTCCCAAGCACAAGCAGCGGCAGGGCTGATCATGGCGCGTATCGCAGGCGTGGACCTTCCGCGCGAGAAGCGGGTCGAGATCGGCCTGACCTACATCTACGGCATCGGCCGCGTCACCAGCCAGAAGCTTCTGGCGGAGACGGGCATCTCGCCGGACACCCGGGTTCGGGACCTGACGGACGCCGATGTCGGCAAGCTCCGCCAGATCATCGAGCGCCTCGTCAAGACCGAGGGCGCGCTGCGCACCGAAGTCGCGATGAACATCAAGCGCCTGATGGACATCGGCTCGTATCGCGGGATGCGGCATCGCCGCAACCTCCCGGTCCGCGGCCAGCGCACGCACACGAACGCCCGGACGAAGAAGGGCCCGCGTCGGGCCATCGCCGGCAAGAAGAAGGCGACGAAGAAGTAAGCCATGACTGCTCCTGCTGCGAAGTCGGGCGCCAAGCGCTCGCGGAAGGTTGTCGAGTCGGAGGGGATGGTTCACGTCTCCGCGACCTTCAACAACGTGCTGATCACGATCACGGACCTGCGTGGCAACACGATCACCTGGGGCACCGCCGGCAAGGCGGGGTTCAAGGGGTCGAAGAAGTCGACGCCGTTCGCCGCCACCGTGGCCTCCGAGAACTGCGCCCGCGAGGCGCTGAACATGGGGCTGCGCAAGGTGCACGTGCGGGTCCAGGGCCCGGGCAGCGGTCGCGAGTCGGCGATCCAGGCGCTGGCGTCGGTCGGCCTCAAGGTGGCCTCGATCCGCGACGTCACCCCGATTCCCCACAACGGGTGCCGTCCCCCGAAGAAGCGGCGGGTCTGAGTCATGTCGCGATACACTGGTCCGGCCTGCCGGCTTTGCCGCCGCGAGGGCACCAAGCTGTTCCTGAAGGGCACCCGCTGCCTCACCGAGAAGTGCGCCGTCGAGCGCCGGGCGTATGCCCCGGGCCAGCACGGCAACACCGGCGGCCGCGTGAAGAAGATGTCCGAGTACGCGAAGCAGCTGCGTGAGAAGCAGAAGGTGAAGCGGATGTACGGGCTCACCGAGACCCAGTTCCGCACCACCTTCACCAAGGCGTCGCACCTGCCGGGCGTGAAGGGCACGAACCTGCTCGTCGCGCTCGAGACGCGCCTCGACAACATCGTGTACCGCATGGGCTTTGCCGCCTCGCGTCGCGCCGCGCGCCAGCTGGTGCGCCACGGCCACGTCGAGGTCAACGGCCATCGCGTCGACATCCCGAGCTTCAAGGTGCTCCCGGGGATGGAAGTCCGCGTGGCCCCGGCCGATCGCGAGATGCTCGCGGTGAAGGCGTCCCTGGAGCAGGCCTCGCGCGGTGGCGCGGTGGCGTGGCTCACCGTGGATGCCGACAAGGCCGCTGGCCGCCTGCTCGAGCTGCCGACCCGCGACGCCATCCCGGTGGCCGCGCAGGAGCAGCTGATCGTCGAGCTCTACTCGAAGTAACCGAAGGACGCGCGCGCTGATGAGCATTGACCTGACCGGACTGGTCCGCCCCCACTTGGTCGAGATGACCAAGGCCGAGGGCAACCCGAACATCGCCGAGTTCCGCCTCCAGCCGCTCGAGCGCGGCTTCGGCCACACGCTCGGCAATGCGCTCCGGCGCATGCTGCTCTCGTCGCTGCGCGGCAGCGCCGTCTGGGGCTTCCGCCTCGACGGCGTCGTGCACGAGCACCAGACGGTGCAGGGCGTCCTCGAGGACGTGCACCAGATCATCCAGCGCCTGAAGCAGCTGACGCTGGTCCTCGCCGAGGACGTCGACGAGGCGGTGCTCCGCATCACCAAGAAGGGGCCGGGCCCGGTCACGGCCGGTGACATCCAGCCCTCCGGCGGCGCGACGGTCCACAACCGCGACCAGCTCCTGTTCACCATCCAGGACGACCGCGAGGTCACCTGCGAGCTGTACGTGAACAAGGGCCGCGGCTACGTCGAGGCCGAGATGCACCCGCTCGACCGGTCGTACCCGATCGACCTCGTGCGCATCGACGCGATCTACAACCCGGTGCGCCGCGCGAATTTCACGGTCGCCGAGACCCGCGTCGGGCAGCGCACCGACTACGATCGTCTCGCGCTCTCGATCGAGACCGACGGCACCATCTCGCCCGAGGATGCGCTGGCCTACGCCGCCGCCCTCGCCCGCGAGCACTTCCGCTACTTCGTCGAGTTCGGGCACGTGCCTGAGGTTGCCGAGGTCGTGTCGGCCGAGCCGGCGCCCGTGGCCGCCGCTCCCGTGGCGTCGGGCCTCCGCGCCCGCCTCGCCGTGAGCATCGACGACGTGGGCCTCTCGGTCCGCTCGCTCAACTCGCTGAAGAACTCGAACATCCGGTCCCTCAAGGACCTGGTCGAGGTCGCGGTGAAGGACCTCAACGAGGTCAAGAACATCGGCGAGAAGGCGATCCAGGAGATCGCCGAGCTCCTCTCGAAGGAGGGGCTCAATTTCGGGATGAAGTTCGATGAGGTCGACGGCGACCTCCGCATCATTGATCAGGGCACGTCGCCGTCGGCGGTGGCGAGCCACGGAGAGGAAGCGTAAGCAATGCGGCACCGCGCCAAGGGTCGGCAGCTGTCGCGCACGGCGGCCCATCGTCGGGCTCTCCTGCGCAACATGGCAGCGTCGCTCTTCCTGCACGAGGGGATCAACACCACCGTCGCCAAGGCGAAGGAGCTCCGGCCGTACGCCGAGAAGCTCGTCACCCTGGCCCGGCGCGGTGACCTCCACGCCATCCGGCAGGTCGAGAAGAAGATCAAGGATCGCGAGATCCTGTCCAAGCTGTTCAAGCAGATCGGTCCGCGCTTCGCCGCGCGGCCGGGCGGCTACACCCGCATCCTCAAGCTTGGCCACCGGCCTGGCGACGGCGCCGAGATGGCGCGCATCGAGCTCCTCTCCGAGTGATCACGCTCGTGGCGGTGTCGGCAGGAACGGGGCGGGGGACCTTCGGGTCCCCTTTTTCGCGTCCCGGCGCCGCCCGCCCGGGAACGGAAACGGGCGGCCGTCCCGAAGGAGGCCGCCCGCTTCGACTGCTGCCGGGAGTGGCTCAGGCCGCGGCGGCCTTCGCCACCTTCCCGGTCTTGATGCACTGGGTGCAGACGCGGACGCGCCGAGGCGCCTCGTCGACCACCACCCGGACCGTCTGGAGGTTCGGGTACCAGCGACGCTTCCGCCGGTTGTTCGCGTGGGAGACGGAGTTGCCCGTCGTCGGCCCCTTGCCGCACATGGTGCAGACGCGCGCCATTGCTGCCTCGATCGCTAAGTGTCCAAAGCCCAATTCCACTACAGACCCGCAAATCTACCGGGTCGGTCGCACCTTGACAACTCCCCGGAGGTCTCCGTGCCGCGCGCCCTGATTACCGGCATCACCGGCCAGGATGGGTCCTACCTCGCCGAGTTCCTGCTGGCGAAGGGATACGAGGTCGTCGGCGTCGTGCGCCGCACCTCGCACCACTCCTACGAACGGATCGACCACCTGATCCCCCGGATCAGCATCGAGGCCGCCGACCTGCTCGACCAGCACTCGCTGACGACCGTGGTCCGCGACGTCCAGCCCGACGAGGTCTACAACCTCGCCGCGCAGTCGTTCGTCCCGACCTCGTTCTCGCAGCCCGTCCTGACCGGCGAGTTCACCGCCCTCGGCGTCACGCGCCTCCTCGAGGCGGTCCGCCTCGCCTGCCCGACGGCGAAGTTCTACCAGGCCTCGTCGAGCGAGATGTTCGGCAAGGTGGTCGAGACCCCGCAGCGCGAGACGACGCCGTTCTACCCGCGCTCGCCCTACGGCGTCGCGAAGCTCTACGGCCACTGGATCACCGTGAACTACCGGGAGAGCTACGGCCTCTACGCCGTGAGCGGGATCCTCTTCAACCACGAGTCGCCGCGGCGCGGCATCGAGTTCGTGACCCGCAAGGTCACCGACGGCGTGGCCCGCATCAAGCTCGGCCTCGCGACCGAGCTCCGCCTCGGCAACCTCGAGGCGCGCCGCGACTGGGGCTACGCTGGCGACTACGTCGACGCGATGTGGCGGATGCTGCAGCAGCCGACGCCGACCGACTACGTCATCGGCACCGGCGAGACGCACAGCGTGGGCGATCTCGTGCGCGTCGCGTTCGAGCGCGTCGGCCTCGACTGGCAGCGCCACGTCGTGATCGACGAGCGCTTCTATCGTCCGGCCGAGGTGGACCTGCTCCTCGCCGACCCGTCGAAGGCGAAGGCCGAGCTGGGCTGGACGCCGGCCACCTCGTTCGAGCAGCTGGTGCACATGATGGTCGACGCCGACGTCGAGCGGTTGCGCGCGCGGTGATGCGCCTGCTGGTGACCGGGGCCGACGGTTTCGTCGGCCGCACCCTCACGCACGCCGCGCGGGCGGCGGGACACGACGTCGTGGCGACCATCGGCCCCGGTGGCGCGGAGCCTGCCGCGTGGCTCCCGGCGGCGCTGCAGGCGGGGGTCACGACGCGGACCGCCGACCTGACGTCCGCGACCGATGTCGCGCGGCTTGGCGCGGAGCGCGTGGATGCGGTAGTCCACCTCGCGGCGATCTCGTCCGGGGCGGATGCCCGTCGTGACCCGGCCGCGGCGATGGCGGTCAACACCGAGGCCACTGCCCGGCTCTTCGACGCGGTGACCGCGGGCGGCCGGGCGCCGAGGTTCCTCTTCGTCTCGACGGCCGAGGTGTACGGCCCGGGGCACGCGGGTCCGATCGTCGAGGACGCGCCGATCGCGCCGATCTCGCCCTATGCCGAGAGCAAGGCGGCGGCGGAAGCCCTGCTGTTCGACGCGGCCGCATCGACCGGGGTGCCCCTCGTGGTGGCGCGCCCGTTCCCGCATACCGGGCCGGGCCAGGACACCCGCTTCGTGCTCCCCGCCTTCGCGGCGCGGCTCCGGGCCGCCAGGCAGGCGGGCGACCGGACCTTCGCGGTCGGCACCCTCGACGTGGTGCGCGACTTCCTGGACGTGCGCGACGTGGTCGCCGCCTATCTGGCGCTGCTGGCGCAGGGCGCGCCGATGACCGCCTACAACATCGCGACCGGCGTCGGACGGCACCTTGGCGACTGCGTGCAGGCCCTCCGGGCGCTGGTCGGCTGCGACGCCGAGCCGGTGACGGATGCGTCGCTGGTGCGCCCTGCCGATATTCCCGTGCTGATCGGCGATCCCGCCCGGCTGATGGCCGCGACCGGATGGGCCCCGTCGATCCCCTTTGACCAGACACTGAAGGACCTGGTAGATGCCCAAGCGGACTGATCTCTCCTCGATCCTCATCATCGGCTCCGGCCCCATCGTCATCGGACAGGGGGCGGAGTTCGACTACTCGGGCACGCAGGCGGTGCGCGCGCTCAAGGAGGAGGGCTACCGGGTCATCCTGGTGAATTCGAATCCGGCGACGATCATGACCGATCCGGAGATCGCCGACGCCACCTACATCGAGCCGGTGACGCCCGAGTGGGTCGCCAAGGTGATCGAGAAGGAGCGCCCCGACGCGCTCCTGCCGACGATGGGCGGCCAGACGGCGCTCAACGTCGCCATGGCGCTGGTGAAGGACGGCACCCTCGAGAAGTTCGGCGTCGAGCTGATCGGCGCCAACGAGCGCGCCATCCGCGTCGCCGAGGATCGCGCCGAGTTCGCGGAGGCGATGCAGCGGATCGGCCTCGCGACGCCGCGCGGCACGGTGGTGACGACGCTCGAGGAGGGCCTCGCCGCGGTCGAGCAGACCGGGTACCCCGCGATCATGCGTCCCAGCTTCACGCTCGGCGGGACGGGCGGCGGCATCGCCTACAATCGCGAGGAGTTCGTCGCGATGCTGACGCGCGGCCTCGAGCTCTCCCCGGTGACGTCGGTGCTCGTCGAGCGCAGCATCATCGGGTGGAAGGAGTTCGAGCTCGAGGTGATGCGCGACGGCGCCGACAACGTCGTCATCGTCTGCTCGATCGAGAACATCGACCCGATGGGCGTGCACACCGGCGACTCGATCACCTGCGCACCCGCGATGACGCTCAGCGACCGCGAGTACCAGGCGATGCGCGATGCCTCGATCGCCATCATCCGCGAGGTCGGTGTCGCGGCCGGCGGCTGCAACATCCAGTTCGCGGTGAACCCCGCGACCGGCGAGCAGCTCGTGATCGAGATGAACCCGCGCGTGTCGCGCTCGTCGGCGCTGGCGTCGAAGGCGACCGGCTTCCCGATCGCGCGCATCGGGGCGAAGGTCGCCGTCGGCTACACCCTCGACGAGCTCCCGAACGACATCACCAAGG
Source organism: Gemmatimonadales bacterium (assembly GCA_035712665.1). Lineage (GTDB taxonomy): Bacteria > Gemmatimonadota > Gemmatimonadetes > Gemmatimonadales > GWC2-71-9 > Palsa-1233. The sequence continues at coordinate 23,608 of DASTAN010000112.1, forward strand.
TGACGCCGGCCTCGTTCGAGCCGGTGCTCGACTACGTCGTCGTGAAGATCCCGCGCTTCGCCTTCGAGAAGTTCCCGGGCGCCGACCCGGGGCTCACCACGCAGATGAAGTCGGTCGGCGAGGCGATGGCGATCGGGCGCACCTTCAAGGAAGCGCTGCAGAAGGGGTTCCGCGGGCTCGAGACCGGGCGCGCCGGCTGGGCGATCGGCGCCGGGCCGATCGACGACCGCCTGACCGCCGATGATCGCGAGACGCTCCTCGCCGCGATCCGCCGCCCGACGCCCGAGCGGCTCTTCCAGGTGAAGCGCGCCCTCGTGGCCGGCGTCACCGTCGCCGAGCTCCACGCGGCCTCGGGGATCGACCCGTGGTTCCTCAACCAGTTCGCCGAGCTCGTCGAGCTGGAGGAGGAGTGGATCCGCCATCCGTTCGGCGAGGACGACGCCGCCGACCGCGCCATCCTCCGCCGCCTCAAGCGCGACGGCTTCTCGGACTGGCAGCTCGGCGACCTGAAGGAGCTGCCCGAGGCGCACATCCGCGCCGTGCGCCATCGCCTCGGCCTGCGCCCGGTGTACAAGACGGTGGACACCTGCGCCGGCGAGTTCCCGTCGAGCACGCCGTACCTCTACTCCTGCTGGGACGAGGAGAACGAGGCCGGCCCCGGCGCCGACACCCGCCCGACGGTGATCATCCTCGGCAGCGGCCC
>DASTAN010000113.1:0-4822 GCA_035712665.1 Gemmatimonadales bacterium
ATCGCGCGCGCGCCGGGCAACGTCGACATCTACGGCGCGAGCGACGGCGACGGCGACGGGATCGACGAGCTGGTCACCTCGAGCGGGCTGATCCGCTGGAGCGGCGAGGCCTTCGCGTTCCCGACCGTCTACTCGGACGAACCGTGCCTCGCCAGGCGGGTGATGACGCCGCCGCAGGGCGTGCGGCCGTGAACGGCGAGAGGCGAACCGCGAACGGCGAACTGTTCGTTGTCCCTTGTCTCTTGTCCCTTGTCCTGCTCTCCCTTGCGCCGAGTCTCGCCCCCGCGCAGTCCCGCGCCGACACCCTCCGCGGCTCGTGGCACACCCCGGGGCGCCACTGGTGGGACGTCACGCACTATGACCTGAGCGTCCGGGTGTCGCCGAGCGACAGCACGCTCCGCGGGTCGAACGCGATCACCTATCGGGTGACCGGCGAGGGACAGACGCTCCAGATCGACCTGATGACGCCGCTGGTGCTCGACAGCGTCGTGCAGGACGGGAAGGCGCTGCCGCTCGCGCACGAGGGGAACGCCCATTTCGCGACACTCTCCGCGACGGAGCCGATCGGCTCCGTGCACACCGCGACGGCGTACTATCACGGTCGGCCGCGCATCGCCCCGCGTCCCCCCTGGGACGGCGGACTCACCTGGGCGACCGACACGCTTGGCCGCCCGTGGATCGTGACGACCGACCAGGGAGTCGGCGCGTCGATCTGGTGGCCGAACAAGGACACCCAGGCCGACGAGCCCGACTCGATGCGCGTCACGATCACGGCGCCGACCGGGCTGCAGCACATCGGCGCGGGACGGCTCGAGCGGCGCGCGGATCACGCCGACGGCACCACCAGCTGGACGTGGCGCGTCGCGAACCCGATCAACAACTACGCGATCGCCCTCGCGGTCGGCCACTACGCGCACTGGCAGGAGACGTATCGCGGCGAGGACGGTCCGCTCACGATGGACTACTACCCGCTCGACGTGAACCTCGAGCGGGCGCGCGCGCAGTTCGTGCAGGCGCGCACCACGATGCAGTGCTTCGAGCACTGGTTCGGGCCGTACCCGTTCTATGCCGACGGCTACAAGCTGATCGAGGTCCCCAACACCGGGATGGAGCACCAGGGCGCCGTCACCTACGGCAACCGGTACGCCAACGGCTATCGCGGTCGCGACGGCTCCGGCACCGGGCTCGGGATGCAGTGGGACTTCATCATCGTCCACGAGACCGCGCACGAGTGGTGGGGGAACAACATCACCACGCGCGACCTCGCCGACATGTGGGTGCACGAGTCGTTCGCCAACTACAGCGAGTCGCTCTACACCGAGTGTCTCCTCGGCCCCGAGGCGGGATCGCGCTACAACATCGGCACCCGGAAGGGGATCCGGAACGACCGCCCGGTGATCCCGCCGACGCGCGGCATCAACGCGCAGGGGTCGGGCGACATGTATCCCAAGGGCGGGGCGATGCTGCACACCATCCGCCAGGTGGTCGCCAACGATTCGCTCTGGCGCGACGTGCTGCGCGGCCTCAACCGGACGTTCCGCCACCGGATCGTCGACGGGCGCGAGGTGCAGGAGTACATCATCCAGCGCACCGGACTCCCGCTGCAGCCGGTCTTCGACCAGTACCTCACCACGACGCAGATCCCGGCGTTCGCCTGGCGGGCGGTCGCCGGCGGCCTCGAGTATCGCTGGGAGGATGTGATCCCTGGTTTCGCGATGCCGGTGGACGTGACGACCGATGCGGGTCGTACCCTCCGCCTCACGCCGACCGCCGAGTGGCAGCGGCTCGACGGAGCGAGGAACGTGGCGGTCGATCCGGACTATTACGTCGTCGAAAAGCAGGTGAGGAGTAAGGGGTAAGGGGTGAGGGGGTCGTCATCCCGAGCATAGCGAGGGATCTCGGCACGCTCCACCACCTCGACCATCGCCCTTCACCCTTCACCCTCCACCCTTCACTGACTCTCGGATCTCCGATCTCACGTCCCTCCGTCGTTGCAGCATTCCTTGCCCTCTACTGGATCTGGGGCTCCACCTACCTCGGGATCAAGGTTGCCGTCGAGACGCTCCCGCCGGTGCTGCTCGCCGGGGTGCGCTTCGTCGTCGCCGGGGCGTGCATCCTCGCGTGGTCGCGGCTCCGCGGCACGCCCTGGCCGCGCGGGCGCGAGTGGTATGGTGCCGTCGGCGTCGGGATCCTGATGGTGGTGCTCAACAACGCCGCAGTGGTCTGGATCGAGCAGCGCATCGCCTCGGGGACGGTCGCGATGTTCGCGGCGGGGTCGCCGCTCCTGATCGCCCTCTTCAACAGCCGGCGCCTCGGTGCGCCCCTCTCGCGCCGCCGCATGGCAGGTCTCGCGCTCGGCACCGTCGGCCTCGTGATGCTCGGCAGTGCGACGCTGGAGGAAGTCCCCGACGTCCCGCGCATCGCGATGCTCTGCTTCGCGATGGTCTGCTGGGCCTATGGGATGACGTATGGCCGCGACTGGCCGCACGCGAAGGATGTCCTCGCGGCGAGCGGCGCGCAGATGCTGGCGGGGGGGCTCATCGCGGTCGCGGTCGGCCTCGCCCTCGGCGAGGCGCGCAGCTTCGAGTTCGCACAGGTCTCGACGCGCTCGTGGCTCGCGTGGGCGTACCTCACCGTGGCCGGCTCGATGATCGCCTACACCGTCTTTCAGTGGCTCCTCTCGCACACCGACGCCACCTCGGTCGCGAGCTACAACTACGTCAACCCGATCGTCGCCCTCGCCCTCGGCGCCTGGCTCGCCAACGAGCCGATCGGCCCGCAGACCATCGCCGCAACGGCGCTGCTCATACCAGCTGTCGTGTTGGTGGTCAGAGGAGATCGGCGATCGGAGAGCTGAGATCGGAGGGCTGTCATCCCGAGCGTCGCGAGGGATGACGTGTCCCGTGTCCCGTGTCGCTTGTCCCGTGCCCTCCCCTAATGGTCCCTCAAGACCTGGGTCAGCTCCCGATTCAGCACGAACTGCCGATCATCGCCACCCACCCGCACGCCAGGCGTTCGCGCGAAGAACTTCGGTCCAACGACGATCAGCACGATCGACGTCGCGGCCGGTGCCTCGGGGGCAATCTTCGTGTTCACCAACGCGAGCGCCTTGCGGCACAACGCTTCGTCCGTGACGGCAACCACGGTCGTGCTATCCACCCGCGCCAGCCCGAACACGCGCCGCATCTCGTCGCGGCTCGGTACGGACACCAGGCGGCGGACGTACTGGACGGCGACGGTCGTCTCGACAGCCGAGATGGGATGGCAGTTCGCCGCGCGCTGGGCAGCGACCGGGGCAGCGACGAATAGCGCGGCCAGCAGGAGACTGGAGGTGGATGTGATCATGGGTCCGCGATGGTGTGGCGGTGAGTGTCGAGATTCCTCGCTGCGCTCGGGATGACCTGTCCCGTGTCCCGTGTCCCTTGTCGCCTTCTCCGATCTCCGATCTCGGATCTCAGCTCTCCGATGCGAAGCATCGAACATTCACCCCGCCGCTGCTCGACTTCCACCGCTCCACCAGCTCGAGCCCCGTCTGCGCGGCGAGCATCCGCTCGGTGGTGAGCAGCGCCACGCGCCAGTCGGGACGCGCGGCGTGGACGGCGTTGCCGATCGCGGCGTAGAGGTCGCGCAGCTTCTGGCGCTCGCCGATGCGCACGCCCCACGGCGGATTGGTGACGATCCACCCCGGCCCCGCGCGCGGCGTGAGATGCGACAGCGCGGCCCGCGTGAAGCTCACGTCCTGCAGGACGCCGGCGCGGCGGGCGTTATTGATCGCCGCGAGGATCGCCCCCGCATCGCGATCGTGCCCCTCGATCGTCACCGGTGACTTCGGCAGCTCGCGCGCGTCGGCCCGGAGCCGCGCTGCTGCGAACGGGGCCGCGCCGACGATCGGCCACGCCTCGGCCGCGAAGCGCCGGAGCTTCCCCGGCGCGATGCGCCGCGCGATCAGCGCCGCCTCGATCGGGATCGTCCCCGACCCCGCGAGCGGGTCGGTGAGCGGCACGCTGCCGTCGTAGCCGACCCCGAGCAACAGCGCCGCCGCCAGCGTCTCGCGGAGCGGCGCCTTCGCGGTCTCGAGCCGCCAGCCGCGGCGATGCAGCAGGGCGCCCGAGGCGTCGGCCGAGAGGGTCACCTCGTCACGGAAGACGCGCACCACGATCCGCTGCACGCGCGGCACCTCGCGCACGTCGTCCTCGAGGATTTCGGCCGAGGTTGCCGAGCGGATCGCCTCGCTCCCGCGGATGGCGAGGACGGCGGCACGCTCGAGCCGTTCGGCGATCGCGTCCTCGTGGTAGAGCTTCGACTTCTTGGAGGTGACCCGGAAGTGCACCGCGGCGCCGGGCGGCAGCACCTGACCCCAGGGAACCTTGGCCGCGTGACGCTCGAGTTCGGCGAACCCCTTGGCCGTGAACGACGCCAGCCGCACCGTCACGCGATTGGCGGTCCGGAGCCCGAGCAGCGCGTCGGCCAACCCCTCGGGCCCGCTCGTGAATGCCACGCCGCCCTCGTCCGACTCGCCCACGTCGAGTCCCAGCCCCGCGAGCTCGGCCGCAAGAATCGGCTCGAGCCCCGGGGCAGTGACGGCGTAGCAGGAGAGTGGCGCGGCGGCAGGCATCCTGAATGGTAGCGTGACGGGGGGCGGTTGGGGGGGTAGTTTTGGGGGCTGGAGGGGCCGAAGGCCTCAAAGCCTTAAGCCTGAAGCTGCAGGCCTCAAGGGTGCGCCCCTACGGCCTGAGGCCTAAAGCCTGAGGCCACCAACGACTCACGACTCAGGACTCAACCGTGTCTGCTCCCGTCTCCGCCTTCCTGCGCCACCACTACC